>JBOGTE010000147.1:0-5616 GCA_050692015.1 Candidatus Limnocylindria bacterium
CGCCGGGTCGCCGTTGCAGGTCTCCTCGGCGCCCAGGATCGCGAACGACACGTCCGCGGCGCGCAGGACCTCGACCAGCGCGCGCGCCACCTTCTGGCTGCGGCGGTCGAACGACGCGGCGCACCCCACGAAGTACAGGTACTCGGCGTCGGGGCGCTCGGCGAAGGTGGGTACGCCCAGGTCCGCGGCCCACTCGGCCCGCGTGTCCGGGGCCTGCCCCCAGGGGTTGCCGGCCCGCTCGATGTTCGTGAGGGCGCGCTGCGCCTCGGGCGGCACGTCGCCCTCGTTCATCGTCAGCCAGCGGCGCATGTCCACGATCTTGTCGATGTGCTCGATGGTCACGGGGCAGGCCTCGACGCAGGCCGCGCACGTGGTGCAGGCCCAGAGCTCCTCGGTCTTGGTGGGACCCCAGCGCGCGGGCGGCGTGCCGCGGTCGGCGGCGTCGGCGGCGAGGCGCGAACCCTCTCGCAGCAGCTGGTCGCGGACGTCCAGGACGATCTTCTGCGGGTCGAGCGGCTTGCCGGTCGCGAGCGCGGGGCACTGGTCGGAGCAGCGGCCGCACTCGGTACAGGTGTACCCGTCGAGCAGCTGCTTCCAGGAGAGGTCCCGGACGGACCCGGCGCCGAAGGTCTCCCGCTCCTCGATGCCCCCGACGAGGTCGAGCGCGCCGCGCGGCCGCTGCGAGCGGAAGTACACGTTGGGCAGCGTCGTGACGATGTGCAGGTGCTTGCTCTGCGGCAGGTACGCCGCGAACGCCGCCACGCCGGCGAGGTGGCCCCACCACGAGAGGGCGTACACCGCGGCCGCGCTCTCGCCCGGGAAGGGCGACGGCCAGAGGGCCGTGATGAGCCCGGCCAGCGGCGGGTCTGCAAATCCTTCAAGGGTGACGCCCGCCACCAGGCCGGCCGTCTCGAAGAGGAGCAGCGTCGTCATCAGGAAGGCGATGCCCGCGAGGATCACGTAGCCGTCCAGCGCCACGTGCATCCGCGGGGGCGGGAAGAGCAGGCGGCGCACGACCGCCAGCGCGATGGCCGCGAGGACGAGCACCGCCAGCAGGTCGATGCTCCACACGAACAGCGCGGTCCCTGTTCCCGGGATCCGGAAGCCGAGGACCCCCGAGAGGAAGAGGTCCACCGTGCCGATCGTGATCACGACGAATCCCCAGAAGATCAGCGCGTGCGCGATCCCGCGGACGAGGTACGGGCGCTTGAGCAGCTTGCGCTGTCCCAGGTACACCACGAGCTCGTCGCGCAGGCGCCGCAGCGGGTAGCGGGTGCGGTCCTCGTCGCGCCCCAGGCGCAGGAAGCGGTACAGCTGCCAGGAGCGCCAGGCGAAGAGGCCCCAGCCGACGGCCCACACCAGGGCCAGCGCCAGGATCCCCGGGCCCGAGGTCGGGGCGATCACTTCTGCTCCATGCGCTTCGCCAAGCGCCGCGCACGCTCCGCTGCTTGGGGACTCACTCCTCGCGGCAAAGCCGCTCGTCGTTCGAGCTTCACTCTTCCAGCATGTCCTCTGCGATCACGTGATGCATGATCTCGCTCGTACCCTCGTAGATCTCCGTGATCTTCGCGTCGCGGTAGTGCCGCTCGGCCGGGAAGTCGCGCAGGTACCCGTAGCCGCCGAAGATCTGCACGCACTCGCGCGCCGCGCGCATGGCCGCGTCGGAGGCGAAGAGCTTGGCCATCGCGGCCTCGACGCCGAACGGCAGGCCGCGGTCCTTGAGCGCGGCGGCGCGCCAGGTGAGGAGACGCGCGGCATCGATCTCCGTCGCCATGTCCGCGAGCTTCCACTGGATCGCCTGGAACTCCGCGATCTTCTGGCCGAAGGCCTCGCGCTCCTGTGCGTAGGCGAGCGAGTCCTCGAGGCAGGCGCGACCGATGCCCACCGCCTGCGCGGCGATGCTGGCGCGGCCGCCGTCGAGCGTGCTGAGCGCGATCCGGAAGCCATCGCCGACCTCCCCCAGCCGGTTCGCGTCCGGGACCCGGCAGTCGCTGAAGTGGAGCTGGGCCGTGTCGCTCCCGCGGATGCCCAGCTTCTTCTCGAGCTTGCCCACCGCGAAGCCCGGCGTCCCTTTCTCCACGACCAGGGCGACGATCCCGTGGTGCCGCTTCTCCGGGTCGGTCTGCGCGAAGACGACGGTGAGGTCCGCGAAGGCGCCGTTGGTGATGAAGTTCTTCGTCCCGTCGAGGACCCAGGCGTCGCCGTCGCGGCGGGCCGAGGTGCGCATCGCGGCGGCGTCGCTGCCGGACGCGGGCTCGGAGAGCGCGAAGCAGCCCAGCTTCTCGCCGCGCGCCAGCGGCGCGAGGAGCCGCTCCTTCTGCTCGTCCGTGCCGTACCGGAGCAGCGGCGCGGTGGCCAGGGAGACGTGCGATCCGAGGATCACGCCGGTGGAGGCGCAGGCGCGGTTGACCTCCTCCATGACCAGGACGTACGCGACCATGTCGAGGCCCGCGCCGCCCCAGCGCTCGGGCACGTCGATGCCCATGAACCCGAGGTCCGCCATCTCGCGCACCAGCTCCCGCGGCACCGCGCCTCTCTCGTCGATCTCGCCGGCGAGGGGCAGGACGCGCTCGCGCGCCCAGTCGCGGGCGGTCTTCTGCGCCAGCTGCTGCTCCTCAGTGAGGGTCAGGTCGAAGGCCGCGGGAGCGGCGGTGTCGGTGGCCGTCATGGCCGGCTAGTCATAGCGGTAGAAGCCGCGCTTCGCTTTGCGCCCCAGCCAGCCGGCGTCCACGTAGCGGCGCAGGAGCGGTGCCGGCCGGTACTTGGGGTCGCCGAGGTCGCGCTGGAGCACCTCCAGGACGGAGAGGCACACGTCCAGCCCGATGAGGTCCGCGAGCGCGAGCGGGCCGAGCGGGTGCCCCATGCCGAGCCGCATGACCGTGTCGATGCCCGTTTCGCTCCCGACCCCCTCTTCCAGCGCGAACACGGCCTCGTTGATCATCGGCATGAGCACGCGGTTCGAGATGAAGCCGGGCGAATCCTTGGACTCGACCACCGTCTTCCCGAGGCGCTCCGCGAGCTCGCGAACGGCGGCCACGGTCTCGTCGGACGTCTGGAGCCCGCGCACCAGCTCGACCAGGGTCATCAGCGGCACCGGGTTCATGAAGTGCATGCCGACGACCCGGTCCGGACGCTTCGTCGCGGCGGCGAGGCGCGTGATCGAGATCGACGAGGTGTTGGAGGCCAGGATGGCGCCGGGCGGGCAGGTCTCGTCGAGCCGCTTGAAGAGATCGGTCTTCACGGCGGCGTCCTCGAAGACGGCCTCGATCACCACGGCGGCGCGGGCGAGGTCGGCCACGTTCGTCGAGGTGCGCACCCGCTCGGCGATGTGGGCGGCCGGACGCGGAAGCTTTCCCTTCTGCTCCAGCTTCGCGAGGGAGGAGGCGATCCCGTCCTTGCCGCGGCGCAGCTGCTCCTCCGTGACGTCCACCAGCGTCACGTCCGCGCCCGCCGTCGCGCACACCTGCGCGATCCCCGCGCCCATCGTTCCGGCCCCGACAACACCGACGCCACCGATGGCAGCCGCGGAAGCGGCGGCCGTCTCCGGCCGCGTATCGACCTTCACTCGAGCTCCACCGCCAGCGCCACGGCCTCGCCGCCGCCCAGGCAGAGCGAGGCGACGCCGCGCTTCCCGCCGCGGGCGCGTAGCGCGTAGAGGAGCGTCACCAGCACGCGCGCTCCCGAGGCCCCGATGGGGTGGCCCAGCGCGACGGCTCCGCCGTTCACGTTGAACTTCTCCTCGGGGATGGCGAGCTCGCGGCGCACGCCTTCGATGCCCGAGAACGCCTCGTTCACCTCGAAGAGGTCCGTCTCCGCGACGGTCCAGCCGGCCCTCTCGAGCACGCGCTGGACCGCGCCCGACGGCGCGAGCAGGAAGTCCTGGGGCTTCCGCGCGAACTGCGCCTGCGCGACGATCCGCGCCAGCGGCGTCGCGCCCAGCTCGCGCGCGCGCTCCCGAGAAGCCACCACGAGCGCGGCGCCGCCGTCGTTGACCTTGGACGCGTTGCCCGCCGTGATCGTGCCACCCTCGCGGAAGGCCGGTCGCAGCGACCGCAGCGCCTCGATCGAGGTCTCGCGCGGCGTCTCGTCCTTCGCGACGCGCGCCACCTCGCCCTTCCTGCCCTTCACCTCTACCGCGACGATCTCCTCGTCGAACCACCCCTGGCGCTGTGCCTCGAGCGCCTTCTCGTAGGATCGGAACGCGAAGCGGTCCTGGTCCTCGCGCGTAAGGCCGCAGGCCTCCGCCGTGCCCTCGCCGCACAGGCCCATGTGGCCGTGGCCGTACGCGTCCACCAGGCCGTCGCGCAGGTTGGCGTCCTCCATTTGGTGCTCCCCCAGCCGCAGCCCGGTGCGGGCTCCGCGAAGCAGGTACGGCGCGTTGGACATCGACTCCATGCCGCCCGCGACAACGAGCCGGGCCTCACCCGCGGCGATCTGCGACGCCGCGAGCATCACCGTCTTCAGCCCCGAGCCGCACACCTTGTTGATCGTGGTGCAGGGCACGCTCTCCGGGATACCCGCGAGGAGCGAGGCCTGCCGCGCCGGCGCCTGGCCGACGCCGGCCTGGACGACGTTGCCCATGAAGACCTCGTCGATGTCCTCGGGGCGCACGCCGCTGCGCTCGAGGGCACAGCGGATCGCGACCGCGCCCAGGTCGGGGGCCTGGAGCGGGGCGAGAGATCCCAGGTACGCGCCGATGGGCGTCCGTGCCGCCCCGAGGATGACGCTCTCGGCCACACCGCTGCTCGCGCTCATGGACGCCTCCTGCGCGCTCCGCTCCGATCGCTCGCTGCAGACATTGTCGAGGTTAAGCGCGCTCCGTTCACTCTGACCGGACTGGGCCGAGTGCACAGATGCACGCTCCCGCCCTTGACCGGGCCTCGGTCGGATGGGAACGTGCTGCTTTGGTCCTACCCTGGACCTGCCCCAGCGTCTCGCGGCCACGGCCGCCGATCCATCAATGCTCCTCGCAACGAGACCGGCGTGACGAGAGGGAGCTGACATGACCAGAGGCGCAGGCTCGAAGGACGGCGAGGCGCTCGTCTCGTGGCTACGAGAGTTCCAGAGCTGCGTCCGCGCGATCGACTACGAGCGGGCCAAGCCACTCTTCGACCCGGAGGTGTCGGCGTTCGGGACCTACGAGGCCGTGATCCGGGGCCTCGACCGGCTGGCCAGGGAGCAGTGGGCCAACATCTGGCCGAACACCAGCGACATCACTTACCGGACGGAGGAGCTCTCCTACGATGTCGCGGGTGACGTCGCCTGGCTGGCCTGCCCCTGGGACTCCACCGGCCGGCGAACGGACGGGACGACGTATGAGCGGCCGGGCCGCGTGACCGTGGGCCTGCGCCGCGGCGCCGACGGCCGCTGGCGCGCCACGCACACGCACCACTCCCTCTACCCGTCGCGAGGCTGACCACCACGGCGTCTCTAGGAGGCCACCACGCAGATCCAGAAGCTCATCGTCGCGCGCCTCCCTAAAACGCACATCCCGCTCGTGATAGCGGTCCCGCGTCAGGAGGCGAGGCTCCGCCGGCGGCCGTAGCGGCCGAAGAGGCTCCGCGCGCGGCGCCGCGCTCCGGCGAGCTCCGCCGCGAGAAGCGCCGCTGTCGCGAG
>JBOGTE010000148.1:0-5591 GCA_050692015.1 Candidatus Limnocylindria bacterium
ACCACGACCTGCGCGCGCGCGTGGGCGAACTCGGCGCCGTCGGCGGAGATGACCGCCCCGACGTCGGCGGCGAAGTCGAAGCTGCCGAAGGCGATGGCCGCGACCTGCTCGTGCGCCGCGGCGATCGCGGCCGAGTGCAGCAGGCCGCGCGCGCTCTCGATCATCGCGACGAGCGCCAGCCCGTGCCAGGCGGCGCCCACCACCATGCCCGGCGCGTCCACCTTGGGGATGACGATGCCTGCCGCACCGCTCTGAGCCGCGGCGGCAAGCTCGACCTCGAGCGTCTCCGGGTCGGCGTTGACGCGCACGAAGATCACCGGCCTCTGGACGTCCACGTTCGCGCCCGAAGAGGCGTCCGGCCCGCCGCTCAGCTGGAGCGTCCGCACGAGCTCGCGGGCGCGCTCCTTCTCCGAGGGCGCGGTCGCGTCCTCCAGGTCCACGATCACGGCGTCGGCGCCCGCGGCAGCCGCCTTGGGGATCCACTCGCGGGCCCTGAGCGCGGGCACGAACAGCCAGCTGCGCGGCGGCGCGGCCCGGAGGCGCTCGACGGCCTCGCTCAACGCTCGAGCTCGCCGCGCACCGCAGCGGAGTGCTCGCCCAGACCGGGGACCGCGCCCATCGCGAGGTCGTCGATGCCGAAGGGCGGCACGAGCGCGCGCACGGGACCGCCGGGGGTCTCGACCTCGACCCAGCGGCCGCGCGCCGCGAGCTGCGGGTGCGCCACCAGGTCCGCGACCGTGTTGAAGGAGCCGAACGGGACGTCGGCCGCGGCAAGAGCGCGCTCCACCTCGGCCGTGGTCTGGCCCGCCAGGACCTCCTCGACGACCGCCTCGAGCTCGGCGCGGTCGCGGACGCGCCGCTCGTTCGTCGCAAAGCGGTCGTCCGCGGCGAGCTCGGGCCGCCCTAGGACGATCTCGCAGAAGCGCGCCCACTGCCCTTCGTTCTGGATGGCGAGCGTGACCTGCCCGTCGGCGCAACGGTAGGGTCCGTACGGGACGATCATGTTGTGGCGCATGCCCGCGCGCGGCGGCGCCGCTCCCGCGTACATCTGGTGGTACGCGGGCGCCATCATCCACTCGGCTAGACAGTCGAGGATCGAGACCTCCACGCGGCGGCCCTGCCCGTCGGCGTCGCGCTGCCGCAGGGCCGCGAGGGTCGAGGCGAGCGCGTACATGCCGGCGCCTATGTCGCCGATGGAGATCCCCACCTTGGCCGGCTGCTCCGGCGTGCCGGTCACCGACATGACGCCGCTCTCGGCCTGCAGCAGGAGGTCGTAGGCCTTGCGGTCCCGGTAGGGGCCGTCCGGCCCGTAGCCGGAGATGCCGACGCTGACGAGGCGCGGCCAGCGCGCGTGCAGCGCCTCCCACCCGAGCCCGAGCCGCTCCAGCGACCCCGGACCGAGGTTGTGGACCAGGACGTCGGCCCTCTCGAGGAGCCGCTCGAGCGCCGCGCGGTCGGCGGCCTGCGTCAGGTCGAGCGTGAGGCTCCGCTTGCCGCGGTTGAGCCAGACGAAGTACGCGGACTGCCCCAGGACCACCGAGTCGTAGCGGCGCGCGAAGTCGCCCTCGGGGCGCTCGATCTTGACCACGTCCGCGCCCAGGTCGGCCAGGTGGCGGGTGCAGAGCGGCCCCGCGACCGCCTGTTCGAGCGCCACCACGCGGATGCCATCGAGAGGGCGGCTCACGCGGCCACTCTAGGCATATGCCCTGCTGGACTGCAGAGAAGCGATCAGCTCGGATCGCTCGAGTACCGCCGTACAGAAAGCCGTCAAGGCCTAAAGAAAGGGGCGAGACATGCGGATCCTGCCACGCCCGCGAACGGCCTACGCGCACTGCGACCTGCCCTGCGGGGTCTACGACCCGGCGCAGGCGCGGATCGAGGCCGAGTCCTGCTACAAGATCGTCGAGAAGTACCACGGGTCGAAGGACGAGGTCTTCCGGCAGCGCGCCGTCCATATAAAGGAGGAGCGCGCCGAGCTGGTGAAGCACCACCTCGACACCCTGTGGCACGACTACTTCAAGCCGGAGCACACCGAGAAGTTCCCGGAGCTGCACGAGCTCTTCTGGAAGGCCGCCAAGCAGACCTCGGCCGTCAAGGCGTCGGTCGAGCTCGCGGACGCCGCGAAGCTGCTGGAGATGATCGACCGCATCGACGAGATCTGGAAGGGGACCGGCGGAGTGGAGAAGAGCCGCGTCGGCAAGCCGGCGACGAAGGCCGCCTAGTGCTGGGGCGGGTGCGGGTGGCGGGACACAGCATGGAGCCGGCGCTCCATCACGGCGACGAGCTGCTGTTCCTCCGCATCCCGCCGCAGGTCGGGAGCGTCGTCGTCGCGCGCGACCCCCGTGACCGCGACCGGCTCCTGGTCAAGCGGGTCGCGGCGATCGACGGCGACGACGTGATCCTCGAGAGCGATGCCGAGGGCCACGAAGGGCTCGTGGTGGAACGGCGCGCGATCATCGGCCGCGCGATCCTGCGGTACCGGCCTTTTTTTCTGCCTTCACGGCTTTCTCGACAGCGGGACGGGTCCGCAAAGAGCACTGTTCCGCGGCACTAGTACGACTTCGGCAGCCCCAACACGTGCTGCGCGACGTACGCCAGCACCAGATTGTTGTTGATCGGCGCGACCTTGTAGAGGCGGGTGGCCCGGAACTTCCGCTCGACGTCGTACTCGCGGGCGAAGCCGAAGCCGCCGTGGGTGTCCAGGCAGACGTTGGCGGCCTCCCAGGAGGCCTCGCTCGCGAGGTACTTGGCCATGTTGGCCTCGGGCCCGCACGGCTCGCCGGCGTCGAAGAGGCGCGCGGCCTTCCAGCGCATCAGGTCCGCCGCCTCGGCGTTCGCATGCGCCTTGGCGATAGGGAGCTGCACGCCCTGGTTCTGGCCGATGGGGCGGCCGAACACGACGCGCTGCTTGGCGTAAGCGGCTGCGCGCTCCGTGAACCAGCGCGCGTCGCCGATGCACTCCGCGGCGATGAGGATCCGCTCGGCGTTCCAGCCGTCGATGATGTAGCGGAAGCCCTGGCCCTCTTCGCCGATCCGGTCCTCGACCGGGACCTCCAGGTCCCGGATGAAGAGCTCGTAGGTCTGGTGGTCCACCATGACGTCTATCCGGCGCGCCTCGATGTGCTCCCCCACCTCGCGCAGGTCAACAAGGAAGACGGAGAGGCCCCTGGTCTTGTCCTCCAGGTCGTCGTAAGGAGTGGTGCGGGCCAGCAGCAGCATCAGGTCGCTCTGCTCGTAGCGGCTGGTCCAGATCTTCTGCCCGTTGACGACGTAGCGGTCGCCGCGGCGCTCGGCGGAGGTGCTGATGCGCGTCGTCTCCGACCCGGCGTTCGGCTCGGTGACCCCGAAGGCCTGGAGCCGCAGCTTCCCGGCGGCGATGGCCGGCAGGTAGCGCTGCTTCTGCTCTTCGGAGCCGTGCCGCAGGAGCGTGCCCATGACGTACATCTGCGCGTGGCAGGCGGCGGCGCTGCCCCCCTGCCGCTGGATCTCCTCCAGGACCACGCTGGCCTCGGCCACGCCCAGCCCCGAGCCGCCGTAGCGCTCCGGGATGAGCGCCGCGAGCCAGCCGGCGCTCGTCAGCGCCTCGACGAACTCCGAGGGATAGCGGCCCCGGGCGTCCTGCTCGCGCCAGTACGTGTCGCCGAAGCCGGCGCAGATCCCGCGGACGGCGCTGCGGATCTCGCCGTAGCCCGTCTCGTCCGTCACCGCGCGGTCCAGCCCGCGTCCATCACCTGGCCGGACGATAGCCGTTGTACTCCCAGCACATGTGACACTCACCGCGATGCACGGGTCGGGAAGGGGCCCCGCCGCGATGTTGCTCGCGCTGCTCGTCGCGACGGCCTGCGGAGCGGGCGGGGCGCACGACCGCGTGATCCTGCTCGCGACGACCACCAGCTTCCAGGACTCGGGCCTCCTCGACGTCCTGCGCGAGGACTTCGAGGAGCGGACCGGCCACCGCCTCCGTCACACCGCCGTCGGCACGGGCGCGGCGCTGGCGATCGGCGCGAGCGGCGACGCGGACGTCCTGGTGGTGCACGCGCCGACCCTGGAGCGCGAGTTCATGGCCAGCGGCCATGGGGCGCGGCGCGAGCTCGTGATGCACAACGACTTCGTCATCGTGGGCCCGCCGTCGGATCCGGCCGAGATAAGCGGCCTCGCGACGCTGGAGGCGCTCAGGCGGATAGCCGGCACCGGCGCCGCCTTCATCTCGCGCGGCGACCGCTCCGGGACGCACCTGCTCGAGACCCTGCTGTGGCGGGACAGCGGGATCGCGCCCGCGGGGGACTGGTACGTCGAGGCCGGGGTCGGCATGGGCCAGACGCTCACGATCGCCTCGGAGAAGCGCGCCTACACGCTGACGGACCGCGGCACGTACCTGGCCCGCAGGACGGCGCTGGACCTAAGGATCCTGGTCGAGAAGGACCCGCCGCTGATCAACATCTACCACGTCATCACGGTCGATCCCTCGAAGTCCCCTCGCGTGTACGGCGAGGGCGCGAACGCCTTCGCCGACTACCTGGTGTCAGCCGAGGCCCAGCGCCTCATCGCGTCCTTCGGTGTGGATGAGTACGGCGAGCCGCTCTTCTTCGCCGACGCGGGGAAGCGGGAGGAGGACGTCCGCTAGATGGAGCTGATCCTGGAGGGGCTGCGCGGCGCGCTGGAGCGGCTCGTCACCCTGGACCCGGACCTGGTGGACGCCGCCTCGACGTCGCTGGCCGTGACCGGCGCGGCGACCGCCCTCAGCATCGTCGCCGGCATCCCCCTGGGCGCCCTCATCGCGCTCGCGCGCTTCCCCGGCCGGACGCTCGCGCTCTCGATCGCCAACACCGGGATGGGCTTGCCGCCGGTGGTCGTGGGCCTCTTCGTCGTCGTGTTCATCTGGCGCAGCGGTCCCCTCGGCATGCTCGACGCGTACTGCACGCGCGAGGCGATGGTGGCCGCGCAGTTCCTGCTCGCCTTCCCCACCGTGGTGGGGCTGACCGCGATAGCCGTGCAGTCCCTGGATCCGATGCTCCGGGTCCAGGTGACTGCGCTGGGGGCCACGCCGGCGCAGGCCGCCTGGATCCTGGTGCGCGAGGCGAAGCTGCCCATCCTCACCGCGGCCATGGCCGGGTTCGGCGCGGTCATCAGCGAGCTGGGCGCGTCGGTGATGACCGGCTGCAACATCAAGGGCGACACGCGGATCCTCACGACGGCGATCGCGCTCGAGGTGACCGGTACCGGCCGCTTCGACCTCGGCTTCGCGTACTCCTTCGTGCTCCTCGCGCTCATCTTCGCGGTGAACGCGGCCACCACGTGGGCGCAGCAGCGCCGGCGGCCGCTTTGACGGCCGTGCTCGAGGCGCGGGGGCTCGAGGTCCGGCGGGGCGGCCGCGCCGTCGTGTCCGCGGAGCGGCTCGAGATCGCCGAGGGCGAGACGCTGGCGATCCTGGGGCCGAACGGGGCCGGGAAGACCTCGCTCGTACTGGGCCTGGCGACGCTGCTGCCGGTCCGCGGCGCGCTGCTCCACCGCGGCAGCCCGATCAGCGACGGGACCGCGTTCCGCCGCCGGATCGCGGTGGCGTTCCAGCGGCCGCTGCTGCTCGACCGCTC
>JBOGTE010000149.1:0-5578 GCA_050692015.1 Candidatus Limnocylindria bacterium
GGTGTCGGCCGCGCGCCGGCCGCGTAGCGGCGCACGCTCGCCCCCGAGACGCCCACGAGCTTCGTCACCAGGTCCTGCCCGAGCCGGTCCAGGAGCGCCTGCCACTCGGTCTGGGGCACCGGTGAGTGCTCGAGCTCGTCGTAGACCCGACGGAGCGCGCGCTCGAACTGCTCGGCCGACGCATGCGGCCGCGAGATCTCTACCGCCGCGTCGCGTCCCACCCCGGAGAGGCGGATCACCCGCCGCAGGACGCGGTCGAGCGCGCCGGGGTCCAGCCGGCGCAGGGGCGCCTCGCCCCGCAGCAGGCCCATGGCCTCGGCGCGACCGAGCGTGCGCAGGGCGGCAGAGCCGAGCGCCGCCTGGTCGAACGGAGCGGAAACGGACTCAAATTGGAGAATGCTCATGCTCCGTATCGTAGCCGAGCTCGCAGCATGCGCAACGGGTTCATTCGGCCAGGGCTTGCTTCCGCGCAGAGCCTGCGGATCCGGTCCTCGAGGGATCGACGTGGAGAGCCTTCCGGCGCCGTGGATCGAGGTAGAACCGTTAGGTGACGCGGCAGCGTCTGGCGTACCCGCAGGTCGGACGCCCGCTCGTACCTCCGCCGCTCGACGAAGTCTTCGGCGACGAGCTCTTCGACCCTTGGGGAGCCGCGTACAAGGGACTAGATCCGGACCTTCGGTGGAGGGACCTTGACGAGTCGGTCTGGCGTCAGCCCCCCGAGGCCGTCGAACGGCTCGCGGAGCACGTGGTCAAGCGACTCTCCATGCGCCTGCACCAGGTCATCCGCTCGGATCGCATGACGATCGACCGGCCCGTTCCCCTGGCGGCGCTGGGTCTGCCGCCCAGCATCGAGAATGCGCTTCGGCGCAACGGCTACGTTCGTGGCGACATCGTGCTACCCGTGCGCGTGGACAAACTGGCACGGTTTCGCGCCGTTGGGGCGCGGTCGCTTCTGTCCTTCCTGCTCCATGCGCAACCGTTCCGGGCCGGGCACGGCGTAGTCGCGAGTGCACGGACGAAGGATCCAGATCTCCGCCGGGCCGCGGCGGCGCTCACGCGGCGACGCTGGACACGCGAGGTGTCGAGCGGCGATCCACGCTTCGGTCGTTTGATCAACGAGATCCACGTACCCGCGACGAACGCGGCCGAGGTCGCCACTGAGCTCACCCGCCTGGCCTGGACGGGCGAAGCCGCGCGGGCCAAGACGGAGCAGCTGCGCTCGCTCCTGGCCGCGCTGGAGCGCGCCCGGTCTGCGAGCCTGCCCGCTGAGCTGGACGACCTGCTGCTGGCGATGGTGCCGGCCCGCCACGCGGTCGTCCTCCAGCGCCGCTTCGGCTGGGACGGTGCGCTGGCGGGGACGCTGCGCGAGGCCGGGGACCGCATCGGCGTGACCACTGAGCGCGCACGCCAGATCCAGCAGAGGCTCTACGTGAAGCTCGAGCGGCACCCACGCATCTGGACGCCGGCGCTCGATCGAGCGCGCCAGGTGCTGAAGGCCTGCGGAAGGTGCAGTGACGCGGAACTAGCACGCCGGCTACGCGAGGCCGGCATCTCCGACCGCCCGTTCACCAGAGCCGCGCTCCGGATCGCTAATGAGATCTTCAAGAGCGCTTGAGCGTTAGCGCTGCGGGTCCGTGTCCTCGACCCAGTCCCGCAGCGGCACCAAGCCGACGCAGTCCACACCCCGGTCCAAGATTTGGTGGAGCTGGTCGGCAGCCCAGAAGATGTCCGGCACTGGGGAGCCGGCGAAGTGGTGGTCCGGCTGCGGACCAGCGGGATCGACGCAGTGGACGTGGAACACGTCGTCGTGCCAGTGGTATGCGAAGCGTCCGCCGGGCCTCGGCTCGCGGTGAAGGTCGTAGAGATACGCGTAGCGCTCCCAGAACGAGCCACGCCGACGATGCCTCTCGACGAAGACCATCGTGGCTTGATCGGCCAGCCACCAGCCCGGCAGATGGACGGTGATGAGGAGCTTGACCGTCGCGCCGGTCTCGCTCTCGCGCGATCCGTACTCCACCCTGCCGTGCAGGCCACTGAAGGCGGATGCAAGCTCCTCGAGGCGCTGGTGGTACTCGTGACGGCCAAGGCGCTGGCCCTCGGTCAACGGGTCGGGGCTGCTCGGCGGGCCAGCTTCCTCTCGTCCGCGCGTAGCTCGTCCGCCGCGTCGATCTGGACCCGCGTTGGCCGGGTCCTCTCAGGATCGATGCGGCTCAGCACGACCGCAAGCGGGATGCGATACGTCTTCGGCCCGAGCTTGATCGCGTACAGGGATCCACGGTGGATCCAGTCCATGATCGTGGACGGGTCCACGTCGAAGATGTGAGCAAGGTCGGTCGGCGTGTAGAAGGGCTTCGGCCGGAGCTCCTGCCCGACCGGCCCCACCAGAGCCTTCATATCCCGCATCCTGAGTGATACGGGATACGGTGTCAAGGAGTACGAGCCCGCCCGCTAGGTCAGCCCGTTTGCGCGGCCTCTCGTTCGCGGATACGCAGTCGTGCGCGCTGCGCGGCCTGTTCGATCTCATCCCAGCTCGAGAAGGCGCGATCCCCGTCGGCGATCGCCTGGACGTCAGCCCAGGCCTGCTCGACCTGCCAGTCGCGCGCGGCCTCCAGCTCACGTACCCGTCCTTCGACGACCTTCTTGAGATCGCGCTCGTACGTCCTGGCGAGCTCCTGAAGGAAGCGGAGCCCGTAGTCGATGCCCTCCGGCCGGAGGCGCTCGGCGCGCTGGATCGCGACGACGTACACGACGGCGCGACCGCCCCTCTGTACCGGATAGGCGTAGCGGATGGCGAAGCCTGAGGCGTGCGCGACGCGCGACATGCCCTCCGGTGGCGCAGGAGCGTCCGGATCGACGGGCGCTGACTCGGGGAAGCGCCTGAGCTGCGCGATCTTTCGCTGGATCGCTCGGCGCACGGCACTAACGTTCTGCGGGCTCTCAGCGGCGATGTAGGCGATCGCTTCGACGTACTCCGCCTTCGCACGCTTGGACATCTCGAATGGGTGCACCTGGCCGGTCATGGTCCGAAGCGCTCGCGCAGCTCGGCCTCCACCTCTTCCCACTCGACCACGTTGCCCGCTTCGAGATCCTCCCACGCGCGCCTGTACTGCTCGGCCACCACCGCACGTGTCACCACGCGCTCGAGCCACTGCGCCCGCCGGCGCTCCTGCGGCGAGACCACGTAAGCCACCGTTGCGCCGTATCGCGTGATCTCCACCTCGCCCCGCTGGCTGGCCTCGCGGACGATCTCCGGCGCGTCCCGCTGCAGCTCACTGATCGGATGAGCCTTCGCGGGCTCTTCCGCCTTCCGACCTGCTCGTTCGGTGGTCACTGATCACCTCCGCCGTGTTACGCAAGATGTTACGTCACTACCTTGCCGCGACGCTTGTTCGTTTTCCGATCTCTCGCAATCCGGCCCATCACTTGCATCGCTTGCATCCGGCGCTATAGTTGAGAGCGATGCCGACGACCAAGACGCTCATGGATCTCCTCGCCAAGGCCGCGCCGATCACCTGGCCGAGCCTTTCCGACCTCGCCTCGTCCATCTACGGACGGGCTCGGGGGCTCGACACCCTGGGACGAGAGGTCCGCCGGCTCCGGGTGCAGACGCGGAAGATCGGACGCGAGCTACGCGTTGAGCCGCGGGGCGCGGTACGCGTACTCGAGGCGCGTGGCGTGACGGTCGAGCAGGCGACCGCGGTCGTCGTTCGTACGGTGGAAGCAAGGAAGCAGGAGGTGCCGGCGATGGCACAGCAGAAGGACGAGCGGACCGTCCCGAGGACGGCACCCGCTCAGGGTTACCAGAACCCGGTCGTGGCCGCCGCATCACAGCGGTACGAGCTGCTGCACCGACCAAGGTTCGTTCTGCCGCACGGGCACGCCGACTTCGGCACGGATGACCTGGTGCGGGCGGTCACCGGAGGGTAGCGATAGCTGCTGCGGTACGCGAGCCGTACGTCGAAGCCCCGGACGATCCCGTCCGGGGCACTTACTACTCCGCGTACCCCATTCCCGAGCCACCGGCCGCGTTCATGGTCCTGCTCGCCCGCGCGGGTGACGTCGTGAGCTACCGCAAGTGGCCCAAGCAGACCCAGCATCTGTTCCGGCCGCGTGAGCACACGCCGATCGCGGTACCGGCCAAGCTCCGGCCGTTCATCGTCATCTCGACCGCGCGGGAGATCACCGTGACCGGGCAAGCCCTGGTCATCCCGACCTCGCTGTGGGCTCCGGCCGACTATCCGCCCGAGCAGGCTGCGGCAATCTCGCGGAGTGAGGTCCCGCACCTCCACTGGCTACCGGCGAGCCATCGCTTCCGAGAGATCTCCGCGTGCACCGTGGACTTCCGCTGGACGTACCGACTGACACGGGAACTGCTCGCCCTCGCTCAGCGCAGTGCCCCGGACGGACACCCGCGCGGGCCGATCGCTCGACTGCGCGATGACGACATGGCGGAGGTGCTCGCACGCTTCCGCGCTTACCTCTCTTAGGAACCACGCCGCGCCGTCCGCAGTCGCCCGGCATGCCTCGAGGTCCCCGACGACATCCGGCTCACCGCAGGCAAGCGCGGTCATTGGGGCATCCCGAAGAGCATCGGACCGACCCGGATAAGGGAGTGGGTCGTTGAAGTTCGCGACGTACCATTGAGCCGTGGAGAGTCGAAAGGTGCGGACTGAATTCGAGATATGGGATAGCAAGAGCGGCAACCTTCTCCAGTTCGAACGCTTGGAGGACGTTGTAAGCGCATTGCGGAGCCTCGTGCGTGCTGACGGTGAGGAGGTCCTCGTCGGTCTCTCGCTCGATGCAGTCAGTGAGGACGGTTCCCAGCGCATGGTCCTGGCCGAGGGCAAGGACCTCATCGGCCTCCTCCCCTCCAAGGCCGCCGCATAGCGCGGGCCGCCGTCCGCAAGGAGTACGAGCCCGCCCGGTAGTGGATGAGCATCGGGAGCATCAGGGGCTCGATGCGGCGCTCGATCGAGCTATCTGGGCGCTCGACATGGCGAGAGCGCGGTAGATCCTCCGAGGCCCGACGCGAGTACGAGCCCGTTGCCGTAGGACCGGCCTCGGTCAGGCGCCTAGCGCAGATAGCGGACCCTGTTCAGCAGATGGGTCCCTGGCCGTCCTTCGGCGCAGGCGCGCCACCCGGCGAGCTCGTGGCCGCGCCGGTAGAGCACGACCACCTGACCGTCTCGGGGCGTCCCCGCTCGGAGCCCGCCATCGACACGCCAGCCGGTCGCACCCGCGGGAAGTAGGGCCGCCGAGACCGTCCGCAGCCCGTCGGCCCCAGCGGCGCGAATGCGGCGGCCCTCAGCCCGGCAGTCGGGGTACGTCCGCTGGTCGCCCGTGACCGTCGCGCTTGCCAGGGCCGGGCTCGCGAGCCGGAGGTCGTCCGGGACCTCGATCGCCCAGACCGTCTCGCTGATCCCCGCGAGGTCCTCCGGATCGGTGATGTGCTCGTGGCGCAGGAACTCCGCCCAGGCGCCGTCGGGCGTGTCCGCCAAGTAGTGCGCCGGGCCCTCGCCCGCACCGTGCCAGCGCGCCGCCGGCTGGTCCGCCGTCTCCCAGAGGAACGGGGAGGCCG
>JBOGTE010000150.1:0-5521 GCA_050692015.1 Candidatus Limnocylindria bacterium
CGCTGCGCGAAGCCGCCACCGCCGACCGCGCGCTCGCGCGGGGCGAGGCGCGCTCCGCCCTTCTCGGCGTCCCCTACGGCGTGAAGGACCTCCTGGCGGCGCGCGGGGCCACGACGACCTGGGGTGCCGCCACGTACCGCGACCGGGTCCTGCGCTACGACGCCACCGCCGTCTCCAAGCTCCACCGGGCCGGCGCGGTCCTCGCCGCGAAGCTGGCGATGGTCGAGCTGGCGGGCGGGGGCGGGTACCGCTACCCCAGCGCGTCGCTCCAGGGTCCCGGCCGCAACCCCTGGGACACCGGGCGCTGGTCCGGCGGGTCGTCGAGCGGCAGCGGCGCGGCGGTCGCGGCCGGACTCGTGCCGTTCGCGCTCGGCTCCGAGACGTCGGGGTCCATCGGCACACCGGCCGCGTACTGCGGCGTGACGGGCCTTCGCCCGACGTACGGCGCGGTGAGCCGCCACGGCGCGATGGCGCTGTCGTGGACGCTCGACAAGATCGGGCCGCTGGCGCGCAGCGCGGCCGACTGCGGCATCGTGCTCGAGGCCATCGCGGGTCCCGACCCGAAGGACCCGACCACGGCGGGGAAGCGCTTCCGGCGCCTCGCCGCCGACGCGGCGGCGGAAGCGCTGCGCGAGGTGCGCATCGGCTATGCCGGCGAGGAGATCGAGCACGCCGCCGGCCCGGAGGCCCGCGAGGCGCTGCTCCGCGGCGTGGACGAGGTGCGCCGGCTCTTCCCGCGCTTCGTGGAGGGGCGCCTGCCGGAGGACATCCCCTACGGGCCGATGGTCGTCACCGTCTACGCGGCGGAGGGCGCGACGGTCTTCGCGGAGCTCATGGAGGAGGAGAGCGCGCGCTTCGACCTGATGCCGGACGAGAAGCAGAAGGCCGGCCTGCGCGCGGCCCTCGAGATCAAGGCCCGCGACTACCTCCGTGCGATGCGCCTCCGCTCCGTGCTCGCGGCACGCATGCGCGAGCTCTACCAGGGCTGTGACGTGATCCTGTCCGCGGGCAGGAACGTGACGGCGACGCCCATCGACCAACCCCTCGACGCACCCGCGCCCTCGACACCTAACGCCGAGGCGCCCGATCGCCGGCCCGGCAATGCCGGCCTCATCCCGGCGGGGAACCTCGCGGGACTGCCAGCGGTCTTCTTCCCCTGCGGCCTCGGGACGAACGGGCTGCCGGTGGGGCTCCAGCTGGTCGGTCCGGCCTTCTCGGAGCCGCTGCTGCTGGCGCTCGTCGAGGCCTATCAGCGCGAGACCGGCCACCACCTGCGGCGGCCGCCCGTCGCCGGCGCCGCTTAGTCGGGCCGGTCGCTCTCGGACGCCTCCTCGGCGGTGATGCGGAAGGCCATGTGGCGTCCCGCGACCGTCAGCGCGGTGAGCATGAAGGCCGCGAACGGCGCCACCGCAACGAGGGTGAACACGGTCGTCGTGCCCGTCACCGCGCGGTCCACCGCTACCGCCACGGCGTACCAGAGCGCGAAGCCGATCAGCGTCTCGCGCAGCGGGAAGGCGATGGGCGACCGGGGAACGCGGCGCCGCGGCCGCCGCTCCGGCGGCAGGAGCGCCTCGGCCGCTCGGCGGCGCCGCACGTCGCGGCGCATGAGGATGCCGACGATCACCGCGCACACGACGGCGGCCGCGACGTAGGCGGCGGTCCGGTCCGGCCGCCCAAGGCCCGCGGCCGCGAGGCCGAGCAGGAGCGCGAGCATGGCCAGCGCGGCGAACGCGACCGCCGCGAGGCGGGCCAGGGTCGTCAAGCCGACATCGCGCGGTCGAGGACCTCGACCACGTGCAGCACCGGGACGCGGCTGCCGCGCGAACGCAGCCCCGAGGAGATCTGCAGCATGCAGCCCGGGTTGGCGCTGATCACGGCGTCGGGGCGCGTCGCGAGCGCCGCGGCGACCTTCGCGGCCTGGAGGCGGTCCGCGTACACCGGCTGCGTGAGGTTGTAGGTCCCGGCGCTTCCGCAGCAGACGTCGGAGCCCACCATCTCCACCAGCTCGAGGCCCTCGATCCGCCGGAGCAGCGAGCGCGGCTCCGTGCGGATGCCCTGCGCGTGCGCCAGATGGCAGGCGTCCTGGTAGGTGGCGCGCATGGCGAGGCGGCCCAGCGAGGCGGGCAGCTCGAGCGACGCGAGGTACTCGGTGACGTCGCGCACCTTCTCCGCCAGGCGCGCGGCCCGCGCGCCCCACTCGGGGTCGTCGGCCAGGAGCGCCGCGTAGTGCTTCATGTGCGCTCCGCAGCCCGCGCTGTCCACGACGACCGCGTCCAGATCCACCTGCTCGAACCCCGCCACCGCGCGACGCGCGAGGTCCCGCGCGCCCTCGCGGTCGCCGGCGTGGGCGTGGAGCGCTCCGCAGCACGCCTGCCCGGGGACCTCGACCACCTCCACGCCGAGCCGGGAGAGCACCCGCCCCGCGGCGGTGTGGACGTCCCCGTAGGCGACGCGCATGACGCAGCCGAGGAGCAGTGCGACACGGGCCACCGGTCCCGCCGGCGCTCGCGGCGCGCGGTACCTGGGCCGTCCCAGCGGGGGGTAGAGCGACTCGAGGCGGCGGAGGCGCGACGGCAAGAGGCGCAGCGCGCCGCTCCAGTGGAGGAGGGCGCGCAGACCCGTCCGCTCGTACAGGGAGCCCAGACGCGCGACGAGGTCCAGCAGGCGCGGGCGGGCCAGCACGCCGCGAAGGACCAGGTCCCGCAGGCGGTGCCCGCGGCCCTCCTCGCGGTCCCGGCGGTCGAGGCCCGCCCGGGTCAGCTCGAGCAGCGAGTCGTACTTCACGCCGGAGGGACACACCTCCTCGCAGGCGCCGCAGCCGAGGCAGCGGTCGAGGTGCAGCGTGACCCGCTCCGTCGGCTCGATGCGCCCGCGGGCGAGCGCGTCCATGAGGTGGATGCGCCCGCGCGGCGACTCCGTCTCGAGCCCCGTCAGGCGGTACGTGGGGCATGCTTCGAGGCACATCCCGCAGCGGATGCACTGCTGAAGGTCGTCGGAGGAAAGGTGGATCGCGCCCTGCTTTTCGCGCTCGACCCGCCTCGCTTCCGCCTCGGCGTGCCTCGCCGCCTCGCTCCGCTCGATCACTTGTGGTCTCGCTTCCTCGCGGCCAAGCCGCTCGTCGCTCGGTCTCAGTATCAGGGCACTCGGCCGGGAGCGAGCACGCCGTTCGGGTCGAACGCGGATCGCAGACGGCGCGCGATCTCGAGCGGCAGGCGGGGCGCTCCCCAGGTGCCGACCGCGCGTCGCAGCTCGGGCGGCGCCCGCTCGACCACGAGCGCGCCGGCGCGCGCCTCCAGGCCGGCGCGGACGCCTCGCAGGTGGTCGGCGGCGACCTCGCGGTCGAGGATGTACATGAGGTCCACGCCCGGATACCAGACCGCGCGCTCGGGGTAGATCTCGATGGGCTCGCCCGGCGGCCAGCTCGCGCGCAGTGACACGAGCGAGGCGGACGGCAGCGACGCGATCCGGGTCCACACGTCGCCTGGCGCCTCGACCAGCGGGGCATGCTTCCGGACCGCGCCACGAAGACGCTCCACGGACTCCTCCGTGCCGGCGAGGCGGACGTACAGGGACGTCCAGGTGGGGCAGAGGTCCGCTCCCACGTCGCCCATGAGCATGGCGACCGAGTCGAGGGGGAGCCGCGCGCGCATCAGCTCGCGCGTGGCCCGGTAGCCCATCGAGGGATCGGGCAGGTCGGCGCGCAGCGTCAGCGTGCGCTCCGGGACCGGCTCGAGCTTCAGCGTGACCTCGACCAGGGCGGCCAGCGTTCCATATGACCCGCTGTAGAGGCGCGTGAGGTCGTAGCCAGTGACGTTCTTCACCACCCGGCCGCCGGCCCGCGTGAGGGTCCCGTCACCGAGGACCGCGCGACAGCCGATCGTCCGGTCGCGCACGTGGAAGTACCGGTGGCGCGAAGGTCCGCCGGCGGCGCTGGCGATCGTCCCGCCCACGGTGGCGCGGTCGGGGTCCGCCACCTCCACCGGCCAGCGCTGGCCGTGGGGGGCGAGCGTCGCGGCCAGCTCGGACATGGTCGTGCCCGCGAGCACCGTGACGGTGAGGTCCGCCGGCTCGTGGGCGATCACGCCCCGCAGCCCGCGGAGGTCGAGGGCGGTGTCGTAACGCTCCGGAGGGTCGCCGACCGTGATGCGCGTGCCTCCGCTCCAGAGCACGACCGCCTCGCGGGAGGCGTTCGCCTCGAGGATCGCGGCCACCACGTCCTCCACCGAGCGGGCGGCCACGTGGCGCCGCGGCGTGACGCCGTCGAGGGCGAAGGCGGCGACCTCGGGAGCGGCGGTCAGACCCACATCTCGCCCGCGAGCGCGCGCTTGGTGCGCGTGGTCGAGATCTCCGCGCAGCGCTCGCCGCCGGGCAGGACCTTGCCGGGGTTCAGGCGCATCTCGGGGTCGAAGGCCTCGCGCGCCCGGCGCATCGCCTCGAGGTCGTCCGGGCCGAAGATCCACCGCATGAACTCGTCCTTTTCGATGCCGATCCCGTGCTCTCCCGACAGCGTCCCCCCGGCGTCCACCGCGATCCGGAGGATCTCCGCGCTCGCGCGCATCACGCGGTCGATGGGCTCGGTGCGCGCATCGAACAGGAGGATGGGGTGGAGGTTGCCGTCGCCGATGTGGAACATGTTCGCGGTGACGTAGCCGTACCGCTCCGCCACGGCGTTCACCCGGCGCAGCACCTCGGGGATGCGCGTGCGCGGGACGACGGCGTCGTGCAGGTAGTTGTTGGGCTTGATCCTGGCGAGGGCCGCGTACCCCATCTTCCGCGCCTTCCAGAGGAGCTCGCGCTCGTCGGCCGTGGCGGCGGTGCGCATCCCGAACGCTCCCGCGGCGGTGCAGGCCGCCTCGATACGGGCGACCTGCGCGGTGCACTCCTCGGTCGGCCCCTCGACCTCGACCAGGAGGAGCGAGCCAGCGTCCTCCGGCAGGTGGGCGTCGAAGGCGGCGTTCAGCGCCCGCATCGTGGTGCGGTCCAGCATCTCCATGGCCGCGGGGACGATCCCCTCCGCGATGACGCGGCTGGCCGCGAGCGCGCCGGTCTCGATGTCGGGGAAGAGCGCCAGGAAGGTGTGGACGTGCTCGGGGACCGGGAGCAGCCGGACCCAGGCCTTCGTCACGATCCCGAGCGTCCCCTCGCTCCCGACGATGAACGGTACGCAGTCGTAGCCCGGCAGGTCGGGCGCGCGGCCGCCGAACGAGGCGATGGTGCCGTCCGCCAGCACCATCTCGACGCCGAGGACGTGCTGCACCACCGATCCGTACTTCAGCGCATGGGGCCCGCCCGCGTTGTTGCCGATGTTCCCGCCGATGGTCGAGACGCGCTGGCTGGAAGGGTCGGGCGCGAAGAACAGGCCGTGGGCCCGAGCCGCGCTCTGGAGATCCAGGTTCACCACGCCGGGCTCGACCAGCGCGGCCCGGCCGTCCACGTCGATGGCCAGGATGCGCCGCAGCCGCGAGGTGGACACCACGACGGCCCCGCCGCACGCGACCGAGCCTCCGGCGAGCCCCGTGCC
>JBOGTE010000151.1:0-5427 GCA_050692015.1 Candidatus Limnocylindria bacterium
CCTCAAGGGAGGCGCGCCGTGGATGACGCGGCGAATGCGGATGCGCGCACGCGACAGCGGTGAGGGGTGGGACCGCATCTGGCACGCGCGACAGCGCGTGCCTTGCGGGGGGTACCTCAAGCCGAGCGGGCGCGCGCCGCGAGCCGCGCTCCCTATACTTCTTGTTACAGCGGCTGCGAACGGGAGCAGTACGTCGTTCCCTCGAGCACAGAGAGCCGGCGGATGGTGCGAGCCGGTGCGCGAGGACGGCGGAACTCGCCCGGGAGCCGCGTCCCTGAACTCGGGGACACGCGGTCGTTCCGACCGCGTGCTCCAGCCGGCTCCGCCGGCCGTAGTTAGGGGACGCCGGGGTCACGTCCGTTACCAACGTGCTCGAGCGGAGACGCTTTTTGGGCCTGTGGCGCAGTGGGAGCGCATCACACTGGCAGTGTGGGGGTCGCGGGTTCGAATCCCGCCAGGTCCACACGCAAGCGAAGCCGAGACCAGAAGCCGCAGCTTCCGGGTGAGGCGAGCGCAGCGTGTATGGGCGAAGCCCATACAGATGGGCGTCTCAATCAGGGTGGTACCGCGGAAGGCCACGAGTTCGGCCCTTCGTCCCTATGTGGACGAGGGGCTTTTGTTTGCGCTCAACTCGCACGGCGCGACCTGCGCGTTGAGCGAATAAAGGAGGCGGTCCGGCGATGGCGGTGAAGGACGCGGTACCCGAGAAGACCGAGAGGTACGTGGCCGGCGTCGTGGAGGCGAAGTGGGCGAAGGAGTGGGCGCGCACGGGCCTCTATGAGACACCCGACGAAGTACCGGGCCGCCCCAACTACTACTTCCTGACGATGTACCCGTACCCATCGGGCAGCGTGCACGTGGGTCACTGGTATGCATTCGCGCCCGCCGACTGCGCCGCGCGGATGCTGCGGATGCAGGGCCACAACGTGCTGTTCCCGATGGGCTTCGACGCGTTCGGCCTGCCCGCGGAGAACGCGGCGATCCGCAACCAGGAGCATCCGGTCAAGTGGACCGAGGAGAACATGGAGCACATGCGCGCCCAGTTCCGGACGATGGGCGCGATGATCGACTGGCGCCGCGAGGTCGTCACCTGCGACCCCGGGTACTACCGCTGGAACCAGTGGATCTTCCTGCGGTTCCTGGAGAAGGGGTTGGCGTACCGGGCGAACGCGCCAGTCAACTGGTGTCCCAAGGATCAGACGGTCCTGGCCAACGAGCAGGTGATCGCGGGCCGCTGCGAACGGTGTGAGACGCCGGTCGAGAAGCGGGACATGGAGCAGTGGTTCTGGCGCATCACCAAATACGCGGACGAGCTGCTGAGCTTCGAGGACATCGACTGGCCGGAGCGCGTCAGGGTCATGCAGACCAACTGGATCGGTCGCTCCGAGGGCGCCGAGATGGCGTTCGCGGTGGAAGGCCATCCGGGATCCGAGATCCGATTCTTCACGACGCGACCCGACACGATCTACGGCGCGACGTTCATGGTCCTGGCGCCCGAGCACGCCCTGGTCGCCGCGGTCACGACACCGGACCGGAAGGCCGAGGTCGAGCGCTACGTCGAAGCGGCCCGCCGCACCGAGGAGATCGTGCGGACCGCGGAGGGGGCGGACAAGACAGGCGTATTCACCGGGGCATACGCCAAGAACGCATTCACCGGGGAGCGCATCCCGATCTGGATCGCCGACTACGTGCTGGCGACGTATGGGACCGGCGCGATCATGGCCGTGCCGGCGCACGATGAGCGGGACTTCGCCTTCGCGAAGAAGTACGGTCTCGAGATCCGCGAGGTCATCTCACCGGACGGCAGCGAGCACGTGGACATGGCGGAGCCCTACGTGGGCGAAGGCGTCATGGTCCGGAGCGGCGCCTTCAGCGGCAAGCGAAGCGAAGAGGGCAAGAAGGCCATCGCGGAGGAGGCCAGGCGACGGGGGATAGGGAAGCCCGCCGTCACCTACCGCCTGCGCGACTGGCTGATCTCCCGGCAGCGCTACTGGGGAACGCCCATCCCCATCGTGTACTGCGAGCGGTGCGGGACCGTCCCCGTGCCGTATGACCAGCTGCCCGTTGTCCTCCCAAGGAACGCTGAGTTCACGGTCGGTGGGGGCAACCCGCTGGCCAAGGTCGAGTCGTTCGTCAGGACGTCCTGTCCAAAGTGCGGTGGCGCGGCGCGCCGCGAGACGGACACGATGGACACCTTCGTCGATTCGTCCTGGTACATGTACCGATACCTCGACCCCAAGATCCAGACCGCGTTCATGGACAAGGAGAGGGGTCGCAAGTGGCTGCCCGTGGATCAGTACACGGGCGGCATCGAGCACGCGATCCTGCACCTCTTGTACATGCGCTTCGTCTGCAAGGCGCTGCGCGACCTTGGTGAGCTGTGGTTCGACGAGCCCGCGCTGAAGCAGCGGAATCAGGGAATGATCGTCTTCGACAGCAAGAAGATGTCGAAGTCCCGCGGCAACGTCGTCGGTCCGGACGAATACGTGCGGCGATACGGGGCCGACACGCTGCGCATGTTCACGATGTTCATGGGGCCCTGGACCAACGGCGCCGACTGGGACAGCGCCGGCATGGATGGGGTATCGCGGTTCCTGCACGGCGTCTGGCGGCTGGCGCTGTCCGCGCCCGTCCCGGGCGAGCCGGACGCGGCGCTGCAGCGCGACATCCATCGCGCGGTCCAGAAGGTCACGGCCGATGTCGAGCAGCACCACTTCAACACGGCGGTCGCGGCCCTGATGATCCTGCGGACACGGCTGGCCGAGTCCGCGGGGCCGACCCGCGAAGAAGGGATCCGCACGCTGATCCTGCTGCTAGCGCCCTTCGCACCATTCATCGCGGAGGAGCTCTGGGCGCGCCGCGGCGGGACCGACTCGGTCCACACCCAGCCCTGGCCATCGTTCGACCCGGCCCTGGTGAAGGCCGACAAGATCGTGCTGGTCGTCCAGGTCGACGGCCGGATGCGTGACCGCCTGAACGTGGACGCGGGACTGAGCGAGGACGCGGCCAAGGCCGCCGCCCTGGCGAGCGAGAAGATCCGGGGGCGCCTGGCCGGCCGCGAGATCGTGAAGGTGATCGTCGTCCCGGACCGGCTGGTGAGCATCGTCACGGGGCCGGCGTCCTAGCGTGGCGGCGCCGGAGATCCGGATCGCCGCCCTCTGCGACCACGCGCTCGTCGGGCAGGACGGGAAGGTCAGCCTGCTCGGGATCTTCCGGAACATCAGCGTGAGCCAGCTGCCGGCGCAGCACCCGCGCATGTACGTGGTGGCGGTCCTGAGCCTCGACCCGGGCCCCCACGAGGTCGCGGTCCGGCTGATGCGGCCGGACGGCAACCCGGCCATGGCCGACGTCCCGCGCATCTCGGTCCAGGCCTCGGGGGGCCAGGACGTGAACGTGATCGTGGAGCTGAACAACCTGAGCTTCCAGGGCTACGGGACCCACCGCTTCGACCTCGAGGTCGATGGCAAGCCCGTGGGGAGCCTGCCGGTGGCCATCTCCCAGATGGCGGCCGCGCCCTCCAGCCGGCCCAACTAGCCGCTCCGCCGCCCGCCCCGCCGGCGGCGATCAACTCCCCGCCGATCACAGTCACGATGCCGCGCATCCTGCTGCTCGCGGTCCCGGCTCTCGCCCTGCTCGGGGCGGGCATGGGCCTGGCCCTGCGCCCGGCCGAGCCGGAGCCGGTCGTCGAGATAGAGGAGCCCGCGCCGGAGGTGACGGCCCCGGCGGTGATCGTCGTGGACGTCGGCGGCGCGGTCGGCCGTCCGGGCGTGGTCCAGCTGCCGGCCGGCTCGCGGGTGATCGACGCGCTTCTCGCCGCGGGCGGCATGAGCGCCGACGCGGACCCGGACGCGCTCAACAAGGCGGCGCTGCTGCGCGACGGCACGCGTATCTACGTTCCGCGACCCGGCGAGCAGCCGCCGGCCGGGGCCGCCGGCTCTCCCGAGGAGACGGCGATCGACATCAACCGCGCGTCCGAGGCGGAGCTGGACCTGTTACCCGGGATCGGCCCGGCCACCGCATCGCGGATCATTCGCTCGCGGGGGGAGAAGCCGTTCGCCCGGGTCGAGGAGCTTCAGACCCGCGGCCTCGTGAGCGCGCGCGTCTTCGCGGATATCCGCGACCTCGTGACCACGCGATGACCGCGCCTCGTCGGGAACGGGGGCGTGCGGACGGCCCAGGGTGACCATCATCCTGCGCGTGCCGCTCCTCGCCTGCGCCCTCGCTGCGGTGGCGGTGGTGGGCGCGGACGCGGCGGTAGCCGGTGGCGGACCCATCCTCGCGGCGGCCATCGCCCTGGCCGCCGGTCTCCTCACTCTCCTCGCCGCCGATGTGCCACGCCGGCTGCTCTGGGCGGCGCTCGCCGTCACGGGCCTGGCCCAGGGCATGCGCGTACTGCTCGGTCCGCCGCCTTCGGTCGACGAGCGCGTCGTGCTCGCGCTGGGGGCGGCCCGCGCCACGCTCGCGGCTCCGCTGCGAGCGCTCGTCCCCGAGCCGGAGGCCGGGATCCTCCTGGGGATCGTCCTCGGGGAGCGCGCGAGCATCGGCCCCGAGCTGCGAGCGGCGTTCGCCGACAGCGGCACGACGCACCTGCTGGCGATCTCCGGATTCAACATGACGCTGGTCGCGGCGGGCGTCGCGCTCGTCCTGCGGGGACGGGTCGGTCCGGTGGCGTGCGCTTGCGTCACGGTGGGGGCGGTGGGCCTGTACAGCCTGCTGGTCGGCCTCACCGGAAGCGTGGCCCGCGCCGCCCTGATGGCAGCGGTCGCGGCGGTGGCTCTGGCCTTGGGGCGCCCGTCCGCGGCCTGGAACGCCCTCGGCGCGGCCGTGCTCGCGATGCTCCTGCTCGAGCCCGGCGCCCTGGGGGACCTCGGCCTGCTGCTGAGCGCCGCCGCGACCGCCGGCCTCATCGCCTGGCAGCGCGCGCTCAGCTCGCGCCTCGGAGCTCTCCCCGGGCCCGTACGCGAAGGTCTGGCGGCGACGCTGGCCGCGACCGGGCCGACGCTGCCGATCATCGCGGCGGCGTTCGGTCGCGTCTCGCTCGTGTCGCCGCTCGCGAACCTGCTCGCCGTCCCGCTCTTCGCGCCGGCCATTCTCCTGGGCATCGCCACCAGCGCGATCGGCGCGCTCTGGCTCGAGGCCGCGCACCCGGTCGCACTCGCGGCGTTCGCCGTCACCAGCGCGCTGCGCTGGGTGGTCGAGGGGACCGCCTCGCTCCCGCTCGCCGCTGTCGATGTGCCGCCCGGTCCGCTCACCGGCGCGGCCCTCGCGGGGACGATCGTCGCGCTGGTGGTCTGCGTCCGGCGCGCTTCCGCAAGGGTCGCCATCCCGACCCTCCGGTCCCCTCCGTCGATCGCGGCGCTCGAGCTGGCGCCCCTGGGCGCGGTCGTGGCCGCGGCGGCGCGCATCCCCGCGCGCGCGGTGGTAGCC
>JBOGTE010000152.1:0-5323 GCA_050692015.1 Candidatus Limnocylindria bacterium
ACATGGCGGCGGCGTACGAGGCCGCCGGCCGCCTCGACCACGCCGGAGCGGAGGTATTCAACGTGGGCGGCGGCACGGTCACGTCGATCGGCGAGATCCTCCGCATCCTCCTGGCGCTGGCGCGCGTCGAGATCCGGACCGAGCTTGACCAGGAGCGCGTGCGCGCCGGCGTGCCCGACGCGCTCGTCCTCAGCAGCGAGCGCTTCACGTCCGCGACGGGCTGGCGGCCGGCCATCCCGCTCGACCGGTCGCTCTCCGATACGCTCGACTTCTGGCGGCAGCACCTGTCGCACTCCGTCGCCTCGAGGTCGTAAATGCCACGGATCGTCTTCGGCACCGATGGCTGGCGCGCGCGGATCGCGGAGGAATACACGTTCGACGCGGTGCGGATCTGCTCACAGGCCGTGGCCGAGTGGACCCGGCGCGAGGGCGGGGCGGAGCGCGGCGTGGTGATCGGCTACGACCGCCGGTTCGCGTCGGAGCACTTCGCCGTCGCGGCGGCCGAGGTCGTCGCCGCGAACGGCGTGCGCGTGCACCTATCGGACACGGCGGCGCCGACGCAGTCGTTCTCGTGGGCGACCATGCGCCGCAAGGCCAAGGCCGGCATCGTCATCACCGCGAGCCACAATCCCTGGTACGACAACGGCTTCAAGGTGAAGACCGAGAGCGGCTCCGCCGGACCCCCGGAGATGCTCAAGGAGCTCGAGGCCCTGATCGGTCCCCTCGAGGAGAGCGGGCGGCGGATCGACCGCCTCGACCTGGACGAGGCCAAGAAGAAGGGCCTGGTCGAGACGTTCGACCCGGCTCCCGACTACCTGGCCCGGGTGGGAGAGCTCTTCGACCTGGAGGCCTTCAGGCACGCCGGCTACACCATCGTCTGCGAGCCCATCTACGGCAGCGCCAGCGGGTACTTCCCGCGCCTCCTGGGCGGCGGCCGGACGAGGGTCGTCGAGCTGCACGCCGAGCGCAACCCCTACTTCGGCGGCGTGAACCCCGAGCCCATCCCGCCGAACATCAACGACTTCCTGGCCCGCATCCCGGCGGAGAGCGCGCACGTGGGCCTCGCCGTCGATGGCGACGCGGACCGCGCGGGCCTGGCCGACGAGACGGGGCGGTTCATCACCACGCTCACCACGTACGCACTGCTCATGTGGTACCTGATCGAGGTCCGCAAGCTGCGCGCGCCGGTCGTCAAGACGGTGAACATCACGTCCATGGTCGACGTACTGGGGAAGAAGTACGACGTGCCGGTGCACGAGGTGCCGGTGGGCTTCAAGTACGTCGGAGCCAAGATGCAGGAGACGGGCGCGATGATGGGCGGCGAGGAGTCCGGCGGCTTCGGGTTCGCCATGCACATGCCGGAGCGCGACGGCATCGTGGCGGACCTGTTCTTCCTCGACCTCATGCTGAAGATGCGCAAGAAGCCCTCCGAGCTCGTCGCGGAGCTCATGGACCTCGCGGGTCCCTCGGTGTACCTGCGCCGGGACGTGCGCTTCGACCGGGACGAGTACCCTCGGCACCGGGAGCGGATCATGTCGGACCTCCGCGACGCCGCGCCGAAGGAGCTGGGCGGCAAGTCCGTCGAGCGAGCGGTGATGCTGGACACCAAGGACGGCGCCAAGTTCTTCCGCGACGACGGCTCCTGGCTGCTGGTGCGCCTCTCCGGCACCGAGCCGCTCGTCCGCGTGTACGCCGAGACCAAGAGCGACCTCGACCTCGCGCCGCTGCTCGACGCGGGCGAGCGGCTGATAGGAGCCAGGTGATGGACACAGCGCCCATCGAGACCGTCGAGCGGATCCGCGCCGGAGACCCTGAGGGGATGCTGGAGCGCATCAAGGAGCTGCCGCAGCAGGTGCGCGACGCCTGGGCGATCTCGGCGAAGGCGCAGATCCCCCCGGCGTTCGGCGACGTGCGCAGCATCGTCGTCTCGGGCATGGGCGGCTCCGCCATCGGCGGCGACCTGGCCGCGGCGCTCCTCGCCGGCGACCTCAAGGTGCCGATGAGCGTCCACCGCGACTACGGGCTCCCCGCGTACGTGGGCCGCGACACGCTGGTCATCGCGTCGTCCTACTCGGGGAACACCGAGGAGACGCTCTCGGCGTTCGAGGAGGCGCGCAAGCGCGGGGCCAAGGTGATCGCGCTCACGACCGGCGGCCGCGTGGCGGAGCTGGCGCAGGCCGCGGGCTTCCCGCTGGTCACCTTCTCGTACAAGGCTCGCCCCCGCGCCACGCTCGGCTACTCGCTGACGCTCGTCCTCGGCGTGCTCGCGCGCGCCGGCCTGGCGCGCGACCTCTCGGCCGAGATCGACGCGGCCCTCGCGGACGTGGCGAAGCTCCAGGAGCGCGTGCACGAGGGTGCCCGCACGAACGACGCGAAGAAGCTCGCGGCCGCGCTCGCGGGAAAGGTCGTGTTCGTGTACGGCGCCGGCGCGATGGGCGTCATGGCGCGGCGCGTGAAGGGGCAGTGGAACGAGAACGCCAAGAACTGGGCGGCCTACGACGTCATGCCCGAGCTGAACCACAACGCCGTGGTGGGCTTCCCCGAACCGGCCATCGCGAAGCAGGCGCTGGCGGTGCTCATCCTCAGAAGCTCGCAGGACCTGGGGCGCCACCGCGTGCGCTTCGAGGTCACCAAGCAGCTCCTCGACCAGGCCGGCATCGAGCACCACACCCTGGAGCTGCCGGGCCACAGCGCGCTCTCGGAGATCCTGCAGATGACCTACTTCACGGACCACGTGTCCTTCTACGCGGCGCTCCTGAACGGGGCCGACCCCTCGCCGAACACGTCGATCGACTTCCTGAAGGACCGACTCGCGAAGGCGTGACCGCCTTCGCGTACTGCCCCAAGGACGGCACGGAGCTCGTCCCCGCGCGCATCGACGGCCGGGAGCGCCCGGCGTGCCCCAAGTGCGGGTTCGCCGACTTCCTCCACGTCCAGATCGGCGCGAACGCGATCGTGCAGCGCGACGGAAGCGTCCTCCTGGTTCGCCTCAGCTACGGGCCCCGCGAGGGCCGCTGGGCGCTGCCGGGCGGGCTCGTGGAGCAGGACGAGACGCCCGAGGAGGCGGCCGTCCGCGAGACCGAGGAGGAGACGGGGCTGGTCGTGGAGCTCGAGGGGCTGCTCGCGGTCACGCGCCGCTCGCCCGCGCCGATCCTCATCGTCACGTACCGCGCGCGGATCGTCGGCGGCGAGCTGCGCATCGCGCCGGAGGAGGTCTCGGAGGCGACGTTCTTCCTCGCGGACGAGCTCCCGCCGCTCGAGGAGATCGCCTGGCCCTCCACCGCGGTGGGCCTCGACGCGTGGCGCGCGTTCGAGCGGGCGCGCCCCTGACCGGTCCCTGACCCGTCCCTGACAGAGCCCATTTTCGGTGGATTTCTGGACGTTTTCGCGCGGGACTATCGTTGCCCGGTCGGGGCTAAAGCCCGAGCCGAAGAACTGAATAGGCGTGGAGGTAAAGCATGTACTCGAGCCTCATCTCCATGGTCGAGAAGGCGAAGCGTTACGCCGACGAGCCGGAACGCATCACCATCAAGGATCTCGCGGTCGACTTCCGCGGCAACAACGGATCGCACACCGTCTCGCTGCGGGGAGATGAATGGCACTGCGAGTGCGACCACTTCCAGGCTCATGCGCTCTGCGCCCATGTCATGACGCTCCAGCGGATCTTCGGCACGCATCTGCGTGAACAGGTGCGGTACACGCAGGAGAAGGTCACCGCCTAGACCCGCGACCACACGTTACTCGCGGCCATAGATGCATACGCGGGCCATCAGCGAAGCCGGTGAGATTCCGGCACGGTCTGGCCACCGTGTAGGGAGCGCTACGCGCGCACAGGGGCCCCCTACCCCTGTCCCTTAGTCGGGTCGCCTGATGTCCCGCCCCGGCCAACACACCTTCCGGAGAAAGGGTGCGGTCATCTGATGCCGATCCGTGAGCTTCTGATCAGCGCGGTCGAACGGCATCGCTGCGAGGCGATCCTGCTCTCCGGCGGCCTCGACACGAGCGTCGTCGCCGCGCTAGCTGCTCCGCGGGGGCTTCGCCTCGCCGTCACGGTGGCCGTCGGCGACGCTCCGGACCTGCCCTACGCGACGGAGATCGCCGCTCGCCTCGGGCTGGAGCACGTCGTACTGCGCCGCACGCTCGCGGAGCTCGCCGCGGCGCTGCCCGCGCTCATCGAGGTCATCGGCTCGTTCGACGGCATGTTCCTCCGCAACGACGTCGTCGTGTACGAAGGCCTGCGCGAAGTGGCGCGGCGCGGGGCTCGAAAGTGCTGGACGGGCGACGCCGCCGACGAGCTGTTCGCCGGGTACTCCTTCGTGTTCCGCAAGCCCCCCAGGGAGATCGAGCAGACGGTCCGCCACTTCGCGGAGACGATGCGGTTCAACGGTCCGCGCATCGGCGAGGCGCTCGGCGTCGCGGTCCATAGCCCGTATATCGATCCGGCCGTGGTCGAGCTCGCCACGCGGCTCTCCGGCGAGGAGCTCGTGCTCGATCGCGACGGGACGCGGCTCGGCAAGGCGCCGCTCCGTCGGGCCTTCGACGCGGAGCTCGGCGAGCGCCACGCCTATCGCAGGAAGGACCCGATCGAGATCGGCTCCGGGGCCACGGCCCTGGGACCGCACGTTGCGATGGGGCTCGAGACGATCCTCACGACCGAGGCCGCACGGATCCTCGCGGAGGACCGCGTGCGGATCCGCGACGCCGAGCACCTGGCCTACTACCGCATGTACCGCGAGGTGTTCGGCGGACCGCCGCGCGCCGACCCGGCCCTGCCGAAGGAGTGTCCGGGCTGTCACGCGCGCGGCCCTGAAGGGACGTACTGCACCGTATGCGGCGCGTACCCGATCTGATGCGCGTCGTATCCCTGGTCCCGGCCGGGACGGAGATCGCGGCGGCGCTCGGCCTCGTCGACGGGCTCGTCGCGGTCACGCATGACTGCGACTTCCCACCCGCGGTCCGCTCGCTCCCGCGCCTCACACGCTCGACGATCCCATCCGGTGCGACGAGCCGCGAGATCGACACGGCGGTCCGGACCGCCGGCGAGCGCGGCGAGAGCACATTCCACCTCGACGCCGTGGCGCTACGCGAGGCCCGACCGGACGTGATCGTGGGCCAGACCATCTGCCGCGTGTGCGCCGTGACCCTGGAGCAGCTGCCTTCCGCGCTGCCGCGACCGCCGCGAGTTATCCCATTGGACGGCGAGGACCTCGAGGGGGTCTTGTTGGACGTCCGCCGGGTGGCCGACGGGCTCGGCGTCAGCGAGCGTGGCGAGGAGGTCGAGGCCGGGCTGCGCGCGCGGCTGGCCGCGGTCTCGGAGCGAGCG
>JBOGTE010000153.1:0-5304 GCA_050692015.1 Candidatus Limnocylindria bacterium
CGGCGGGGCTGGCCGCCCTCGGCGACATGCCGCTGCGGTACGTGGTGGTCGCGTCCGACGTGCAGCTACTGCGCTCCGGGGCGGGAGAGGCCGTCACGGCGACCCGCCGGACCCTGGCGTGACCAGGGTAAGTACGGATCGACGGTCGTTGCCCTGCGTGCTACACCTTGTCCCCACATGCGGGAGCGTGTCTCTCCAGGCGGGATGCGGGCGGTGAACGGCGCGGAGTCCGCGATCCAGTCCGTGGCACGCGCCGCGCAGATCCTCGGATTCTTCACGGTCGGCCGCCCCCGGCGGTCGCTGTCGGAGATCACGGCGCGCCTGGGCGTCAGCAAGGCCACGGCGCACCGCTACACGGTCGCCCTGCGGCAGGCGAACCTGCTGCGGTTCGACCCCGGGACGAGCGAGTACACGCTCGGGCCCCAGGTCCTGACGCTCGCGGGCGCCGCCGGCGCCGGCCTGCCCGTCGTCGCGATCGCCGGCCCGCACATGGAGGCGCTCGTCCGAAAGGTCAACGAGACCGTCGTGCTCAGCGTCTGGGACGGCGAGGCGCCGGTCGTGGTCCGCGCCGACGACAATCCCGAGCGCCTCGTGCGCATCAGCATCCACACCGGCTCGCGGCTCTCGCTCTTCCGTTCGAGCCAGGGTCGCCTGTTCTGTGCCTTCCTGCCGGACGACGAGGTGCCGGGACTCCGGCGTGCCCTGCGCAAGGACTCGGCGCTCCGGACCGCCATCGCGCAGATCCGGAAGCATCGCATTTCGATCGCCGCCGACGTCGAGCCGGGCATCCGCGCCGTGGCCGCTCCCGTGTTCCACGGCGACCGCATCATGGCGACCGTCGCCGTCGTCGGTACCAGCTCGTCGATCTCCGAGTCGCGGACCTCCCCGCTGGCGAAGGCGGTGCTCGCGGCCGCCGCGCAGCTCTCACGCGAGTTCGGGACGGTGCGCGACCTCCGGCGCGGCGAGCTCACCGGTTGACCGCGCCCTCGCGCGCCGGCTCACCGGCGTCCGAGACGCGGGACTACGCCCAGGGACGCTCCGGACCTTGAGCGTGCAGGCGGCCAAGGCAAGGGACTACGAAGGCCTGTTCGTGCGCTGGGAGGAGCTCTACAAGCGGGCGCACTACGGAAAGGTCCACATCAAGGGGCGTGAGGTCCCGGTCGTGGACAGCCGCCAGGGGACCAGCCAGTTCTACGTCATGCCGCAGTTCGAGGAGCTGGCGCTCACCCAGTGGGTCATCTTCGTGCGCGACCACACCGGCGTTCCGTCCGGGCGCCACACGCACCAGGGCGGGATCGCGATCTTCGGCGTCGAGGGCGACGGGTTCAGCGTGGTGAACGGGCGGCGGTTCGACTGGAGCGCCGAGGACGCCGTCCTCCTGCCGATCGTCCCCGGCGGCCTCGACCACCAGCACTTCCGTGCCCGCGACGACCGCCCCTCGAAGTTCATGGGGATCATCTACGAGCCCCTGGTGGTCGGGCTGGGCGCCGAGATGGTGCAGCTCGAGCCGCAGACGCGGCAGGGCCAGTGGTCGCCGCACCGTGACGAAGGCGAGCGGCGGCAGGACCTGGCCGCGGCGGCCGCCCCGACGCTCGCCGGACTCCTCGAGATGCGCGAGCGGCAGAAGCGGACCCTTCACCCGCCGGCCCTCATCCGGCGGGCCGAGCTCGCGGTGGACGACGGCTCCTTCGGCGAGCTTCGCTGGTACATCCATCCCGCGCTGCCCGGCTTCGCCGGGACCGCGCCGATGCTCCTCTTCACGCAGCTTCTGGCGCCCGGCCGCGAGACGGACCTCCTCTCGACGCCCGGCAACGGGCTCATGTTCGTCCTGGACGGCGACCCGACCGTCGAGGTGGACGGCGAGTCGTACCAGTGCGAGAAGAGCGATATGGTCTTGGTGCCGCCGCGGCGCGACGGCGTCACGGTGGGCGTGCGTGCGGGGCGGCAGAAGTCGCGCATCGTCGTCGCTCTCGCGAACCTCTCGGGCCTCGCGGGACTCGCGATGGGCGCCGACCTGGCCCTCCGGAAGCGCGCGTAGCGCGGCGTCCTCTTGCGATGCGAGAGGGCGTATCGTATGGCGAGACGATCACGTGGGCACTGGAGGGGTGATGGCGACGACCGCACCGGCCCCGAGCCGCGCGCTCAAGTCGCGGCGCGGCCCGTACATCGTCGAGGACTGGGACAAGAAGATCTTCCGCGTCAACCGCGAGGTCTTCCGGTCCGAGGAGCTCTTCGCGCGCGAGCAGAGCCTGGTGTGGGACCGCATGTGGCTCTACCTCGGCCACGAGACCGAGGTGCCGAAGCCGGGCGACTTCAAGCAGCGGACCCTCGCCGGCAGGCCGCTGATCTTCTCCCGGGACTCGTCGGGCCGGGTCCGGGCCTTCCTCAACGCGTGCCCTCACCGCGGCACGATCCTGTGCCGGGAGACCGAAGGGAACGCGAAGACCTTCCAGTGCTTCTACCACGCCTGGACCTTCGCGAACACGGGGGAGCTCGTGGGGATCCCGGACGCGGGGGCCTACCCGCCGGAACGGTCGTTCGCCGAGACCATGGGCATGCGCGAGGTGCCGCGCTTCGAGAACTACCGCGGGTTCGTGTTCGTGTCGTTCGACGCGAGCGTCGTTCCGCTCGACGAGCACCTCGCGGACGCGCGCGAGTACATCGACCTGGTGGCCGACCATTCGCCGAGCGGGCTCGAGGCCATCCCCGGCACGCATCTCTACGGCATCCGCGGCAACTGGAAGCTCGCCGTCGAGAACGCGATGGACGGCTACCACTTCGCGCCGACCCATGTGACGTTCCTCGACTACCTCAAGAACACCGGTTACGTCACCTCGGACGAGGGCGGTCTCGCCGTAACGCTCGCGAACGGGCACAGCGTCCTGGTCTTCTCCGGCCACGGCGGGCGGGTCGGGATGCAGTGGGAGCCCCGCTTCGGCGACGAGGAGCGCCTGCGGATCGAGGCGAACGTGCGCGAGCTCCGGTCCCGCCTCGGTGACGAGCGCGCCGAGCGCGTGAGCGGCACGAGCCGGATCCTCTACGTCTTCCCGAACCTGCTCCTGTTCGACATCGAGGGACTGGCGGCGCGGCAGCTCGAGCCGATCGAGCCGGCGTACACCGACGTGCGTGCCTGGGAGCTCGCGCCGGCCGGCGAGTCGGCCGAGAGCCGGGCTCTGCGCGTCAAGATCCTCGGAAGCTTCATCGGCCCCGGCGGGCTGGCGACGCCGGACGACGTCGAGGCGTACGAGTCCGTGCAGCGGGGTGTCGTGGCGACGGCGGGCGACACGAGGCCCGAGGTCGATTGGAGCGACATCTCGCGCGGCATGGAGCGCGAGTCCCGCGGGGAGCCGGCGCGCAACGTGGACGAGGCGGGCATCCGGGGGTTCTGGCGCCACTGGGACGACCTGGTGGGAGCGGGCGCGCGGTGAGCGAGGCCGTCGGCCGCCAGCAGGTCGAGGACTTCCTCTTCCACGAGGCCGCCCTGCTCGACGAATGGCGGCTGGACGAGTGGTACGCGCTCTTCGAGCCGGGAGCCACGTACGAGGTGCCCACCACGGACCGCCCGAACGAGCTCTCGGACCGCGCGCAGTTCTACGTGTCGGACGACTACGAGCTCATCGGCGCGCGCGTGAAGCGCCTCAAGAGCAGGCACGCTCACGCCGAGAACCCGCACTCGCGTACGCGCCGGCTCGTCACGAACGTGCGGGTGGGCGAGGCCGACGGGACCGGGATACCGGTCAAGGCGGCCTTCCTCATCTACAAGATCCGCGACGGCAACGTGGACAGCTTCGTCGGACGGTACGAGCACGTCCTGGCGGCGAACGGCGAGGGCCTCCGCTTCCGGAAGCGCCGGGCGGTACTGGAGCTCGAGGTCCTGCGTCCGGGCGGGCGCCTCAGCTTCATCCTGTAGCGGAACGAGGTTCGGGGAGGTGGCGGACATGGGTGGCGACGGACAGCAAGCGGCGACGAAGAAGGGCCCCTACGCATTCGAATACGCCCGGCTCGCGGTCCCGGGCGTCCAGAAGAGCCGCGAGTGGTACATGGCCTACGTCGGCCTGGACGACGCCGGCAAGAGCGACGGGCACCTGTACCTGCGCGCGGGGATCCCCCACCACTCCCTCGACCTTATCGAGGACCCGAAGCTGAAGGAGGCGGAGGTCCGGGCCATCGGCTTCAGCGTCGAGTCGGGCGAGGTGCTGAACGAGATCCGTGACCGGGTCAAGAAGTCCGGCGCTCCCGTCAAGGAGCTCGACAAGGGCCAGCAGCAGTTCTGCGCCGAGGGCTTCGCCACGGTCGACCCCGCCGGGATGACGGTCGATCTCTTCACCGACTTCCAGGAGTGGGCCGAGCCGCCGATGCTCGAGTACACGCCCCAGTACGTGGTCCACCCGTTCCTGGGTACCGAGAAGTTCGACGAGCAGGTGAAGTTCTACATCGACGCCCTCGGCTTCCGGGCGTCGGACTACATCGCGAACGTCACGGCGTTCCTGCGGAGCGAGAACCGCTTCCATCACTCGTTCGCGGTGCGACGCTCCAAGGCCTTCGAGGTCGCCCACATCTGCTTCCAGATGAAGAGCCTCGACCACGTCATGCGCGGGCGCGCCAAGGCGATCTACCACGGCGTGAAGATCGCCGCGGACATGGCCAACCACTCCGCGTCCAAGTCGATCGCGTTCTACGTGCTCGACGAGCAGCACGGCCCGCGCATCGAGCTGTGCGACGGGCACACGATCCTTAGCGAGGAGCAGCACGCGACGATGAAGCCGCGCCGCATGTCCGTGGACCCGCGGAACATCGACGTGTGGCGGGCCGCCGCGGACGACTGGCACGACCTCTAGGCGCCCGCTTTGACCGAGATCCGCGTCAACGGCCGCACGCACACCGTGGAGGCGGCCCCCGGCGACACGCTGCTCCGCGTGCTGCGTGACCGCCTGGACCTGACCGGCGCGAAGGAGGCCTGCTCGCGCGGCGAGTGCGGCGCCTGCACCGTGCTGATCGACGGCGTGCCGGTCGTCTCGTGCATGCAGCTCGCGGCGCTGGTCCGGGGCGAGGTCACGACGATCGAGGGGCTGGACGAGGAGGCGCGCGACCTGCGGGAGGCGTTCGCCGACAAGGGCGCGTTCCAGTGCGGGTTCTGCACGCCCGGCCAGATCGTCCGGGCCGCGGCGCTCGTCCGCGAGAGCCCGGCCGGGGACGAGGCGACCGTGCGTCTCCAGATGTCAGGGAACATCTGCCGCTGCACCGGATACGGGCAGATCGCGGACGCGGTGCTCGACGTCTGGCGGAAGCGCGCGGCCGCACGGC
>JBOGTE010000154.1:0-5303 GCA_050692015.1 Candidatus Limnocylindria bacterium
AGGCGCTGGTCGCGGCGGCGATCGCCGCCGGCCACGACGTCGTGCCCATCCCGGGGCCGGCCGCCGCCGTCGCCGCGCTCGTCGCGTCGGGGCTCCCCACGCGCGAGTTCACCTTCGTGGGGTTCCCGCCCAAGAAGAGCGGCGCCCGCCGCAAGCTGCTCGCCGAGCTCCTGGCCGCGCGGCGCACGGCCGTGCTCTACGAGAGCCCCTACCGCACGGCGGACCTCCTCGCGGACCTCGCGGCCGTCGCGCCGGACGCGCGGGTCGCGGTGGCGCGCGAGCTCACCAAGGTGCACGAGGAGGTCGTGCGCGGTACGGCCGCCGACCTGGCCGCTCGATATGCTGCGTCCCGTCCGAAGGGCGAGGTCACCGTGGTGGTCGCGCCGGCTCGAGAGCCGGCTCGAGAAGGGGAGACCAGCGGCTGATGCATCGCCAGTACCGCAAGTGGTGGAGCCCGGCGCTCGAGCGCGACATGGAGCTGCTCGTCTTCGGCGAGCGGGGCACGCCCGTGCTCGTCTTCCCGACCTCGCAGGGCCGCTTCTACCAGTGGGAGGACTTCGGCGTCGTCGAGCACATGGCACCGCGGATCGACGCCGGCTGGCTTCAGCTCTGGTGCATGGACAGCGTGGACGCCGAGTCCTTCTACGCCAAGGACCGACCGGCGCCGGCCCGCGCCGCGCGGCACGTCGCCTACGAGCGCTACCTGCTCGAGGAGGTCGTCCCGGCGGTCCGCGCAGACAACGACGTCGGCTTCCTGATCGCCGCCGGCACGTCGTTCGGCGCGACGCACGCGGCCATGCTGGTGACGCGCCACCCGGGTGTCTTCCGGAAGGCGGTGTGCCTGTCGGGCGCGTTCGCCGTGTCGCGCTGGCTGGGCGGCGCCGAAGACGCCTATTACGTGGATCCGCTGGCGTTCCTGCCGGGACTCACCGAGGAGCGGTACCTGCGCCCGCTCCGGGACACCGAGATCGTGATCGCCACCGGCGAGCTGGACCCGAACGTGGAGGAGTCGAAGCGCCTCGCGGCGCTGCTTCAGGAAAAGGGCGTGCGGGCCGAGCTGCACCTGTGGCAGGGCTGGGCGCACGACTGGCCGTTCTGGAAAGAGATGGTGGACGTCTTCCTGTGACAAAGCTGGGCGGGGGCTCCGCCCCCGCCGACCCCCGGGTCGTCGGATTACTGGTCGGCCGCGAGGACACCTTCCCCAGGCCGTTCCTCGAGACCGTCTCGCGCAAGGGGCTGGCGCACGGGGTGCGCGCCGAGATGGCGGTGCTCGGCGGCGCGCTGCTCGACGAGCAGCCGCGCTACAGCGTGATCGTGGACCGGATCAGCCACGAGGTGCCGTACTACCGGGCGCACCTCAAGGGAGCGTCGCTCCAGGGGACCGTTGTGGTGAACGACCCGTTCTGGTGGGAGGCGGACGAGAAGTACTTCGAGTGCGTCCTCGCGCGGAAGCTCGGCGTGGCCGTCCCGCGGACCGTGGTCCTCCCGAACAAGTCGTACATCGCCGACATCAACGAGCGGTCGCTCCGCAACCTGCGGTACCCGCTCGACTGGGACGGGATCATCCGGTACGTCGGGCTGCCGGCCATCATGAAGCCGAACACCGGCGGCGGCTGGAAGGACGTGTACCGGGTGGACACCAAGGAGGAGCTGGTGTGGGCCTACGACCAGACCGGCAGCGCCGCGTTCGGCTACCGGCCGAAGACGATGATCCTCCAGGAGTTCATCAAGTGGGACGACTACGTCCGGTGCATCTGCATCGGCCGCAAGCACATCCGGCCGATGCGCTACGACCCCACGGCCCCGTTCGCGGAGCGGTACGTGATCGACCGTCCGCCCGAAGGCGACCTCCGGGAGCACGCCATCAGGGACGCCACGAAGCTCGTGGACGCGCTCGGCTACGACATGGACACGGTCGAGTTCGCGGTCCGCGACGGCACGCTCTACGCCATCGACTTCCTGAACCCGGCGCCGGACTTCGACAGCTTCTCCATCAAGGAGGAGGCCTTCGCCTGGGTGCTGGAGCACATGAGCGACCTGGTCATCGACTACGCGCTGGGGCGCGCGGAGCCGCCGTGGCGGGGGGAGCTGCGCTGGTGGCGGTTCGCGCGTTGAGCCCGGCCCGCCGCGTCGCGCGCGCGGCGGCCTCGAGCGAGCCGCCCTACGTGCGGGACCACCACCGGCTGCTCCTTGACCCGGACGTCGCCGGCGCGAGCGCCGCGGCGCTGGCGCAGGGCCAGCGGGACCGCAGGCTCGTGTTCGGGGAGCGACCCCTCTGCGTGTCGCTGCGGCCGAACCTGGTGCCGAAGGGGGCGTACGAGCGCATCCGGCGCGCCTCCGAGACCCTCTACGGCGCCCTGGGGCGCCTGGAGCGCGCCATCTTGAGGGAGGAGGACCTGCGGCGCGAGCTGGACCTCGATCCCGAGGAGGAGCGCCTGGCGCTGGCGGATCCGGGCTTCGAGGCCTCCTCGCCGTCGGCGCGCCTGGACGGCTTCATCGGCGGCGATGGCGTCATCCGCTTCGTCGAGTACAACGCCGAGTCGCCCGCGGGCATGGCCTACAACGACGAGCTGCTCGAGATCTTCGACGGCCTGGCGGTCACGGCGGCGTTCCGCAAGCGCTGGCGCGTCCGCACCGCGCCGGCCCGCCGCCACCAGCTCGCGGCCATGCTGCGCGCCTACGGGTCGCGCACTCCGGCACGCCCGGCGATGGCCATCGTGGACTGGGAAGGCCTGCCGACCCTCACCGAGTTCGAGATGTTCCAGCGCTACTTCGAAGAGCAGGGCATCTCGGCGGTGATCTGCACGCCGCAGGAGCTGGAGCTGCGACGCGACCGGCTCTATGCCAGGGGCCAGCGGGTGCACCTCGTCTACCGGCGGGTCCTCACCAGCGAGCTGCTGGCGCGGCCCGAAGTCGCGGCGCCGCTGGTGAACGCCTATCTCAAGGGCGCCGCGGTCGTGGTGAACAGCTTCCGCGCCAAGCTCCTGCACAAGAAGGTGAGCCTGGCCCTCCTGTCGGACGACCGCTACGAGCGCCTCTACACCGCTCCCCAGCGGGCCGCCATCGCGACGCACATCCCGTGGACGCGAAGGGTCCGGGAGGGCCACACCACGTACCGCGGGAGGCCGGCCGACCTCGCCGAGCTCGTGCTGGCGCAGCGGGAGCGCTTCGTCCTCAAGCCCAACGACGAGTACGGCGGCAAGGGCGTCGTCCTCGGCTGGACGGTGGACGCCGCGGAGTGGGAGCAGACGTTCCTGGCCGCGCTGACCAGCTCGTACGTGGTGCAGGAGCGGGTCGAGGTCCCGCGCCAGGCGTTCCCGGTGCTGCTCGAGAACGTCCACTTCCTGGACCTCGCGGTGGACCACGACCCTTACCTCTTCTGGGGTCGGGTGGGAGGCGGCCTCTGCCGACTCTCGTCGAGCGCGCTGCTCAACGTCACGGCGGGCGCCGGCAGCATCGTGCCCACCTACATCGTGGAAGGGCGCGCATGAGCGACGTCCCGCGGCTCACCATCGGCATCGAGGAAGAGTTCCAGATCGTCGATGCGGAGGGCCAGCTCAAGAGCCACATCGCGGCGCTGCTCCTGGCCGCCGGCCCGCGCCTGGGCGAGCAGGTGAAGGCCGAGATGATGCAGTCGGTCGTCGAGGTCGGCACCAAGATCTGCGCGGACATCGGCGAGGCGCGCGAGGAGATCGCCCGCCTGCGCGGAACGCTCGCGGCGCTGCTGCGGCCCGCCGGCCTGCGCCTGGCGTCGGCCGGGACGCACCCGTTCTCCCACTGGCAGGAGCAGGAGGTCACCGAGCACGAGCGCTACAAGATGCTGGAGGACGAGCTGCAGGACGTGATCCGCGAGCTGCTCATCTTCGGGATGCACGTCCACGTGGGCATCCCGGACCGCGAGAGCCGCATCGAGGTCATGAACGAGGCTCGCTACTTCCTCCCGCACCTCCTGGCGATCTCGACCTCCAGCCCCTTCTGGCTCACCCGGAACACCGGCCTCAAGTCGTACCGGCAGGTCATCTGGGGGCGCTTCCCGCGGACGGGGATACCGCCGGAGTTCTCGTCCTGGGACGAGTTCGAGAACTACGTCGAGGTGCTGGTCCGGACGCGTTCGGTGGACGACGGCAAGAAGATCTGGTGGGACCTGCGGCCCCACGCCTTTTACCCGACCCTGGAGTTCAGGATCTGCGACGCCGCGACCACCATCGATGAGACGCTGTGCCTGGCCGCCCTGGCCCAGGCGATCTGCGCCAAGCTCCTGGTCCTGCGCGAGCGCAACCTGGGGTTCCGGAAGTACATGCCCAACCTGATCCAGGAGAACAAGTGGCGGGCGGTCCGTGGCGGGATGGACGCAAGGCTCATCGACTTCGGGAAGCAGACGGAGGTCCCGATGAAGGACCTGGCCGTCGAGATCCTCGAGTTCGTGGACGACGTGGTGGACGCGCTGGGCTCGCGCCGGGAATGCGAGCACCTGCTGACGATCGTCCGTGAAGGCACCAGCGCCGACCGGCAGATCCGGGTGTACCGCGACACCGGTCACCTGCACAAGGTGGTCGATTCGGTCTGCGAGGAGACGGTGCGTGGCGTGCCAGAGGTCGTGCTCGACTGAGGTCTAGCGGCCGGCGGCCATCTCGAGTGTCATCAGCGCGGCCACGCGGCCGATCGTGCGCAGGCTCTCCGGCGAGATGAGGTCGATGGTGTCCGCGGTCGTGTGGATGGGACCGATCCTGGACCAGTTGAGCAGGGTCGCCGGGATGCCCCGGCGGACGAAGCTCAGCTGGTCGCTGGAGCCGCTGCCGTCGCCCTCGAAGGGGACGCCGAGCCGCTCCGCGGCCGCCTCGGCGCGGTCCACCATGGCGCCGCTCTCGTCGGAGGCGCTCACGGTCGAGCCGCAGCAGCCCACCACGTCCAGGTTCACGTAGCCGAGGAGGCTCTCCCTGCGGCCGGGCAGCGCCGCGAAGCCCTCGACGAATGCCTCCGAGCCGCGGAAGCCCTCCTCCTCGCCCGCGAACGCGACGAACACCACCGAGTGCCGCAATTCAGCCCAGCGCTCCACCAGGGCGCGGGCGACCTCGATGGTCACCGCCGGGCCGGAGGCGTTGTCATTCGCGCCCGCGAACACGGTGCCGTCCGGGTCCGTCCCCACGCCGTCCAGGTGTCCTCCGACGACGACCGCGCGGGTGGCGGCGTCGGGGTCGCTGCCGCGCAGCAGCCCGACGACGTTGACGGCCTCGACCTCGCGCAGCGGCGTCAGCGGCACCGCCAGCCGCACGCGCGTCGGCAGGTCGAACGCGGGCGAAGGC
>JBOGTE010000155.1:0-5299 GCA_050692015.1 Candidatus Limnocylindria bacterium
GACAAGCCGCACACCAACGAGCGCGGCCTCTGGTGGCTGGACCTGCCCCGGGGCCGGTCCGCGATCATGTGGGACTTCGAGTTCCACCGCGAGGGCTACTTCATCGGCTACCGGCTCGACCTCGAGCACAACCCCGGCTCGAACCGGAACGAGACGATCGCCCTGGTCCGCCTTCGCCGCTAGTGGTCGACCCGCACATCTGGGGTGCGGACCCGCAGTTCTGCGATGCGACGTCACCACTGTCCCGTAAGGAGGCAGTCGCACTCGGGATGCTGGGTACGCTGCCGCAGTGCCAGAGCTACCCGACGTCGAGGCGTACCTCGAGGCCCTGCGGCGTGTGGCCGTGGGCCACGTGCTCGAGCGGATCCGCGTCGCCAGCCCGATCATCCTGCGCACCTTCGACCCGCCCATCACCGCGGCGGAAGGCAGGCCCATCTCCGGAGTACGGCGCATCGGCAAGCGGATCGTCATGGAGCTCGGGCCCCGTCCCGGGGAGGACCTGAGCGAGCCGCTGTTCCTGGTGGTACATCTCATGATCGCGGGACGCTTCCACTGGAAGGAGCGGGGCGCGCGCATCCCGGCGCGCGTGGGCCACGCGGCGCTGGAGCTCGACCACGGCACGCTGCTACTCACCGAGGCGCACGCTACGAAGCGAGCGTCTCTCCACCTGGTGCGCGGCGAGGCGGGGCTAGAGCCGTTCGTGCGCGGCGGGATCGAGCCGCTCGACGCGGACGCGGGGACGTTCCGCGCGGCGCTCACGCGCGAGAGTCACACGCTCAAGCGCGCGCTGACGGACCCCACGCTCTTCAGCGGGATCGGCAACGCGTACTCGGACGAGATCCTCCATCGCGCGCGCCTGTCGCCGCTCCGGCTCACGAGGACGCTCGACGAGGACGAGACCGCGCGCCTCTGCGCGGCGACGCGCGAGGTGCTCGCCGAGTGGCGCGACCGCCTGGTGGCCGAGGCGCGCGCGGCCTTCCCCGAGAAGGTCACGGCGTTCCGTCCGGAGATGGCGGTCCACGGCCGCTACCGCAAGCCCTGCCCGGTCTGTGGCTCGCCGGTGCAGCGGATCCGCTACGCCGGCAACGAGGCCAACTACTGCGCGACGTGCCAGACCGGCGGCAAGCTCCTGGCGGACCGCGCCCTCTCGCGCCTCCTCAGGGAGGACTGGCCCCGAACGCTCACGGAGCTTGAGGAGAAGCTGGGCAAGAGGTAACCGAGCGAGGACCCGGCTCCACCGGCCTGGATAGCGTGACGCCTCGCCGACAGAGGGGCGAGGCGTCCACGCATCGAGGGGGCGGGGGCCGAAGGGAGTGCGCTAGTCGTCGTCCTCGGAGCGGGCGAGCTCGTTGCCGACGGCGACCCGCGCGGTCTGGTGCGCCTTCTCGAAGACCCCGGCGGCGTTCGCCGCGAGCTCCATGGCGCTCGAGCCGTTGGGGCCGCAGGCGGCCCTGTGGACGCCCTGCTTGGTGCGGTCGTACGTCTCGTGGATGATCCGGTCGGCGCTCTTGATGGCGCCGCTCGTGGACTTGCTGAAGCCGTCCTTGGCCTTCCAGAGCCGGTCGTTGGCGCCGTGGAAGTGCTCGAAGTTCGTGTACAGCACCTTCTTCGCGGCGTGCATCTGCTCCTTGCACCTCTCGCGGTTCGGCTTGTGGGCGCTGGCCGCCAGCGCGATGCCGCGCGACTCGCCGTACGTCTGCTGGAGCAGCGCCGCGGCGCGCTCGGCCAGCGCCATGCCGCTCTCCTCGCCTGACGCGCAGCCGGTGCGGAGGATCCGCTCCTTCGTGCCGTCGTACGTGCGGTGGAGGATCTCGTCGTTCTTGTGGAGCACCTGAAGCGTGCGCTCGTCGGCCCACTTCTTGAGCTCGCGGATGAGCTTGTCGTGCCCGCCGTGGAACTCCTCGAAGGCGCGTCCGAGCCGCTTCTTCGCCGCGTGGACCGTCTCGTCGCAGCGGGCGCGCTCGCTCTTCTCGCGCTTCCTGCTCTCCTCGCGCTTTCTGTCGTCCTCGCGGCCCTTCGCCTTCTCGCTGGATTTCGGCGTCGCCTTGGGCTTGGGAGTGGGGGTCGGCCGCAGGCGCTCGAGCTCGGTGAGCACGGTCGAGCGCGCCAGGTCGTACACCAGCTCCATGGCGGCGATCGCGCGGTCCGACACCTCGAGCAGGGCGGCCGCGCCGCCGCTGAAGGCGAAGGCGACCGCGCCCTCGACCCGCGCCGCGAGGTCGGCCTGGCAGAGGCCCATCTCGTCCAGCGCGCCCAGCGCCTGCGTGCGGATCTCCTCGAGCAGCGCGTCGGCGCTGTCGATGGCCTCGTACGTCGCGGCGCTGCCCTTGCCGCCGAGGTCGGCGCGCAGTGACTCGAGGCCGGCGTCGTACTTCTTGAAGGCTGCCTCGATCCGCTCGCGGGCCTCGGCGCGCGCGGACCGCTCGTCCTCGCACTCGGCCTCGCTGACCAGGGGGAGGTCGGCCTCGGGCTCTTCGGCGGCCAGCTCGACGACGACCAGGTCGTCCCCGAGCGGCTGAGATGCGGGCTGGGCGACGTTCACGATGGCCGCCGGCTCGGCGTCCTGGGCGGTGAAGCCGGTCGTCCCGGCGCCCGCTGAGGCGGACACGACCGCCCCGCCGGCCAGGATGAGCACCCCGGAAACGGCGCTGGACTTGGCGCTGAGGACGATCTCCGCGAGCTTCGCCAGCAAGTCCCACCCTCCCGCTCAACGCGCTCGACCCGTCCTCGCTTTTCGCCTCGACCGGGCCTCGCCGCACGCTCCGCTGCTTGTGGGCTCGCTCGGACCGGCGGAGCCGAATCCTCGCTCGTTCCCACCTGTTGTGTCGCTGCTGGCCAGAACGCGGCCGAGCAAGCCCTGTTATGAACGCAGAGCATCCGGTCTCGGGCTGGTCAAAATGCGGGAGATGGAAGTACCAGGACGATGTACATGAGACCCGGATGCCACCCGGAGTGACCGAGCGCGGGACACAGCCGGCCCTGGACGAGGTCCTGGCCGAGGTCCGGGACCGCATCCGCCGGAAGCGCGAGTCCGGCGTTTACGGCCCCGAGGTGGAGGCGGCCCTGCGGCTGCCGCTGCCGGGCGGGCGGCCGCTGTTCGTCGAGGAGCTGGGTGACCCCATCCCGGCGCTGCGCGACGCGCTGGAAGAGCCCGTCGAGTACGACCCCCGGAGCCGGAAGCTCCTGGTCGGCCCGCTCATCACCCTGGCGCGCCGCCTGGTCATGGGACTGAGCCGCTGGTGGCACGCCGCGGTCGCGGAACGGCAGGAGCGCATCGACCGCCTCGCATACCGCGCCATCGTGGACCTGCGCGAGCGCCCCAATCCGGGGTTCGACGAGCGCCTGGCGCGGCTCGAGCGCGACTGGGCGCGCTTCCGGCGCGACCTCGTCGCCGCGGACCTGCACTCCGTCTACTTCCAGGCGCGCTTCGGCGGCGAGGAGCGCGTCATCCGCGAGCAGTCCGAGCGTTTTGCAGACCTCTTCCGCGGCCGGCAGCGCGTGCTCGACCTCGGGAGCGGCAGGGGGACGTTCCTCGAGCTGATGAAGGAGCGCGGCGTCGGCGCGTACGGCGTGGACATGGACGAGCGGATGATCGCGACCGCGCGCACGCGCGGCCTGGAGGTGGAGGAGGGCGACGCGGTCGCGCACCTGCGCGCGCTCGAGGACGGCGGCATCGACGGCCTCTACGCCCGCCACCTCGCGGAGCACATCCTGCCGGGCGAGCTGGTCGAGATCCTGCGCCAGTGCCGCCGGGCGCTCGCCCCCGGGTCGCCCGCGGTGTTCGTGACCCCGAACCCGGGGACGCTCACGGTCGGCGCGCACTCGTTCTGGCTGGACCCCGGGCACCTGCGGCCCATCCCGGCGGAGCTCTTCCGCTTCCTCCTGGAGGTCGAGGGCTACCGCGAAGTGGAGGTCGTGACGTTCGAGCCGACGGAGGGTCTGCAAAAGCTTGATGAGAGCATCGCCGATCCCAAGATGCGCGAGAACGTCCGGCGCTTGAACGAGCTCCTCTTCGGCGACCGCGACTACGCCGTCATAGGCCGTACCCCCTTCATGCGCCCCGCGTGAGGGTCCCGAAGGCCGGGCGCTCCGGCGGCCGCCCGTGACGATCCCGAAGTCCTGGCGCTTCGGCGGGGCCCCCACGGCGGTCCACCAGTTCCACCCGGTCCTCGCGCCCGCGGACGCCATGAGCGCGCACGTGTTCGCGCTGCGCTCACTTCTACGGGAGTGGGGGTACCCGTCGGAGGCGTACGCGGTCGAGGCCAAGCCGGGCACTGACGGCGTGCTCCCGTACCGCCGACTCTTCCGCACGCTGCGGCCCACCGACCTGCTGCTCCTGCACTTCTCGATGGGCCACGAGGTCTTCGACCAGCTGGCGAAGCTGCCCGCGCGCAAGGTGCTCGTCTACCACAACGTCACGCCGCCGGAGTTCTTCAGCGGCGTCAACGACCACGCCGCCGTCCACGCGCGCCTGGGGCTGCGGCAGCTGGCCGGCCTGGCCGGCCGCGTGGACCTGGCGCTCGGCGTGTCCGAGTACGACCGCAACGACCTGGCCGAGATCGGGTTCGCCAACACCGCGACCGTCCCGATCCTGGTGGACTGGGCTAGGTACGACGTGTCCCCCGACGACAGCGTGCTCGCCGCGCTCTCGCGCCGGCGCCCGCGGATCCTCTTCGTGGGTCGCATCTCGCCCAACAAGCGCCAGGACGAGCTCATCCGCATGCTGGCCTACTACCGCGCCTGCATCGACCCGGAGGCGCAGCTGTTCCTGGTGGGCTCGTACCGCGACCAGCCCCAGTACCACGCGCGGTGCGTCGCGCTCCGCGACGCGCTGGACCTGCAGAGCAGCGTCTTCTTCCTGGGGTCGGTGAGCACCGAGACGCTGGTCGCCTACTACCGCCGGGCCTCGGTCTTCCTCTCGCTCTCCGAGCACGAGGGCTTCGGCGTGCCTCTCTTAGAAGCGATGTACCTGGGGCTCCCGGTGGTCGCTTACGCCTCGTCGGCGGTGGGCGAGACGCTGGGGGGCGGCGGGATCGCGCTCCACCGCAAGGACCTGCCCGAGGCCGCCGAGACCTGCGCCCTCGTCTTCGAGAGCGCCGCGCTGCGGGACCGTCTGGTCGCCGCCGGCCGCCGGCGCGCGCGCGACTTCGCGACGGAGTCGGTCGCGCGGCGCACGCGCGAGGCGCTGGGCCTCTAGCGGTGCGGCTGCGCCGTGCCGACCAGTTCGCGCCGACGGTCGCCTACGGCGACGCCATCGGCAGCGACCTCTTCGAGCTGCAGCGGCTCTTCTGGAAGCGCG
>JBOGTE010000156.1:0-5274 GCA_050692015.1 Candidatus Limnocylindria bacterium
GAACTCGGGCTCCGCCGCGTGGACCTCCGGCGGCGACTCGCCGGTGAACCTCAGCTACCACTGGCACGACGAGGCCGGCAACACCGTGGTCTGGGACGGCGTGCGCACCGCCCTGCCGAGCGACGTGGCGCCAGGCGAGACGGTCACGGCCGACATGCAGCTCGTCGCGCCGCCCAGCGACGCCACCTACCGCCTCACCATCGACCTCGTCCGCGAGGGCGTGGGTTGGTTCGGGCAGTTCGGCGGCACCGCCCCGGCCACGGTGGATGTGGTCGTGGCCCCGATCTTCTTCGCCGCGGGCTACGCCTCCACCGAGAGCGCCGACGCCTACACCGGCGAGGTCAGGAACCTCGCCGTCACCGTCACGAACCTGGGGAACGTGCCCTGGGGCGGGGCCGACGTGGTGAACCTCGCGTACCACGTCCTGGACGCCTCGGGCGAGATCGTCCTCTGGGAGGGCATGCGCACCGCGGTCGGGACGCTCGCCGTCGGCGCGTCCAAGCAGGTGCAGCTCACGTTCGTCGCGCCCTCGGCCATCGGCGACTACACGCTGGTCGTCGATGCCGTGCGCGAGGGTGTCGCGTGGCTCGGCGATACGGGTTCGGCGCCGCTGCGCATGCCCATGAAGGTGGACAGCGGCTACCGCGTCGGCTACGGCGCCAGCACCACCCCGCCCCTCGCGACCATCGGCGCGCGGCTGACACTGCGCGTGGACCTGCACAACACCGGGCCGCGCACGCTCGCGGCGACCGGGGCGAACGCGGTGCGGCTCTCGTACCACGTCCACCGGACCGACGGGACCGTCGTCACGTGGGACGGGCTGCGCGGGATCCTGCCCCGCGACATCGGGCCGGGAGAGAGCGCGACCGTCAGCGTGGACGTGCAGCTGCCCTCGGTCGTGGGCGACTACACGGTCTCGTGGGACCTGGTGCAGGAGGGCGTGGCCTGGCTGTCGCAGTACGGGCTCGAGCCCAAGGTCGAGCCGATCTCGGTCCAGCCCGGCGTCACCTTCTTCGGGCGAGGCTTCGGCCACGGGCTCGGGATGAGCCAGTGGGGCGCGCAGGGGATGGCCACCGGCGCGACCGGCCGCCAGTTCGCCGGCGAGGAGATCGTGGCGCACTACTACCCCGGGACCTCGCTCCTGCCCATCGCGCCCAACAGCGACAACAGGGTCATCCGCGTGCTGCTCTCGGCGCCCAGCAGCGTGGGCCGCTTCAGCTGCGGCGCCGCCATCTTCGACGGCACGCTCGCCAACCTCACCTCGGCCCGCGGCATCCGCGTGGTGGACGAGGGCCAGGGCAACGCCGAGCTGTTCATCGCCGGCCCGAACGTGGGCGTCCAGATCCACGCGACGGAGGGCGTGGTGCGGGTGTGGAACCAGGGCACCGCCACGCCGACGCTCGTCTACTCGGGACCGGGGCCCATCGTCACCGTGCCGCTCGACGCGGCGACGCCCACCGACTTCCAGGAGAAGGGCCTCTACCGCGGCAACTTCCGCTTCACCAACCTCGGCGGCACCCTGCGCGTGCTGAACGTCCTGGGCTACGACGACTACGTCAAGGGCGTGGTGCCGCTGGAGATGCTCAAGGACTGGCACCCGGAGGCCTACCGCGCGCAGGCGCTGGCGGCGCGCACCTACGCCTACAACTCCTACCGCGGTGTCGCCAGCGACTACGACGTCCTCGACGACCAGTCCGACCAGTGCTACGGCGGCGTGCGCATGCGGAGCGGCCGCGTGGTCGAGACCGAGGTCACCAACAGCGCCGTCGAGACGACCGCGGGCATGCTCATCACCTACCAGAACGCCGCGATCCGCGCCTACTTCAGCTCCTCGAGCGGCGGCTACACCAAGCCGCTGGGCTGCTGGGGCTTCAACGTGAACATCGCCTCGAACGGGTCAGTCACGTGCAACCCGAGCCCCCCGTACCTCAGCGGCGTGGCGGACCCCGCCGACGTGGCTGTGAGCGTGCCCGAGCGGAACCGGCAGCTGGACTGGCAGGTGACCTTCACCAGCGACCAGATCCGGGACGCCATCCTCCGCTACCGCGGCGTGGACATCGGCCAGCTGCTGTCCGTGGACCTCTCGAACCGCACGCCCGAGGGCGTGGGGCACGTGATCTCGGTGAAGGTGACCGGCCGGTTCATGACCCTCGACCTGCCGGCGGACCGCCTCCTGCGGGACCACCTGTTCCTCAAGTCCACGCTGGTCCGCCTGTCTCCCTGGTGAGGACGCGCGGGTCTCGTCTCCGTATCTAAGGGACTGACAGGCAGGCGGCGGCCGGCAGCTCGTCAGGCATAACTGGTCCGTCGGGGAAGCGTTCCCCGTATACACGCCACCGATCCCTCCCGTAGCATCGATCCGCGCGCGGGGATGGTGGCGAGGAAGAAGGGGGCCTCCTTGCGCCGACGTCTGTTCCTCGCCGGTCTCGTCGCCGCGTTCGTCCTGGCCCTCTTGCCGCAGCTGCAGGCTCCCGGCGTCGCCGCGCTCCGCGCCAGCGGGAAGACCGTGGCGAACCAGGTGGACCACTCCATGCCCGCATTCACCGTGGGCGAGCTGCGCCGCGACACCGGCGAGCGCATCGACGCGACGGACGCGGGCACTACCGGCGAGACGCTCTCGGTGACCTCCCCGGTCATCGACGCGGGCCAGCTCTTCGAGCGCGTGGGCGTGCACTACCGCGCGGCCTGGGGCGCCGAGGACTCGCTGCTCGTCGAGGTGCGCACCTCCTCCACTGGAGCTACCTGGGGCGAGTGGCACCTCTACCACCCCGAGGAGGACCTGGCCGACCTCGCGACGAACACCTGGTACATCGCGCCGCAGGTCGCGCCGCAGGACTCGCGCTTCGCGCAGTACCGGGTGTGGCTGACCGCCGGCGACCCGGCCGCGCTCGAGCACATCGCGCTCACGTTCCTGGACGTGAACGACCTGAACGCGGGCCCCGTGGCGCGCCTCGGCAACGACGTCGGCGGTGCGCTCCAGGACATCGCCCGCGCGTACTTCGGCGACGGGCGCGGGTACGCGATGGCCGCGCCCACCGGCGCGTCGAGCCTCCTCACCCGGCAGGACTGGGGCGCCGACGAGGCCATCGGCCGCTGGACCCCGAGGTACGTCCCCTGGCAGAAGGCCGTCGTCCACCACACCGTGACCAGCGACGGCGGGTCGAACGTGGCCGCGGAGCTGCGGGCGATCTACTACTTCCACGCGGTCACGCGCGGCTGGGGCGACATCGGCTACCAGTACCTCGTGGACAAGTACGGGAACATCTACGAGGGCCGCTTCGGCGGCGACCACGTGGTGGCCGGCCACGCCTACGGCTGGAACGACGGGTCGTTCGGCGTCGCCGCCATCGGCGACTACAGCGTCCACTCGCCCACCAGCGCCATGCAGGGCGCCATCGCCAACGTCATCGCCCTCAAGTTCAAGCAGCTGGGGATCGCGCCCTTCGGCAGCGGCGCCTTCACGCACACCGAGACCGCCCGGGGCGGCTCGCTGGTGGACGTGACCACGGTGGTCCCCAACATCCTCGGCCACCGCGACTGCACCGACACCGTGGGCAGCGGCGGCGCCGCGACCGCGTGCCCCGGCGGGCGCATCTACTCGATGATGGACGGCATCCGCCGGCTCGCGCAGAACGCGTGGGAGCAGGGCTACACCTACCTCACCAAGATCGACCCGCAGCTCACGCCGGCCGGGTTCCCCGGACAGATCCAGGAGGTCCCGGTGCTGATCGCGAACCGCGGCACCGAGACCATCCCCGCGGGCACGCGCGTGAACTACCGCGTCCTGCGCGAGGGGTCGCTTGTGACCGAGGGCGCCGCGGCCACGCTCGAGCGCTCGATCGCGCCGGGCGCCACGGGCAACGTAGTGGTGCCGTTCATCGCGCCGCCCAAGGGCGAGTACATCGTCCGCTGGGGCCTGCAGACCGGTTCGGCCTGGTGGAGCAGGATCTACAACGACCCCGTCCGCGACCAGTGGTTCCGCTCCGCCGACTGGAGCGCCGACTGGCGCTCTAGCGACGTGCCGCGCACCTGGACCGCGGGGCAGGATCGCCTGGTCACCGTCACCATCCGCAACGACGGCGGCCGCGTGTGGACCGCGACGGGCAGCAACCCGGTGAAGGTCGGCCACTACTGGATCTCGACCGCGACGCGCAACCGCTTCGAGGGCGAGGACCTGATGAGCCTGCCGCACGACATCCAGCCGGGCCAGAGCGTCACCATGCGGCTCCCGGTCAGCGCGCCCGTCTACCCGACCAACTACGCGCTGGTGCTCGACCTCTACAAGGAGAACGAGTTCTGGTTCAAGGACAAGGGCCTCCGGCCGGACGACACCGAGGTCACCGTGGGGCTCGACTGGAAGGCCAAGTACCTGTTGCCCACCGAGCTGCCCGCGTTCGAGTCGGAGAAGACCGTGCGCGTTCCGGTGACCATCACCAACACGGGCCTCGGCACCTTCCCCGTGACCAGCGCCTACCCCGTCGCGCTGGGCTACCACTGGTACGACGACGCGGGCCGCACCGTGGTCTGGGAGGGCCTGCGCACCAAGCTGCCGGCGGACCTGGCGGCGGGCAAGAGCGTCACGCTCGACGCGCAGGTCCAGGCGCCGCCCGAGGGCGGGGACTACCGCCTGCGGTTCGACCTGGTGCAGGAGGGCGTGGGCTGGTTCAGCGGCCAGGGCGTGCCCATGGACAGCACGCTCGTCTCCGTGGCGGGTCCGGTGATCCCGGTGTACGCCGTGGCCTACGAGCCCGGCGTGACCACGCTCGCGCGCAGCGGGTCGCTGACCGCGCTGCCGTTCACGCTGCGCAACGAGAGCAACTTCACCTGGAAGGCCGCGGGCGCCGACCCGGTCACGCTGTCCTACCACTGGCTGGGCAGCGACGGCCGCGTCGCGGTGTGGGAGGGCCTGCGCACCCGGCTGCCGCAGGACGTCCGACCGGGCGAGAGCGTCACCGTGCAGGCGCAGGTCGCCATCCCGGTGGCGCAGGGCGCGTACCTCCTGCGCTGGGACCTGGTGCACGAGGGCGTCACCTGGTTCAGCGCGCAGGGCGCCCGGCCCCTCGACCAGGCCGTGGTCGTGGGACCGCCGCCCTCCTACGGCGGCTCGCTCGACGTCTCCGCGGTGCCCACCGAGGCCGCCGCGGGCGGCGTCATCGCGGCGCCGCTGCGCCTCCAGAACCTGTCCGACTTCGTCTGGGACCCGCTGGTGAACCTCTCGTACCACTGGTACGACGCCGACGGTCGGAACGTGGTCTGGGAGGGCATGCGCACGCC
>JBOGTE010000157.1:0-5217 GCA_050692015.1 Candidatus Limnocylindria bacterium
TCTTGCTCGCGTCGGGCTCGCTGTACAGCGAGGTGGGGACCACGGTGGCCATCGACCGCACCTTCTTCGGGGTGCACCGGGTCGTGGACGCGGAGGATCTCGGCCGCCGGTACCTCTTTCACGGCAGCACGCTGCACGGCGTCCAGCGGACCGACCCGTCGCGCGCGCTCGAGCCGACCGCCTATTACCACCCGACCGGCCCGTACGCGCAGGCGTTCGACGAGTTGCGCGACGTGTCGCGCGGTGGCGTGGCCGGGCCGCAGGGCGGGCCGCGGCGCGTCGCCGTGGTGGGCCTCGGGAGCGGCGGCATGGCCTGTCTCGGTGAGCCGGACGAGCTGTGGGACTTCTATGAGATCGACCCCGCGGTCGAGCGCATCGCCCGCGAGCGCTTCACCTTCCTCGAGCGCTGCCCGCCCGAGACGAGCGTGACGATCGGCGACGGCCGCCTCCGCCTGGTCGAGGCCGCCGCGACGTACGACGTGATCGCCCTCGACGCCTTCTCGAGCGACGCCATCCCGATCCACCTGCTGACCCGTGACGCCGTGCAGGCCTACCTCGGCCGGCTGCACCCGAACGGGGCGCTGCTGTTCCACATCACCAACCGCCATCTGGACCTTGAGCCGGTCCTGGCGGCGCTGGCTGGCGATCTGGGGCTCGTTGCCCTCACGCGCGAGGACTACTCGCTCACGCCAGCGGAGATCGCCGACGGCAAGGCGCCCTCGCAGCTGGTCGCGATGTCTAGGACGCGCGACGGCGTCGCGCCGCTCGCGGCACAGCGCTGGGGGCCGCTCGTACCGCGCGATGACGTCGGCGTGTGGACCGACGACTTCTCCAGCATCGTGCAGGTCTTCCGGACGGAGTGACGGTGCTGTTCGACCCGGCCGGGTCCGTCGTCGTCGCGTCGCCGCCTGGCCAGGGCGCCGGGTACTGGGCCGGCGCGCCCGGCGCGACCTTCGAGGAGGGCCGCTTCTATCTCACCTACAGGCTGCGGCGCCCGCGCCCTGAGCGCGGCGGCGAGCTGGTCATCGCCACGAGCGAGGGCGGGGAGCGCTTCGAGACGGTCTGGTCCGCGCGCCGCCAGGACTTCGGCTCCGCGTCGATCGAGCGCTGCGCGCTCGTGCACGCGGGCGACGGGCTGTGGCGGCTCTACGTCGCGCACGTCGAGGGCGAGGACGGGCCGTGGGTCATCGACGTGCTGGAGGCCGACCGTCCGGATTGCTTCGACCCGGCGCGCCGCCGGCGCGCGCTCGGCCCGCGCGAGGCCGGCGTCGCCGCCGTGAAGGACCCCTGGCTTCGCCGCGTCGGCGGCGAGTGGTGGATGTTCGTGTCCTGCGCCTCCCCGGTGATCCAGGGTCCGGGGGATGCGACGCTGGCCGGCGACGCGCTCTCGACCGGCCGGACGAACTCGGTGACCGGGCTCGCCACCAGCGCCGACGGCCTCGCCTGGGAGTGGCGGGGGATCGTCCTGGACGCGAGCGCTGGAGGGTGGGACCGCTTCACCGCGCGACTCTCCGCCGCCGTGCCGTACGGCGACCGCTGGATCGGTCTGTACGACGGGAGCGCGAGCCTGGACGAGAACTACGAGGAGCGCTGCGGGCTCGCGCTCAGCAGCGATCTGCTCCACTGGCGCCGGATGTCGGTCCTGGGTCCCGCGATCGGCGCGGCTCGCCCGGGTCCCGGCGCCGTCCGGTACGTCGAAGCGGTCAATGGCCCCGGGTGGACGCGCTACTTCTTCGAGCTGACTTGGCCGGACGGCTCCCACGAGCTGCGGACCACGCTCACGGAGCAGGCGAGCACCTAGCGGCGCGACCGTCCTGCTACCGGCGCCTCGCAGTTTCCGTAGTAACCTGGCAAGCAAGGTGGGTCTGCAGTCGCGGCTGACAGGCCAGGGCGCGAGCCCACCAGCCGTAGCGAGCCCCTCCGATGTGCTCGCGCGCCAGGCGCTGGCGGTCCTCGAGGCGCGCATGGTCAACGTCTCGCGGTTCGATCCGCTGACGCAGCGGCTCAACAGCAACGTGTGGGCCTGGAGCTCCGTGACCACGTACCAGCGTGCGCTCGCGACGGCGCAGCACGTCGTTCCGGGTTTCGACCCCAGTCGCCATCCGGTCCCCGTGAAGGTGAACCCCGCCGTCGAAGCGTGCGTGCTTCGGGGCGAGCGGGTCGTCGTGCCCTTCGAGCAGATCGCCGCGGGCACCGTCAATCCGTGGGTGATCCGCCTCGCTCGGGCGCTGATGGCGCTCGAGTGGACGGTCTCCGTGCCCGTCATCGTCAGCGGGGCCGTGATCGGGACGTTCGCCGCGCACTTCTCCCATCGCCCCACGGACGTCCAGGTCCAGCTGGCGCAGACCTACGCAGACGAGTTCAGCCTGCTGCTCCCCGGCGGGTCGCCTCCCCCTGGACCGAAGCCGGCCTAGCGCTCGCGCTGCCAGTACAGGTCCGCGAGACGCGAGGAGTATCCGCACCGGTGACGCTGGAGCCGGAACGGCGCCATAATGGCGCAGATGGGAAAGGCACCCGCACGGCGGCCTCGGCTGCATGTGGACGTGAGCGAGGCGATGAGCGCCGCCGTCAAGCGGACAGCGGACCGGTTCTTCCGAGGGGCCGTCAGCGACGTGATCGCGGCGGCGTTCTCCGCGTTCACCTGGATGCTCGACCAGAAGCGTCAGGGCCGGAAGGTGATCTCCGTCGAGCCGGATGCGATGCCCGAGCGATACAGCGAGGCGGTGCTCCCTGGCATCGAGGAGGCGCTGGCCAACGAGCGTTGGACCTGGCTGATCGAACGCCCGCACGCGTGGCGCCGCCAGCTGTGGATCAAGGGCCGCCGGATGCGGGCGGCCCAGCTCGTCGGTCACATGAACGCGAACGACTGGAGCTCAGAAGAGACCGCGCGCCAGTTCGACCTGCCGGTCGAGGCGGTGCTCGAGGCGCAGCGCTACGTCGATGGCGAGCGCGAGCTGATCGACGCGGAGACCATCGAGGAACAGCGGATCGCGCGCGCGATGGCGACGGCACACCCGCCGGAGGTCGATCGTGCGGCTGCTGGTCGATGAGGACACCGCCTCCGATGACCTGATGTCCCGCCTGCGAAAGGCGGGACATCACGTTGAGAGGACCCTGACGGGGACGCTCGACTCAGCAGTCTGGACGTACGCGCAGGAGGCCGAGCGCATCGTCGTCACCGGCAACGCAGACGACTTCATCCCGCTTGCCGAGCGTACCCTCGACCACCACGGCCTGCTGACTCACTACGGTGAGCGCGATCCGGTCCAACAGATGCGCGCGAACGACATCGCTACAGCGATCGAGAACATTCGCGACGTGTACGGCGATCGGCTCCGCGGAGTGCGCCTCACCCTCAACGAGTGGCGGCGCTCGCGCGCCACATAGCTCGGAGCGGCCCGAAGCTGCGACGTCTTGGCGGGCGGCCTCCCATACGATGCGAGCGTGTTCATGATGCGTGTGGGCGGGTCCCGCACCGGAGCGCCGAAGGGGCGCCCCTCGTGGCCGGTGTACCGGCGCCTCCTCGGCTTCGCGCGGCCGTACGCGCGCCGCCTCGTCGCCGCCGGAATGCTGCTGCTCGTCTCGACGGCGCTCACGCTCGCGTGGCCGCAGTTCGTGCAGCGCATCGTCGACGGCGTAGTCGCCAGCGGCGACGGCGCCGCACTCGACCGCCTCGTGCTCGTGCTCGTAGGCGTGCTGCTCGTGCGCGTGGCGGTCGACAGCGCGCGCGGGTACCTCGTGGGCTGGACCGGTGAGCGCGTCATCGCGGACCTTCGCGTGCTACTCGCGACGCACCTGCTCGGCCTCTCGCTCCCGTTCTTCAACGACCGCAAGACGGGCGAGATCATCGCCCACGTCACGAACGACGTTACCCAGCTCCACTTCGCGGTCACGCAGTCGGTCATCTCGGTGATCTCGCAGGTGCTGACGCTGGTCGGCGGCGCGGCAGTCATCTTCTCGATGAACTGGAAGCTCGCATCGCTCACTCTCGTCGTCGCGCCACTGGTCGCGCTCATCGCCGTGACGTACGGACGGCGGATCCGCGGGCTGGCGCGCTTGATGATGGACGCGCAGGGCGAGGCGGTCGGTGTTCTCGAGGAGTCGATCGCCGAGATCCGCACGGTGCAGGCCTTCACGCGAGAGGCTTACGAGGCGGACCGCTTCCGGTCGAAGATCGCCGAGCAGTTCGCGAACGCGATCCGGCTCACGCGCTGGCAGTCCACGATCGGGCCGGTCATGTTCTTCCTGCTTTTCACCGGCAGCATCATCGTGCTGTGGTACGGCGGCCACCTGGTCATCGCCGGCGAGCTCAGCATCGGACAGCTCTTCGCCTTCATCCTCTACATGAGCATCGTCGCGGCACCGGTCGGCGGGCTGTCGATGGAGTGGTCGCGGCTGCAGCAGGCCTTCGGGTCCGCCGACCGCGTCTTCGACGTCCTCGACCGCGAGGCCGAGGTCCGCGACCTGCCCGGCGCGCGCCCCGCGCGGCGACTGGACGGGCGCATCGCCTTCGATCACGTCTCGTTCCGTTACGGCAGCGGCGTGCTCGTGCTCGAGGACGTGAACGTGGAGATCGAGAGCGGCAGCGTCGTCGCGCTCGTCGGTCCGTCGGGCGCCGGCAAGACCACTTTCGTGAACCTCGTCGGCCGCTTCTACGACCCGACCTCCGGCGCCGTCCGCACCGACGGCGAGGACGTACGCGCGCTCACCGTGGCCTCGCTCCGCGAGCAGCTCGCGATAGTGCCGCAGGAGCCGATCCTCTTCGCCGCGACCGTGCAAGAGAACATCCGCTACGGCCGGCTCGACGCGACGGACGCCGAGATCGCCGCCGCGGCCGACGCCGCGAACGCGACCGAGTTCATCCGCAGGCTGCCCGACGGCCTCGGGACGCTCGTCGGCGAGCGCGGCGTGAAGCTCTCGGTGGGCCAGAGGCAGCGCATCGCGATCTCGCGCGCGCTCCTCCGCGACGCGCGGATCCTCCTGCTCGACGAGGCGACGTCGTCGCTCGACAACGAGTCGGAGTTCCTCGTGCAGCAGGCGCTCCAGCGGCTCATGCGCGGCCGCACGACGATCGTCATCGCGCACCGTCTCACGACCGTCGAGCGCGCCGACCGCATCCTCGTGCTCGAGAGAGGCCGCATCGTCGAGCGCGGCACGCACGCGGAGCTGATCGCGAGCGGCGGCCTGTACCAGCGGCTCTACGAGCGTCGCTTCGAG
>JBOGTE010000158.1:0-5125 GCA_050692015.1 Candidatus Limnocylindria bacterium
GTGATGAACGCTCCGAGCTGCGGGTCCAGTCGCTCGATCCGCGCGAGGCAGGCGCGCACCGTCTCCTCCGCCGAGACCGCTCGCTCGCGGATGCGCGCCACGATCTCTTCGAGCGGCATAGCGTGGAGCTCGGTCACGTGGGGATCCTAGGGGGCAAAGCCGCCTTCACTTAAGCGGGGGGAAGTCCCCAGCCGTCACCCCTGAGGGAAGGCTTCAACGGATGACGCGGGCGGTGTCGCCCTCCTGGACTCCCCACCGCGTGAAGGCGCCCTGGCCGACCTCGAGGGCCGTGCGGTACGACGTCTGGGGGTCGTAGCTGGGGCAGGGGTCGGCGGGGCAGGGCTCCATGTCCAGGATCCGAAGCACCGTTCCGTCCGCCGCGATGAAGGCGATCGACAGCGGGATCAGCGTGTCCTTCATGTAGAAGGAGCTGCGCGCGTCTTCGGGCCAGACGAAGAGCATGCCCGCGTCATCGTCAAGGGACGTCCGGCCCATCAGCCCGCGCTGGCGCGTCTCGGGCGTATCGACGACCTCGACCCGCACGGCGACCACACCGCCCTCGGTAGCGAACTCGACCCGCGGTCCCGGCGCCGCCGCGGGCGCCGCGGGGGCGCACGCCGCGAGCGCCGTGGCCGTCCACAGCAGCGCGGCCGCGCGCCGCGAGCCGGGGAACCGCCGGGCACCGGCGAGCGTCTGGGTATGCATCGGGCCGCTACGGCCCGCGGAGGCTGAGATGCGTCGGTCGCTACTGGTCTTCGCGATGCTCATGCTGACCTCGCTCCTCACCGCAGGTCCGGCGCTCGCCTGCGCCGGACTCATCGGCCCGAACGGCGCCGTGCTGGTCACGCGGACAACCACTCTCGCGGCGTACGTCGATGGCGTCGAGCATTACGTGACCTCGTTCTCGTTCCAAGGCGGTGGCGCCGCCTTCGGCTCGCTGATCCCGCTTCCCGGCATACCCACCAAGGTGGAGAAGGGTGGCGCCTGGACGCTTCAGCGGCTCCTGCGCGAGACCACGCCCCTCGAGACGGCACTCAGCTTCCGCGGAGCCGTACCGGCGTCCGCGCCGATGCCCGCCGAGATCCTGCTCACCGCAAAGGTCGATGCGCTCGACCTGACGGTCCTGCGCGGCGGCGCGGAGGCCGTCGCGATCTGGGCCAAGGACCAGGGCTTCCGGCTCTCGCCCGACGCGCCCGAGGTCCTGGACTTCTACGCGCAGCGCAGCCCCATCTTCCTCGCCGCGGTCTTCGACGGGAACGCGGCCGCGGAGCGCGGCCAGCAGATCGGCGATGGCACGCCGGTGCACATCACCATCCCTGTCGAGAAGCCCTGGGTGCCGCTGCGCATCCTCGCACTCGGACGCACCGGCGACGAGCGGGTGGACGCGGACGTGTTCCTGCTTACCGAGCAGCGGCCGGCCCTGCTACCGCAACCGTTCCGGTCCGGCCTCACCCTCGAGCACGACGCCGCCGCGACCGCGGCCCTGCTGGACGATCTCCGCTCGGACGAGGGCATGGACTGGGTGCCGAGCTCGGCCTGGCTCACCAAGATCCGCGTGGCCGAGGAAGCGAGCGACCTGCGCTACGACCTGGCCATCGACCCCGAGGGCGGCGCGCCATCGCGGATCGCGGCGGGCTTCGAGATGCCGGGGGCGGCGGGCTCTTCCCAGCTGCCTGCCCTGCCCGCGGTCCCCTCGGGCGAGATCGCCCTCCTCTCGCTCATCGGCGTGGCGTACCTCGGCGCGACGCTCCTGCTCCGTGCGCGGCGGTGAGGCAGCTCCTCATCGCCGCCGCGCTCGCGGTGGCCACCGCGGCGTGCGCACCGCTACCCACGACCGTCGAGGTGACGCTCAAGCACTCTCGCTTCGCGCCGGCCACCATCGACGTGCCCGTGGGCGTGCCCGTCACGTTCGTGATGAGGAACCTGGACCCCATCGACCACGAGTGGATCATCGGAGCGCCGGACCTTCACGCGCGCCACCGCACCGGCACCGAGCCGGTCCACGACACCGTGCCGACCGAGGTCACGGTGCCCGCACTCGAGACGCGCACGACGACCGTGACCTTCGAACGACCCGGGCTGCTCGCGGTGATCTGCCACCTTCCACGCCACGAGGAGTACGGGATGGTCGGAGCCGTCCGAGTTCGTTGAAATGGCCGGAATCCGAGTGGACGGGCTCTCGAACTCCTTGTTGCGGGCGTCCCACCACCGCGTTCGCTGCTTTCTGCGGCCAGCTGGCGGTAGGCTGGATCCTCCTGGGGCCGCGGGATCCTGGACCGAATGGGATCGAGGAGCGCGGGCACCGCTTCCTGCGCACGAGCTAAAGGGGACTCGCCGGAGGCGGGGCTTCGAGCAGCCGACCGGGCGACAAAACGGTATGGTTGGAGCGCGCGAAACGGGATAGCAGCGGCCTGCAAAACGGTATAGTACCTGGCGGCAGAACGGTATAGTACCCGCCGTGCTTACGGCAGCAGCCCAACGAGCTCGGGGCATGCGCAACCGCCGACGAAGGTAACGACCGGTCCCTACCGGGACATCCTTGAACGCCTCTGGATCCTCGACCCGGTGCCCGCCTGGCAGCCCACGCGTGCGCATCTTCGCCGGCAGACGCTTCCACCAAAGCACCACCTGGTCGATCCTGCTCTGGCCGTTCGACTTCTCGGAATGGACGCCAACGCACTTATCGGGGGGCAGGAGCCGGGACCCGCGGTACCACGGGACGGCACCTTCCTTGGCGCACTATTTGACTCGCTGGTCACCCAGTCCGTTTGGGTCTACGCGCAGGCGGCAGAGGCCAGCGTGAAACACCTGCGGACAGCCCAAGGCGAACGCGAGGTCGATCTGATCATCGAGCGTGGAGACGGCAGAGTCGTGGCGATCGAGATCAAGTTCGCACAGACGCCGGACGATGAAGACATGAAGCATCTGCTTTGGCTGCAGAGGGAGATCGGCGACGAGCTGCTGGACGCAGTGGTCATCAACACCGGACGGGATGCGTACCGCCGGCCGGATGGGATAGCCGTCGTTCCCGCGGCACTGCTCGGGCCGTGATCCCGATCGTCGTCTGGCCACGTACCGCGTTCCTCTAGGACGTGGCGCGGCCGGAGCGCAGGCGGCAACTCGTGTGGTCGATCTTCGCGACGGTCAAGGTCCGGGAGGGGCGCAGCGTGTCCGTCCGGCCGAAGCCTGAGCTCGCTCCGCTACTCGCACTCGCTGTTCACAACTGCGGTCCCGACCGGGCTCCAAGCCGCGGCAGTGAACTGCACGGCGTAACGGTAGAAGGCATCGATGACCTCTTGGAGCTTGCGTCAGGACTGGCTGGATGACTTCGACCCGCCGACCCGCGGGGACGGCCTCATTGCCGCCCAGAACCGGAGCTCCGCCAGCATCCGCCGGGCTGTCATGTGCGCCCGCCCACGCGGACGCGCATGCGTCCCGGCCGCGGTCGGCCAACTCCAATCAGGCGGATGCGGCCAGACGCACTTCCCTCCGGCCGGGCGATGCGGCCAGTCATAGGCGGCACAGCGACAGACCTCATACGCGGCACGTCGATCAGGACGCTTCCGGTCCTCGGTCAGGCGCCCACCGTGCGCGCGGCAGAGCCTCCGCGGGTCCGCCCAGACGGCCCAGGCTCGGCAGGAGCGCCCATCCGCTCGACTGGCCGAGCAGCGGCGCCGTGCTTCTGCGTCGGGGCCGTACACCCCGAAGGATCGTAACGCCGCGCGCACGAGCCATTCTTGGAATTCCTACACGCAGCGTGACGCCTCTCTAGGCACGTCGAGCGTGTCGCGGCGGCGCGATGATGGACGCGTGCGCAGAGAGAGCCCACTTCTCGTGTCACGAGCGGCACAGACCGCCCGATGAGCGCGCTCGCAATTCCGCTGGGCGCCCTTGCACTCGTCAGCGGCTACCTCCTGATCGTGGAGATGCGGTCGGGTGACAGCGCGCACATCGACGTCACGCCGGTGACGTTGGGCGTCTCCGCTGCCGCGGGCCTCGCCGTCGCCGCAGGCACGGTCGCGCTCGGGGCGCTCCGGTCGTGGTCCGTCGGCGCGCTCTTCGCCCTCGCCGCAGCGCTGCTCGCTCTCTCATTCCTCGCGCTGTTCTCGATCGGCCTGGCCGTGCTTCCAGTCGGCCTCGTCGTGCTGGCCATCGCGATCCGCCGGCTGCGCCGCGAGGGGCGGCCGATGGGCGCGGCGGCGAGCGGCGTCGTGATCGGCCTCGGCCTGGTCGCCTATCTGCTGGTCGTCAATCAGCCGGCGACCGCGGCATGTCGCGCTGGCGGCGGCACGACCTCCTCGGGTGGGCTGTTCGGCAGCAGTGCTGGCTCGGGGGGCAGCTACGCCACCGCCGACGGCATCCAGTTCGGCTACATCGACGAGGGCGAGCGGATCGCCTACTTCAGCTGCGAGGGCGCCAAGCTGACCGGCTTCCGCCGCGAGCCGCTTCCGACAGGGAACTGGTCGGTCACCACGCAGCCCTTCCCGACCGTCGGGCGCAAGGTGACGATCACCTTCCGAGCCGGGCCGGACGCCGACGACGAAGCCCTTCGTTCAGGAGACGCCATCGACTTCACGGCGAGCTGTCGCACCTGCGCAGAGCCACGTCCAACGCTGAGCGGTCGCGCGGTGCGGCTCGGCTCACCCCGTGACGCCAGGATCTTCGCCGGGCAGGTGGCGTTCCCGGCGGCCGGTACATGGGTCGTCTCGCCGACGCAGGGAGTGGTCGAGGTCCGATGAGACTGGCCTACGAACGCGCTGTGTCGTGACGAGGTCGCTTCACCATCGACCGCTACGTCAAGGTCTACCGCGACGACGTGCGCGAGGCGGTGCAGCGCAACGACCGCCGGGCCGCGCGGCGCGATGATGGACGGAGCGAAGAGGGAGGGATGGCCAAATGGCTTAGACGTGACCGTGACCCCGGGAGGGCGACGTGCTTGCGCCGCACTAGCGTGTCGCATCAGGCCGCCCGGGGGTGTGGACCCTCATGCGCGAGCGCTCTCACCGCGTTCGACAGGGCGCCAAGATCGAGGGGCTTGCCGAAGTACGCGACGGCGGCCATCGCCTTCGCGGCCGCCCGCCCGTCGGGACGCCCGCTGATCACGACGATCGGCACACCCGTAGAG
>JBOGTE010000159.1:0-5085 GCA_050692015.1 Candidatus Limnocylindria bacterium
GGCCAAGCCCCCGCACCCCCAGGTACGACTTCGGAGTTGATCACCCTGGCCGCCTTGTCGATGGCCTCGTAGATGGCGGTGTAGCCGGTGCAGCGGCAGAGGTTCCCCGCGATGGCCTCGGCCATGTCCTGGCGCGACGGCGACGTGGTCCGGTCGAGCAGCGCCTTCGCGGACATCAGGATCCCCGGCGTGCAGTAGCCGCACTGCGCGGCGGCCTCCTCGGCGAACGCCACCTGCAGCGGGTGGAGCTCGGGGCCGGGTGCCAGCCCCTCGACGGTCGTGACGTCGGCGCCCTCTTCGAGCTCGACGGGGAGCGTGAGGCAGGAGAGGACCGGCACGCCGTCCACGAGGACGGTGCAAGCGCCGCACTCGCCCAGCTCGCACCCGTGCTTCGTGCCGGTCAGGCCGAGCTCCTCGCGCAGGACCTCGAGGAGCGTGTGCTGCGGCTCGGCGGCGATCGTGCGCGCCTCGCCGTTCACACGGAGCGTCAGGAGGTGCTTCGTCATGCCATCACCTCCCTATGGTCATCGCCGACGTCCGCCCCGTCGAGCGAACGAGCGATACGCATGGACCTTCCTCGGGTCCGCGGTCGCGTTCCCATCCGAATGGTAAGACCATTCAGGGCATGAGCGAATGGACCCTGACCTGCCGCGGCCGTCCGGCCGTACATGGGCGGGCGTGAGCGGATGGTCCCCAGAGAGGTGAGGCTCTAGCTACGCGCGCGCTCGTCGGCCGTGCCGGACGACGACGGGGCGCCTCGCGGCGGCCCCGTCGCGCTGTCCGATCGCGCGAGGGCTTAGTCGCCCCCCTCCGCGATGATCGCCTTGAGCTTCTCCACCAGGGCCGGCGAGGTGGTGAAGATCTTCTCGACGATGGCCTGCACTTCGGCGCCGGTCGCCGGGTTGATCTCCTGCTTGGCCTCCTCGGCGGCGGCCAGGAACTCGGGGTCCTCCATCGTCTGCTCGAACGCGTCCTGGAGGGCCTTCACCCGCTCCTCCGGGATGCCGGGCGGCGCCGCGAACGGCCGGCCCATGGCCTGGCGCGAGAAAACGACCTCGAGCAGTTGCTTGGCGTCCGGGTCCGTCGTGAGCTCGGTCACGAGCGGGATGTCGCTCGGGATGTCGGGGTGCTTGTTCAGCGACATCTGCGTGAGGATGGTGACGAACTTGTCGTCCAGCCACTGCTGCCTGGTGCTCACGACCGACGACCACGACCATCCGCAGCGCCCCTGCACCTCACCGCGCTCGATGGCCAGGTTGACGTCGTTCCCACCGGGGTACCCGGTCTTCAGCTCGAACTGCGTGCCGACGAGCGAGTTCAGGAGGCGCGGGAAGAAGCCGGTGTCGTCGTTCGGGCCGGTGGCGCCGACCGTCACGGTCTGCGTCGTCGCGTCCTCGAGGGACGTGATCCCGGAGTCGCTCCGGACGACGCAGACGCTGACCTCCTCGTTCATCGAGCCGATCCAGTTGAACTCCGCCGCCTTGAACTGCGGGCCCTCGTCGCCGCGGAGCTCGGCCTCCGGAAGCCCGCGGCTGAACGTGCCGAAGACGGTGCCGTCCTTCGGTGCCGCCGTGAACAGGTGGTTCGCCGACAGCATGCTGCCGGCCCCCGGCATGTTCTCGACGATGACCGTGGGGTTGCCCGGGATGTGCTTGCCGATGTGGTTCGCGAGCGTCCGCGCGTAGCCGTCGTATCCGCCGCCGGGGTTGTAGCCGACGATGATCCGGACGGTCTTCCCGCGGTAGAAGTCGGCCACGGCCGCCATCGGATCCTCCGTCGGCGTCGGGGCCGGGGTCGCTGCCGCCGCTGGCGGGCTGGTTGCTGCAGGTGGCGTGGCGGTGCCGCCGCATGCCGCCGCCACCAGCATCAGGGTCGCGAGGATCGATGTTGCGCGCATGTCTGTGCCTCCCTTTCTAGAAGGTGATGGCCGGCAGCGGGATCGCGCCGCCGGGTAGCGGTACGTGCAGGAGCCGTATGAACAGCAGCTCGAGGAACAGCCACGACGCGACCGCGTACGCCGCCGCCTTCGCCCAGCTCTCGCCGGCGGCGAGGCGGAGGTAGGCGAGCGCGAACAGCGGAACGGTCACGGCGAGGCCGATCATCGACATTGATACGAAGAACGCGCCCAGCCAGACGAGCGCGGAGCGCGTGAACGCCGCCTCCGGAGGCACGGGGAACGGAGCGGTGCGCCGCAGCTCCTGGAGCACGAGCAGAGCGCCCAGGAGGACGGCCGGGACGATGAGGGTGTTCCCGAAGAGGCGCGCGCGCAGCGTGAAGGCGGTGTTGATCTCGTATGCGCCGTAGGCGAAGATCGCGAGGGCGGCGAGCGCGGTGACGAGCGCGCCGCGACCGGCCACCGTGCGGGCGAGGCGTCGCGAAGCGGTCACGGCCTGGCCTCCTCGGTCCGCGCCCCCCGCATGGCGCGCTCGCGGCGGATCGAGTAGACGATCCCGAGGACCGCGAGCGCGATGAGGGTGAGCGTCACCGGCCGCAGCAGGAAGCCGAACTCGTACAGCTGGTGCGACAGGAAGAAGTAGCGCTCCGCGATGGGCCCGAGGACGAACGCGAGGAGGAACGGAGCGCGCGGCCAGCCCCAGCGGATGGCGGCCCAGCCGACCGCGCCGAACATGAGCATGACGACGATGTCGAGGGCGTTGTTGTGCGTGCTGAAGGCGCCGACGGTCACGAGGATGAGCAGGAATGGCACGAGCCAGGTCCCCTTCACGAAGGTGAGGGCGGCGAGCTGACGCAGCAGGAGGAAGCTCAGCGCGACCCCGACGACGTTCGCGATGACGATGACCCAGACCATCGAGAACGTCACGTCGAGGTGCGTCGTGAGCATGGCCGGACCGGGGACGAGCCCGAGCAGGATGAAGGCGCCGAGCAGGATCGCCATGGCCGTGCTGCCGGGCACGCCGAACGCGACCGTCGGGATGATGCTCCCGCCCTCCTTCGAGTTGTTCACCGCGCCTGCGGCGAGGACGCCCTCGATCGACCCCTTGCCGAACAGCTCCGGGTGCTTCGAGGTCTGCTGCGCGTGCGCGTACGCGATGAACTGAGCGGTCGCGCCGCCCATGCCCGGGATGATCCCGATGAACACGCCGATGAGGCTGCAGCGCAGCGTGAGCCACCAGTGGCGGAGCGTGTCGATGACGCCGTCCATCGTCCGGGCGATGGGGCCGGTCCCGCTCTGCGCGATCGAGCCGCGGGTGCTCATGAGCTGGAGCGTCTCGGGGAGGGCGAACAGGCCGAGGATGACCGGGATGATGCTGAGGCCGTCCCACAGGTAGAGCTGGCCGAACGCGAAGCGCGGCCGGCCGGTGAACGGGTCGAGCCCGACCATGGCGATCAGGAAGCCGAAGAAGGCCATCAGGAAGCCCTTGATGAGGTTGGCGGGCGCGAGCGCGACCACGAAGGTGATCCCCAGCATGGCCAGCATGAAGAACTCGGGCGGACCGAAGGACAGCACCAGCGGGCGCATGATCGGGACCGATACGGCCAGGACCGCCGCGCCGACGACCGCGCCGTACAGTGAGCTGAAGAGCACGGCGCCGAGCGCGCGACCGGCCTCGCCGGCCTTGGCCATGGGGTGGCCGTCGAAGATCGTCGCCACCGCCGTCCCTTCGCCCGGGATCCCGAAGAGGACGGACGTGATGTCCCCGGTCGTCGCGACCACCGCGTGCATGCCGAGGAGGAAGGCCAGCGCCGGGATCGGGTCCATGCCGTGGATGAAGGGCAGCATCAGCGCCAGGGTGACCGCGCCGCCGAGCCCGGGAAGGATCCCGACGACGAATCCGATGGCCACGCCGAGCAGGAGCAGCCCCACCGTGGGCCACTGGAGGATCGTGAATAGGCTGGCGACGAAGACGTCGATGGCTCCCCTCCATCCCAGGCGCGTCGCGCGGCGGGCGAATGGTATGACAATTCGTCCAAGGTGAGATCCCGCCTGGCGCAGGACGCTCCGGAATGACGCTCCATGACGTCCGATTCGTGCTGAACGGCGCCATGGTCGAGGCGGCGGTGCCCGCTGAGCGTCTCCTCGTGGACCTCCTTCGGGACGACCTAGGGCTCACCGGGACGAAGCTCGGGTGTGGCGTCGGCGTCTGCGGCGCCTGCACCATCCTGGTGGACGGGGTGCCCATGACGGGCTGCCTGCTCCTGGCGGCACAGATCGACGGGCGCTCGCTGCGGACGATCGAGGGGCTCGCCGACGCCGAGCTCACCCCGCTCCAGGACGCTTTCGTTCGTGAGGGCGGATCGCAGTGCGGCATCTGCACCCCCGGCCAGGTCCTCGCCGCGACCGCGCTGCTCGAGGCCTCGCCCTCGCCGTCCGACGACGAGGTCCGCGAGGCCATGAAGGGCAACCTCTGCCGCTGCACCGGCTACTACGGGATCCGCCGCGCGATCCGCATGGCGGCCGGGCGCTGATGCTGCCGTTCGAGCTGCGCCATGCCACCTCGGTCGGCGAGGCGCTCGAGCTCCTGCGCGAGGAGGACGCGCACGTCCTGGCGGGCGGGACCGCGCTCATCCTGCTCATGAAGCAGGGCCTGCTGCGCCCGGCGCGGCTCGTCTCCATCGCCGGCGTGGCAGACCTCCGCGGGATCGAGCGGCGGCCCGACGGGTCGCTGCGCATCGGCGCCGTCGCCACGCACCGGGATGCCGAGCGCTCCTCGGTGGTGCGCGATCACTGCGGCGCGCTGGCGGACGCCTTCGCATCGGTCGCGACCCCGCGCATCCGCGCGCAGGCTACGGTCGGCGGGAGCCTCGCCCACGCGGACCCGGCGCACGATCCTCTGCCGATGCTCATTGCCCTCGGCGCCTCCGCGGTGGTCGCCTCTGCCGCTGGCGAGCGTACGGTCTTGCTCGACGAGCTGTTCATCGACGTCTTCGAAACGGTCATCGGGTCGGGCGAGGTCCTGCGCGAGGTGGTCGTCCCGCCGCTCGCTCCCGGCACGCGCGCGACATATGTGAAGTTCCTGCCGCGGACCGAGGACGACTACGCCACCGTCGCGGTGGCGGCGCTCGCGCAGGTCGAGGCCGACGGCCGCTGCGCCGACGTGCGCGTCGCCCTCGGCGCTGTCGGCC
>JBOGTE010000160.1:0-5024 GCA_050692015.1 Candidatus Limnocylindria bacterium
TCGCGCTGCACGTCGGCCGGAGCCTCGAGCAGCGCACGTCTCGCGCCGTCGACCACCTCACTGAGCACGACGTCGTGTTCAGCCGGCGGCAGCTCGCGGCGGTCGCCGCCTGGGATCGTTCACCGGCTGCTCTGCGGGAGTCTGTGACGCTGGCGCGCGAGGTCCTGGCGGCAGGGGAGGGTGACTACACGACCGCGCGAGCCGTCCTCGAGGAGGAGCACGTGTTGTTGCTCGGCGAAGCGCTCGTGCGCCGCCGAGGAGCTGTAATAGCCCTAGGTACAGAAAATCTACATAGGCTCGATCCAGGACAGCGCGAGGCCCTCGCGCTCGCTGCCGGCGGAGCGGATCTCGCCCTGATCACGGGAAGGGCGGGCACCGGCAAGACGACGACGCTCGCGCGTGTGCGGGACGCGTACGAGGCCGCAGGGTGGAGGGTGCTCGGTGCCGCCCCCACGGGGAAGGCGGCCGAGGGCCTCCAGAAGGATGCCGGGATTCCCTCGGCGACGATCGCGAGCTGGTTGCTCCGTTGGGGGGAGGGGAAGGACCTTCCGGACGCTCAAACGGTCGTGGTCGTCGATGAGGCGGGGATGGTCGGGACTGGGGATATGCGTCGTGTCCTCGAGGTTGTGGAGGCGCACGGAGCGCGGGTGCGGCTAGTGGGAGACGCGAACCAACTCGCGCCGGTGGCTGGCGGGCAGCCGTTTCGCGCGCTGGGCGAGCGGCACGGCGCCGCGCTGATGGAGACGGTGTGGAGGCAGCGCGAGAAGTGGCAGCAGGACGCGACGTCGAAGCTCGCGAACTTCCAGGTCGGCGAGGCGCTACGCGACTACGGCGCACATCAGCGCGTCGAGAGCTACCGGACTCGCGACCAGGCGATTCGGGGGCTGGTGGCGGAGTACCTGCGAGACGTCGAGGCGCATCCGGACGCGACGCGGCTGGCACTCACCGCTACCAAGGCCGATCGCGGGCGGATCAACGATGCGCTGCGTACCGCGTTGGTCGAGCGAGGGCTCGTTGGCGCCGAGGGCGTACGGAGCGCGGCAGGAGAGCTCGCGCTCGGTGATCGCGTCGTGTTCCGGCGCAACGATCACGTGGCGCGACACGTCAAACTGCTGGACGCGCACGGTCGCGTCGTGGAAGCTGCGCCGGGATCGCGGGACGGCGTCAAGAACGGCAGCCTGGGGACGGTGATCCGGGCGCGTCCCGACCAGGTGGACGTCGCTCTCGATGATGGGCGCGTCGCGAGATTCAACCCGCAGACCTGGCAGAAGATCGAGTACGCCTACGCCCTTCACGTCGATCTCGCCCAAGGGGCGACCGTCGACCGCGCCTACGTCCTCGCCGGCGAGCGCTTCCAACGAAACGGCGCCTACGTAGCGCTGTCGCGGCACCGCGACGACGTCAAACTCTTCTTTGATCGCGAGACGTTCCCCGATCGCGAGACGCTGGCCGAGCGCTTCGGGCGAGGAAGGTACAAGCAGAACCTGGCCGACCTGGCGCCGGCGGCGCGCGAGGCGCTCAGTGGACGGGCACGGGTCGTCTACGGACTCCAGCCCGCGCCGAAGGACGAACCAGCCACGATGGTGGCCGAAGGAGGACGAGCCATGCAGGAAGAACCCAGGACGGAAAAACAGATGGAGACCGGCGCGCGCGCTCCGCTTCACGAGGCCGCGGCGCCGGAACGGCTCGACCTGGTGGCGGCCGAGCTTCGCCTGCACCAGGTCGATGCCCAGCGGGCGTGGGCCAACGTGCAGGGTCTCGTGGAGCGGAGCCTCACGGAGCCAGACAAGACGCTCGAAGCGATGCGGGGGGCGGCGCAGAAGCGGGGACCGGTATCGGTCGACGATGTTCTCGAGGCCGGTCTCAATGCCGGCGCGCGGCCGCATCGCGACATGGACGCCGTGATACGAGAGCTGCGACCGCGCGTCGCGGCCGCGCGGGACCACGAGAAGGCTATCGAAGAAGCGCAGGGTCGCATCGAGGCGCTCAAGTCCGAGCGGATCGGCGCGCCGGAGCGCGAGGTCGCCCAGGTCGAGGCCCTGAAGTCCGAGCGCGTCGGCAGCCCGGAGATCGCGACGCCGGCGAGCGAGCTGCAGGCCGGGCGGATAGACCCGGGAGACGCTGTCCGTGTCTATCGGGAAAAGGTCGCCCCGCAGCTTGCGCGCGAGGGCGCGGAGACGGAGCTAACCCCTGAGCTGGGGGGGCGCGTGGAGCAGCAAGCGCAGGGTGTTCTCGAGCTGCGCGACCAAGAGCGGGCAGTCGCCGGGCTCGAGCAGCAGGTGCAGGGGCTGCGGGAGCCGCAGCAAGAGCTGGCCCGCGTCGAAGCTCGCGTCGACGAGGGTTGGAAGCGCATCGAGACGATTGCCGGGCGCGCCTTCGCGGAGCCTGACCGCGCCGTCCAGGCGATGCGCGAAGCGGTGGAGAAGGGAAGGCCGATCCCCGAGGTTCTAAAAGCGGGGCAGGGCGCGTCGGATCTGCGCGGCGGCGGAGTGAGCCGAGCGGGTCGGCGCGAAGCGCGCCAGGCGCTCGACGAGCTGAGCAAGGCACTGAGCGGCGTGACTCAACAACACATGACCGCAGAGCGCTTGCGGGGCGCCGTGCGCGCTGGGGCCCCCGGCTTGGCTACGGCGGAGGCCGCGCTCGGGCGAGCGCAGCAAGCACTGGTCGGACTGCGTAGCGGTAACCCGGAGGCGTCACTGAGCGACACGCTGCGCGCGTTGAGCGGCACGGCGCGCACGGCCGCGTTGGCGGCGTTGCCGCCCAAGCTTCAGGTGGTGGTGCGCCCGGTTGTTCGCGCGATCGAGGCGACGCGGAACCTGGCGCCGGATCTCGAGCTCGGGCGATGAGCGGACGCCGGTTGCGGATCCGGCTGGCGCCGGACGCCCCGCGGATCGTCGCGCGCGTCGCGCTTCTCTCCGTGACGCTGCTCGGTGCTCTCGTCGTGCCATACGCGGCGGGGTTGCGGGTGTTAGGGCCGTCGCGTTCCATGCCGCGGGGTGTCTACTGGTTGAACTCGGCGGCGCCGGTGCCCGGCCACATCGTCATCATGTGCCTACCGAAAAGCCTGGCCGAGTATGGGCGCGCCCGGCGCTATCTGCTGCCGCGGCATTGGGGCCCGGCCTGTCCGGGTGAGACGCAGCCGGTGGGGAAGCTGCTTGCCGCGGCGGCCGGCGACGAGGTCGTGGTCGCCGAGGATGGTCTCTACGTGAACGGGCTCCGGGTCGCGGCTTGGCCGGAGCTTGAGCGCGAGCCGCGTAGCGACGTCGAGCTGCGGAAGCAATACCGCCTCGGCGCCGGCGAGGTCTGGCTGCATGCGCCACATCCGCGGAGCTGGGACAGCCGACATTTCGGGCCGGTGACCCTCCCTCCTAATGCGACCGTGCTTGAGCCTGTGTGGACGGAGGACCGCGCCGAACTCTCGGCGATCGCGCGCCGCGTGAAGCGGGCTCGCGCCGGTGAAACCGGCGCGGAGGTGTAGAATAGTCCTAGGACTACGGAGTACACACCATGAAGAAGCCGCTGTACCAGCTTCCCGGTTACGGTCGCATGACCTTCCGCCAAGAGGCGGTGCGCGGCCTCTTCCTCGGTCTCGTTGCTGTGGCGGTGTGGTCTGCCGGACACACGCAGTTGGTGGCTCACCATTTCGGATATCCGCCACAGTTCGGTGAGCCGCTGTTCGCCGCGCCGGGGGCGTGGTTTCCATGGCTCATCGTGGGCGCCGGGACCGCGGCGCTCGGTGCCGCGTGCATCCTCTTCTGGGCCGAGAACAAGCCGCAGGCCGGGTTCTTTGTTCTGGTGGCGCTGCTGTTCGCCCTGGCCGCCGCTGCGCCCGTCTACCAGCCTTTCGGCTGGATCGCCTGGACGCGAGGCTGGGGCCGGCTGCCAGAGTGGCGGACGTGGCATGCGGGGCTCCACCTGAGCTTCTGGACAGGTGCTGCCGTGATCGTCATCGGCTACCTAGTGTTCTTGGCGCTCCAAGCCCGTCGCCTGAGAGAGCGCGGCCATACACACGGTAGCGCGGAGTGGGCCAAGCGCAAGGATGTAGAGCGCGCTGGTCTGTTGGCGGACTCCGGAATCATCCTCGGCTTGTGGGAGGAGCCGCGCCGCGCTCCGCGCTACCTGCGCAGCTCGGGGACGCACTCGGTGTTCGTGCAGGGGCCGCCGCGTTCCGGCAAAGGAGTGGGCATCGTGGTACCCACACTCCTGACCTGGCCGGGCGCGGCGATCGTGCACGACGCGAAGGGCGAGCTGTGGGGGCTGACGGCGGGCTACAGGGCCGCACCGGATGGCCTCGCGAATCGGTGCCTGCGGTTCGACCCCACGAACGCCGCGGATGGGTCGGCCCGCTACAACCCGCTCCTCGAGGTGCGCCCGGGCCCGGAGGAGGTTGGCGACATCCAGAACATCGCCGGCCTGTTGGCCGACCCGCACGGCCAGGTGCGTGTCTCCTCCGCGTCTGAGGAGTACTTCCGAACGAACGCTCGGCGTCTCATCGGTGCCACCATCCTGCATGTGCTCTACGCGGAGCCCGACAAGACGCTGGGCCGCGTGACCTCCCTGCTCTCCGGCACGGGCGGGAGCTTCGTCGACGCGCTCAACCGCATGGCCGGGACGGTGCACCTTCCGCTGCCGGACGACGGCGACCTGCTCGAGATGATCCCCGCCGACGTGCGGGTGGAGCTCACCAGCGGCGAGCCTCGAACCCACCCGCACGTCTTCGAGGTCGCGAGCGCGATGGCGGCGACCGACTACCGGACATTGTCCGGGATCCAGTCGACCGCGCTCGCCGCGCTCGACATCTACCAGGATCCTCTGGTGCGCCGGAACACGCGGACATCGGATTTCCGCGTCCGCGACCTGATGCATGCCGAGCGGCCGGTCACGTTGTACCTGACGGTGCCGGCCGCCGACGTAGACCGCGCGCGGCCCCTGGTTCGCCTTCTCCTGGCCCAGGCGCTGCGCACGCTCATGCACGATCTCGACGTCGTCGGCGGCCGCGCCGCGCCGACGGCGCGGCATCAGCT
>JBOGTE010000161.1:0-5006 GCA_050692015.1 Candidatus Limnocylindria bacterium
GGGACGCGCTGCGCGAGCTGCGGGCCACGCTCGGTGTGCTCCGAGGCGTCGAGGAGGACTCGCGCGCGCCGGCGCCGAGCCTCGCGCGGGTCGATGACCTCATCGCCGCAGCCTCCGCCGCCGGCGTCGAAGTTCGCCTCGATGTGCACGGCGATCCGCGCCCGCTTCCGCCGAACGTCGATCTGGCCGCTTACCGCATCGTCCAGGAGGCGCTGACGAACGTGGCCCGTCACGCCGGCCCCACCACCGCTGTGGTGTCGCTCACCTACGGCCGGCAGGACCTCCTGGTCGAGGTCTCGGATCAGGGCCCGGGCGTATCGGCGGAGTGGAGGGCCGAGGCGGGGAATGGCCTGCTCGGCATGCGCGAGCGCGCCGTGGCCGCCGGCGGCCAGCTCGAGGCGGGGCCGCGACCCGAAGGCGGCTTCCTCGTGCGCGCTCGCCTGTCCCTGCAGGGTGCCGTGTGATCCGCGTCGTCATCGCCGACGATCAGGCGCTCGTGCGGGCCGGCTTTCGCGCGCTGCTCGCCTCGGAGGACGACATGGAGGTCGTCGGCGAGGCGGAGGACGGCGCAGGCGCGTTAGACCTCGTTACGCGGCTGGTCCCCGATGTCGTCCTCATGGACATCCGGATGCCCGGACTCGACGGCATCGAGGCGACCCGGCGGATCGCGGCGGACGAGCGACTGCGATCGACCAAGGTCGTGATCCTCACGACGTTCGAGTCGGATGACAACGTCTTCGCGGCGCTTCGCGCGGGTGCCAGCGGCTTCCTGGTGAAGGACAGCGGGGCGGCCGAGCTCCTTCACGCGGTCCGCGTCGTGACGCGCGGCGACTCGCTGCTCTCCCCCAGCGTCACGCGCCGGCTTGTCGCGGATGTGGCGAGCCGTCCGGCGGCGGACCACCGGCCGCCCCAGCTCGAGGTCCTCACCGAGCGCGAGCGCGAGGTGATGACGCTCGTCGCGGCGGGTCTGTCGAACGACGAGATCGCCGAGCGGCTCGTGGTCAGCCCGGCGACGGCGAAGACGCACGTCAGCCGGATCATGGGCAAGCTGGGCGCGCGCGACCGGACGCAGCTCGTCGTCTGGGCCTACGAGTCGGGACTCGTGACGCCGAGCGCAAGCTCGCGACCGATGCGCTAGCTAGCGCACTGTTCGGGCGACCTGCTCGCGCCGACTCACGAGGTCTCGCGTCCTTGCGCCATTCGGAGGGCTGTCAGATCGATGCGGTCGATGTCGCGGCCTGCGTGCTCCTTCATGGCGATCAGGTGGTCGGTCGAGGCGGCCCATATCGGATGTCCGACCTCTTCGAGATCGACGCGAACGGCGCTCTCGCGCAGCTCGGCATACGTGATCTCGCCGTCGGCATCCGCGACGTAAGGCATGAGGTCCAGGCGCCCGAGCGTCGTGTACAGGACCCAGTTCCCGCCGCTGAGAAGACCGTTGCGGGTGAAGGGGACCGGGATCTCCTCGGTCCTGAAGTCTCCGACCTCGGCCGGTCGAGCGTTGATCGCGCGGAGGGCTTCCCACAGACGGGACATGCTGTCCTCCGCTGGGTCAGGCACGATGTCGATGTCCTTCGTCGCCCGCACGTAGCCGTGAAGCGCTACGGCGAAGCCTCCGATGATGACGAAGGCGGTTCCCTTCTCGCAGAGCACCCGGAGCAGGTCGAAGAAGCGCGGAGGTGTCGCCGGCCCGGGAACTTCCGGCGATCCGGCCCTGCGCTCGGACGAGCCGCGGCCCATGTCAGCTCGCCGCCTTCTTTCGCGCACGGACCGCGAGCAAACCGGCCGTCTGGCTCAATTCGATCCCCGCGCGCAGTCGCTGTGCCGGAGTGGTCTGGAGGAATTCGTAGCGCAGTTCCTGCGCCGACTGGTTCGGTCGGAGCTTGCGAGGTATCCGGCCTTCCCGGGTGAGCGTCTTCAGCGCCTTGGCGAGCGCGCGCTGCTGGCCGCTCCCGCGGAGACGCTGGACCTCTTCGGCGACGATCAGCAGCGCCTCGCTGTCGATCATCTCGCGAGATGAGCCGGGCTTGCGCGCGACCGGGAGCGCCCCTGCGCGCACCCAGTGCTCGAGCGCCTGGGGGCTAACTCCGAGGCAAGCAGCCGCTCGATGCTTCGGTACGCCGGCCCCGAGCCGCCCTCGAAGTTGACGAATGACCTTCGCCAGCGGACGCCGCTCGGCCGGATCCGTGAGCAGGCCAAGCACACCTCGCAATGCGATGAGCTGCTCGACGGTCTCGTCGGCTCGACGCTCCATGACCACCATCATAAGGGTCAACTTGAGCGTCTGAGGCTGTTTTCATCAAGAACGGCGCCGAGGGCGCGCTGAATAGGCAGGCGTTCTGGAGCCGGACGCCGCGCAGACTATGGTCTGCCCGTGGTCGAGCAGGACTATGGCGCGATCACCCAGCCAAGCCTCGACCGGGAGGCCTACCTCCGGCGCGAGCTTCCCGCCCGTGGCGTGAAGCCACGGGTGGCGCGGGCGCTCGTGCTGCGCCTGATCTCCCCCGACGGCCGCCGTAGGACGCTGGCCGAGATCGGGAGGCAGGAGGGGTACGGCAAGGTCACGGCGTCGCTGGTGCTTTCGAAGGCGCGTGACCGCCTTGCCTTGAGCCATCTCGTCCAGCCGCTGCCGAACTGGCTGGTCAGGGAGCTCGAAGACATGAGCCCGCGCCGGCCGCCCTTCGCTGGTGGTCGGCCGCCCGAGCTTCCGGTGGCCGTACTCCGCCTGCGCGGCCTGCGGATCGCCGCCTTGCAGCGCGCCGGACTTCGGACCGTCGAGGAGATCCAGCGAAACTCCGACGCGGAGCTTCTCGCCCTGCCGGGTGTCGGCCCGCGCTCGCTGCGGCAGCTCCGCGCCGTCTGTGCCGAGCTGCTGGTCTCGGCCGACGCCGCGTCCCCGGTGGGGTCCGAGCCGTGAGCGCCGCTGAGACGGCTGTCGAGCCGTGCTCGAGCGCCGCGGATCATCCGACAGGCGCTAGTGGTGGAAGAGGCGCAGGCCGGTGAAGGCCATGGCCATGCCGTGCTCGTCGCAGGCGGCCACGACCTCCGCGTCGCGCGCTGACCCGCCGGGCTGCGCCACGTAGCGCGCGCCGGCCGCGTGCGCGCGGTCCACGTTGTCGCGGAACGGCAGGAACGCGTCGGAGACGTAGCTGACGGCGGGGATCCGCTCGAGCCACTCGCGGCGTTCGTCCGCTGAGAGCCGATCGGGGGCGCTGTCGAAGGCCGCGCTCCACGCCGCCAGCTCCGGAGCGGTGAGGTCGTCGCGCAGGTAGCCGTCCACGAGGTTGTCCCGCTCGGGGCGCCCGGCGCCCTTGCGGAAGCTCATCTCACCGACCCGCGGGTGCTGCCGGAGCCACCAGAGCTCCGCCTTCTGTGCCGCGAGCCGGGTGCAGTGGATGCGCGACTGCTGGCCGGCGCCCACACCGATGACCTGGCCATCGAGAGCGAACGCGACCGAGTTCGACTGCGTGTACTTGAGCGTGATCAGCCCCACCAGCAGGTCGCGCTTCGCCTCATCGGGCAGCGCGCGCTCCCTCGTGGCGACGTTGGTGAGAAGCGCGTCGTCGATCACGTGGTCGTTCCGGCGCTGCTCGATCGTCACGCCGAAGACGTCGCGGTGCTCGGTCGGCCCCGGCTCGTACGCCGGATCGACCTCGAGCACGAGATAGCGGCCCTCTTTCTTCTTCGACAGGACCTCGAGGGCCTTCGGCTCGTAGGACGGCGCGATGCAGCCGTCGGACACCTCACCGCGAAGCAGTCCTGCGGTCGCGGCGTCCACCTGATCGCTGAACGCAGCTACGTCGCCGAAGGAGGAGACGCGATCTGCGCCGCGCGCCCGTGCATACGCCCTCTGAAGCGGCGAGAGCCCGGCGACCTCGATGCCCAGAGCGCCGCCCAGATCCTTGCCGATCGGGACCGCGACGGCTGCCCCGGCGGGACTCACGTGCTTGAAGGAAGCCGCGGCTGCCAGACCCGTCGCGCGCCGGAGCTCGCGCACGAGCTGCCAGGCGTTGAGGGCATCCAGCAGATTGATGGCTCCCGGCTCGCCGTTGCGCACGGTGAACGGCAGGTCCCCGGACGCGAACGCCCGCGCGGGACGCTGGTGTGGATTCGACCCGTAACGGAGCGCGATCTCGCGTTGGGGCACGGCGCGCTCAGGCTAGCGGCAAGCTGACCACGAAGCGTGTTCCGCCGTCCTCTGGGAACTCAGGGGTGATGGTGCCGCCGTGCATCTCGACGAACCAGCGGGTGATGTGGAGTCCGAGGCCGAGGCCGGACCGGTCCGGGTGCGCTTGGTAAAAGCGCTCGAACAGCCTCGGGCGATCGGCCGGCCGCACGCCCATCCCGTGATCGCGGACCGAGATCGTCACGGTGCCCGGATGCTCGGTCATCGCGATCTCGATCCGGCCGCCGGCGGGGCTGTACTTGACGGCGTTGTCGACGAGATTCGTGATCACCTCTTCTATGCGGATCGGGTCCACGCGGGCCACGAGCCGATCCGGGATGTCGGTGATGACGATGTCGTGACCATCCGATATGGCGCGCCAGTGTGCGATCGCCGTGCGCACGAACTCGGCCAGATCGATCTCCACCTTCTCCAGGCGGAGGGCGCCCGCCTCTATGCGCGTCGTGTCGAGGAGACGTCCTACCAGGCGCGTCAGCTTGTCGATCTGCGTTCCGACCGTCTCGAGCGCGAGGGTCTGCCCACTGGTGAGGGCGGTGTTCTTGAACGACCGGCGCAGGAGCTGCACCCCCATCTTTGCAGCCGTCAGCGGCGTCCTGAGCTCGTGCGCCGCGATGCGGAGGAATTCGTCGCGGATCGCGATCGCCTCCTGCGCCGCGAGCAGCGAAGCGCGATGCTCTTCCGCTTTCTTCCGCTCAGTGAGGTCCCTTGTCACCTTCGCGAAGCCGACGAGCTCGCCGGACTCGTGGCGCAGCGCCGTGATCACGACGTTCGCCCAGAAGGTCGTGCCGTCCTTGCGAATGCGCCAGCCTTCCTCCTCGTA
>JBOGTE010000162.1:0-4976 GCA_050692015.1 Candidatus Limnocylindria bacterium
GCCACGAAGAGCGGGATCGCGCCCAGGAGGTAGCGCGAGGGCGGCGACCCGTCGGCCCACCAGTACGCGATGTTCGAGATGTACGCGAACGAGAGGAGCCCGCCCAGCGCCAGCGCGGGGAGCTCCACGCCGTGGCCCCGCGCGCGCCGCAGCAGTGCGAAGACCCCCAGGAGCCCGAGGAGGTACACGGGCGCGCGGGGCACGATCCCGAAGACGCGGTCGAGCACGAGTCCGGTACCGCCGACGTGCGGCGCGTACGCCAGCACCTGCTGCTGCTCGCGGATGATGTAGTACCCGGCGCTCGGCAGGAACACTCCGAACATCAGCCAGTTCGCGAGCGAGAGCGCGGCGATGACCGCGGCGAACGGCAGCGCGCCCGCCGCGACACGCGCGAGGTTCTGCAGACCGCCGCTCCGGCGCGCGTCCCACCACGGCCGCAGCGCCGCGTACGCGACCACCAGGCCCAGCCCCACCGCGATCGGCCAGGCGCGCGTGGACAGGACCGGTAGGAGCCCCACTAGGAGGCTGGCCAGCGCGAGCTCGCGCGGCGTCGCGCGCGCGCCCGCCCGGACGAGGCGCGCCACAGTGACGAAGACGAGAGCGGTGAGCAGCTCCGGGTAGACCTGGGTCGTGTACGTGAGGATCGGGTGCGCCAGCGCCGTCGTCGCCACGGCCAAGAACGCGACGCGCGGGTCGAACCGCAGGTCGCGCAGCAGGAGGTAGAGCTGCGCCGCCAGCGCCGCGCCGGCGAGGCACATGAGCGCGAGCACGCCGAGGCGACCGGCCAGCGCGAACGGGACCGCGCCGAGCAGCGGCAGGCCGAGGTCGCGGATGGGGTAAACGGCGCTGCCGATCTCGATGCCGTGCATGTCGGGCAGGCGCGCGGGGTAGAAGGCCGAGTAGCGGTCGCCCTCGTAGTCGTTGCGGAGATCGACGTCGCCGTCATAGATGAGGCTCTGGACGATGAGCAGGTAGTGCGGCTCGTCCGAGGCCGTGGGCATGACCGCCTTGTGGTACGGGAGCAGGACGAGGAACACGACCAGCGCCACCGCTCCGACCTGCAGCGCGGCCGCGCGGTCCGACAGCGCGCCGATCCGCGGCCAGAGCGCCGCGAGGGTGTTCACGGCGAAGACCACGGCGACCGCGAGGTAGACCGCGCCCAGCTGCGCGTTCGCGAGCATCCCGCCGCCCGCGTACCCGACGAGCATGAGCGAGAGCGGCACAAGATAGACAAGGAAGTGCCGGTCCAGCAGGCGGGCTGCTGCCGTCTCCTTCACGCCCCCCGCTCCGCCGGGTGGCCAGATGCCGCGCCAGACCACAACGGCCCCGAGGGTCGCCAGCACGAGAGCGAACGGCAGCCAGGTACCCATCAGGCTGGTGGGGACGGGTGCGGTCTCGGCGCCGGCGACGGGCCGTAGCGCTACCGCCGCGACCACCAGCGCCAGCGCGACGGCGTTCGCGGCCGCGAAGCGCGCGAGCTGCGCGCGCCCCGTCTCGGCGGGACTGGTGGGCCGAGGGCTGGTGACAGCTTCGGGCGCGGGATGATCGGCATCGACGCCATCGCCTACATCCATGGACCCCGCAACGCGAGGCGCCTCCAAGACGCCGGCGCCACGCCCCACGCGACCCGAAAGCGCGGCGCCTAGCAGGACGAGGCCGGCGGCGAAGGCGAGCGCGGGGACAAGGCGCAGGTACGCGACCACGTACCAGTCGGGCCGTACGGGCTGGAACGAGGGGAGCCAGGCCAGAGGGTCGAGCCCGAGGATCCGCGCCATTGCGTCACGGAACTGGTGGTCGAACGCGGTGTTGAGCGCGGTCATCGGCACGCCCGCGAGGACGACCGTCATGAGCGCGCTGGCGAAGAGCAGCACCGCGACGAGCGCGCGGACGACGGCCCCCGGCGTCACTTTGACGAGCCGGCCCGCCCGTTCGACCCGCAGCCTTCCGCTGGCGAGCACCAGGCCCGCCGCGACGAAGGGCGTCCAGAGCGGCAGCACGTCCACGAAGTACCGGTTGGGCGGGGCGTAGCCGCCCTCCCACAGGCGGAAGAAGGAGAGCGCGAGCACGCTCAGCCCGACGGTGAGCGCCGCCGGCAGCAGGACCGCGCGCGCCTCGGGATCGTGCCGCCGGAGACCCTGCTCGAGGCGAAGGAGCGGTACGAGGCCCAGCAGGCCGACGAAGGCCCAGGGCGCGCTCCCCGCGAGGCCCAGTGTGCGGTCGAAGAGGATCGCCGGCAGGCCGATCCAGAAGCGCGGCGTGATCGAGGGCTCCTGCGTGAGCGCCTGCGCCTGAGCGGTGCCGAAGGCGTAGCCGGCGTACGGCAGCGGAAGGCCGTAGAGCGCCGCGTTGAGCACGACCGCGACCAGCGCGACCACGCCCGTCGCGATCACGACGCTCCGGTCGGGCCGGCGCAGGCGCGAGACTAGGGACCCCGCGGCTCGACGCGCGCCGGGCCAGAGCAGGAACGGGAGGAGCACGAGCAGAGCGACGCCGTCGCGTGGCGTGAGGAAGAGCGTGAGCGCGAGCACGCCCGCGGCGAGTGCCGGCCGGCGGACGGGCGCGGTGAAGCCGGCGCGGAACGCGGTCGCGATCAGCGCGGCGCCCAGCATGTTCGGGTAGAGGTGCGTCGCCAGGAGCGCCATCGGCGCCGTGAACGACGCGAGGACCCACGTCCATCCGGCGACGGCCGCCGGCAAGAGCGAGGAGGCGCTCAGACCCTCGCGCTGGCCCTCCAATGAAGGGTCGAGTTGGGCACCGCCGCCGCTGCCTTCCCGGCGCGTGTCGAAGTGGGCGCCCCGGTGGAGGTCGCGGAGGATCAGGAAGGTCTGCCAGCTCGCCCACGCCGCGACCGCGGCCATCGTGAGGTGCGCGCCCAAGCGTCCGGCGACGGCCCAGCCGGGCAGGAGCAGCAGCTGGAGCGCGTAGCCCTGGATGGGACGCGGGCCGAGCGGCGTGTCCGCGACGTGCGTGGCCACGTCCGCGGGTCCCGGGGCGAAGCCGACCAGGGAGCGGAAGAGCTCGGCGCCGCCTCCGGCCTCGAGGCTCCCCAGGCGCAGCTGCTCCGCGGCGAGCAGGTAGTGCACCTGGTCGCCGAAGGGGAGCGAGGCCGCGGGGAGCCAAGCCGCGAGCGCGCCGTATCCCCCGAGCGCCACGACGAACGCGAGCCACGAGGGTGCGCGGAGCGTCGCCACCGCGAGCGCTCCGGGCGCTAGCCGCGCGGCGGCGATGAGCACGAGCGACACGCCCCCGAGCTCGCGCGTCCAGGGCGCGAGCGTGAGCACGAAGAGCCACCAGGCCGCACCGCCGAGCGTCGCGGCGTCCAGGGCCAGCATCCGGGCGGCGCTGCGCGGTCTTGTGGGGTGTGCTGGAGCAGTCCCAGCGACTTCCTCGCTTCCCGGGGCCATCGCAGCGGCCTTCTCGCGCCCCGCGGCCAGCGCCGCCAGGCTTCCGAAGGCCGTTGCGATGAGCACGGCCATGGGGAACGCGGCCGCAACCGCGTCGTCCGGCGCGCCCTGGGCCACGCGTAGCGCCGCGCGCCAGAGGACGAACGTGCCGCCGACGGCGAGGGCGGCGTGGAGCACGGTCGTCACCTGCGCGACGATGTCACGATCGTGTCCCTGCTAGCGGGTGCCCTATCGGCGTCGGTCGCGTTCCTCGTGCTCGCGGCGCTTGTGGCGCTGGGCGCGACGCGGGGCATCGACCTCGCCACCACGCTCGCGCTCCAGTCCTTCGCCTCCGATCAGCTGGACGTGCTGGTGAACTGGCACACGCTGCTCGGGCAGCTCGCGGTGACGCTGCCGGTCGCCGCCCTGCTCGCCGCGGTCGCGTGGCGCCGCTACGGCGGGTGGGCCTGGCTGGCGCCGCTGGCGATCCTCGCGACGGGCGCCGTCGAGCTCGTCTTCAAGCTCGGGCTGGTGCATCCGGGTCCGCCGGAGGAGCTGACGCGCGACCTCTTCAACCCGCTCGGGGTGCGCGTGGAGGCCCCCAGCTCGTTCCCGAGCGGCCATATGGCCCGGGTGACCTTCCTCGCCGTTCTCGTCGCCGGCATGTTCCCGTCACGCGCCGCGTGGCTGGGGGCCGCGGCGTTCGTCGCGGTGGCCGTCTTCGCTCGCGTGTACATCGGCGACCACTGGATTAGCGACGTCGCGGGCGGCCTGGCCCTCGGCGCGGCCGTCGCCGCCGCCGCCATCAGGTGGATGCACGCGACGAGAACGCGCCGCTGACGCATCCGCAACGCCCCGCAGCGGCCACAGCGCCGCCAGGACGAGCGCCGTCGTGAGAGCGGGGACCAGGGCGTTGAGGCTCTGGCTGCCACGAGCCGGCGCCGCCTGGTAGAGGCCGAGCTCGCCGAACAACAGGAGCGCGGCGCCGCCGACCGCGATCACGAGGCCACGCGTGGTCGATCGAGCCCGCGCCGCGCCGGCGGCGATGACGATCGGCACGAGGAGCAGCAGGTGGTCGTAGGACCATCCGTACACGGCGGCCGCGAGCGAGACCGAGATCCAAACGGCGAGCGCGGCCCGGCCGCGCGGATCGAAGCGCCATGCGAGGGCGATGGCCGCCAGTAGCAGCGCGACGCCGATCCAGAGCCCGGCCGGCCCGAGGAGATCGAACAGCGCTGTCGGCAGCGTGGCCGCGCGCGGCGGATCGGTAGCGCGCGTCGCCGGGATGTGCCGGAGCCAGGTGGCCACCCAGTCGGGCCGCGCCAGAGCCACGGCGCCCACGGGCACGACGGTGACCAGCGCGGCGGCGGCGAAGAAGCGGCCCGCGCCGCGAGCGGCCGCGGCCCGGGCGAGCCCCACGGCCATGAACACGAACAGGTGCGGCTTCACCAGGAAGGCGGCGGCGAGCATGCCCGCACGTGCGTAGCGCGCACGGAGGAACAGGACGGTCATGAACGCGGTGGCGCCGAGCAGCAGGAAGGTCCACTGGCCCGAGTAGAAGGACACGATCGCCGGCTGCGATCCCAGCAGCGT
>JBOGTE010000163.1:0-4915 GCA_050692015.1 Candidatus Limnocylindria bacterium
GGCGTGGTGACGGCGGCCACGGGCCGGTCCGTGGCGGACCGGGTCGCGGGGCTGGACCCGAACGTCACGCTCTTCCCGCTGGCCGAGGCGCAGCCCGGCGCGATCGCGGTGGGCGCGGCGGCCCAGCTGTCGCAGTTCCTGGACGAGCGCATCCGGGCCCTGGTGATCGGGCCGGGGCTTGCGCACGGCGCAGGGACGGACGAGTTCGTGATGGCGGTGCTGCGGAACGCGCGCGGCATCCCGACCGTCATCGACGCCGACGGCCTCAACGCGCTCGCGCGGACGGACGGCGCCCTCGGCTCGCTCCCGGCGCGCACGGTGCTCACCCCGCACGACGGCGAGGCCGCGCGCTTGGCGGGCCAGGTCGTCCCCAAGGGCGCGCAGCGCGTGGCCTTCGCCGCGCGGGCGGCGCGTGACTGGAAGTGCTTGGTGGTCCTCAAGGGGCCGGTCACGGTCGTGAGCGACGGGCAGCGCACGCTGGTCCACGACGCGCCCAACGCCGCCCTCGGCGTCGGCGGCTCCGGCGACGCGCTGAGCGGAGCGCTCGGCGCCCTTCTGGCGCGCGGCCTTGAGCCGCTGGCGGCGGCGGCCGCAGCCGTCTGGGTGCACGGACGCGCCGGAGCGCTCCTGGCGCGTGAGATCGGCCAGTCCGGCGCGCTCGCCACCGAGATCGCCGACGCGCTGCCGCGCGCCCTGCGAGAGGTCCAGCGAAGCCGATGAGCCCCATCCGGACGACGGTCGTGGACGTGGACCTCGACGCGGTGGCGGCCAACGTGCGCGCGCTCGGCGCCGGCGGCGCGCAGGTCATCGCCGTGGTGAAGGCCGACGCCTACGGCCACGGCGCGGAGATGGTCGCCGAGACCGCGCTCGAGGCGGGCGCCGTGATGGTCGCGGTGTTCACCGTCGAGGAGGCGGTGCTGCTGCGGCGGACGCTGCGCGAGGGCCCCATCCTGGTGCTGGGCGGCGCCAGCGACGCGGCCGAGGCCGAGGCGGCGGTGGCGAGCTCGCTCGCGGTCACGGTCTGGGACGAGTCGCGGGCGCGGGCCCTCGCGGCCGCCGCGCGAGCCGCCGGCCGGACCGTGCCGGTGCACCTGAAGGTGGACACCGGCCTCACGCGCCTGGGCGTGCTGCCCGGCGAGGCCCTGGAGCGCTGGAACGACATCGCGGCGATCCCCGGCCTCGAGCTCGACGGCATCTTCACGCACTTCGCGACCGCCGACGACGCCGGCGACACCTTCGCCGCGGAGCAGCTGCGGCGGTTCGCCGCTGTCGTGGGGACGCTGCCGTCGAAGCCGCGCCTGGTCCACGCCTCGGCGTCGGCGGGCCTGGCGGCGCTCGGCCTCGTGCCGCCCTGCAACGCGGTGCGGCCGGGACTCGCGGTCTACGGCCTGTACACCGCGACGCACCTGCCTACCCCGCACCTGCGGCCGGCGCTGCGCTGGTCGTCGCGCATCCACCGCGTGGTGAAGGTGCCGGCCGGGACGGGGGTGGGCTACGGGCACGACTACCGGACGCACCGGAGCGGCCGAATCGCGACGGTGCCGGTGGGCTACGGCGACGGCCTGCCGCGCAGCGCCCGCCGCGCCGACGTGCTAGTCCGCGGGCGGCGCGTCCAGGTCGCGAACCGGGTGGCCATGGACCTCTTCATGCTCGACGTGACCGACGTGCCGGACGCGCGGGAGGGCGACGAGGTCGTGCTGATCGGAGAGCAGGACGGCGAGCACCTCCCGGCGGAGGACCTCGCCGCCTCGTGCGGGACCATCAACTACGAGATCGTGACGAACATCCGGCAGCGCGTGCCCCGCCGCTACTTCCGCGGGGGCGACCTCGTGGCGACGCGAACGATGGCGGACGGATTGGTGCGCCTGTGAACCGCGTGGGCCGGGCCGCGGGCGGACCTCGCCCGCTCTGGGCGCTCCTCGGCCTCGTCTTCGTCGCCGCTTCGTGCTTCACGCCGGTGCCCACCGTCTCGCCGTCGCCGGCCCCGTCGCCCAGCGAGACGGCCTCCCCGACCGCGACGACCGCGGCCACCCTCGACATGACCGCGGCGCTGCGCGCCAAGGAGATCCCGGTCGCCGACGACTTCGACCTGGTGCGTCGCATGGAGGGCCGCGACGGCACGCCGGCCGAGCCATTCGTCCCGGCGCGGAGCGAGCCGCCGGACGAGAGCGTCGGGGCGGTGGAGGAGTTCTGGGTCCACGACTTCGCCGCCAAGCGGAACGTCCTGGTCGAGGCGACGCTGCGGAGCATGACGCCGAGAGTGAAGTGGTGGGTCCAGTCGGACCTTCTCGTGGACGAGGAAGCGCTCGCCCTGAGCGCGACCGTGTTCCAGGAGCAGGTGTACCCGACGAACCGCCGGCTGTTCGGGGAAGAGTGGTCGCCGGGGATCGACTCCGACCCCCACATCAACATCCTCATCGCCAACATGCCCGGCTCGGCCGCCGGGTACTTCAGCGGCGTGGACTCGCTGCCGCGCTGGGTGAACGAGTTCTCGGCCGAGCGCGAGATGATCTACGTCAACTCGCGGGCCGCGCGCCTCGGCACCGACTACCTCCACGCAGTCCTGGCGCACGAGTTCTGCCACATGCAGCAGTGGAACCGCCGGGCCCGGAACGCCATCTGGTTCAACGAGGGGTTCGCGCAGCTCTGCGAGCGCGCCAACGGCTACGTGGTCGGCTTCGAGCAGCTGTTCCTGCGCCAGCCGGACACGCAGCTGAACGCCTGGACCGATCTGGACGAAGGGGCGGGCCAGCACTACGGCGGGGCGTTCCTCTTCTTCGAGTACCTGCGCCAGCGGACCGGCGGCGGCTACGAAGTCATCAATTCGCTACTGGACGAGGGCATCAATACGTTCGGCGCGCTGGACCGCGCGCTCCGGGCACGGGGCCATCCCTCGGCCGAGGAGGTGCTCGCGGACTTCGCGGCGGCCAACGCGCTCATCGGGACGGACGCGGCGGCGCCCTACAGGTACCCGGCGGAGCTGGGCCTGCGCGAGCCGGCCCGCCCGGCCGGGCAGGACCGCGCCGACCCGGACGAGCCGCTGCAGGCCTCCGTTCACCAGCAGGCCACGCGCTATGTGGAGCTGCCGCTCGGGGGCGAGTACCGCGTGACCTTCGACGGTGCCACCGTGACCCGCATCGTGCCGGCGGACGCGCACTCCGGGGCGCACTTCTGGTGGTCCGACCGGGCGGACCGGATGGACAGCACCCTCACCCGGGAGGTAGACCTCGGCGGCGTCGCCTCCGCGACGCTGTCGTTCTGGACCTGGTACGACATCGAGGTCGATTTCGACTACGCGTACATCGCCGTCTCGACCGACGGCGGAAGCCGCTGGGAGACCGTGCAGGCGCCGGCGACGACGGCCGAGGACCCCAACGGCAACAACCTGGGCCACGGCTTCACCGGGACCTCGGGCGGCGGCGACGCCGCGGTCTGGGTCCAGCAGCGCGCCGACCTGGGGGCCTACGCGGGGAAGAGCATCCTCCTGCGCTTCGAGCACGTCACCGACGGCGCCCTGAACTCCCCCGGCTTCGCCGTGGACGACATCGAGATCCCCGAGGTCGGCTACCGTGACGATGCCGAGACCGACAATGCGTGGGACGCGAAGGGGTTCATCCGGTCGACGAACGTCGTGAAGCAGCGCTACGTCGTGCAGGTCATCCGCTTCGGCGATCGGCCGACGGTCGATCGGCACGTGGTCGAGGACGGCCGGCTGGAGCTCGTCCTGGACGCGCGGGCGGACGCCCGCCCGCCGGTGCTCGCGGTGACCGGTCTCGCGCCGCGGACGACCGAGAGCGCGGCGTTCGAGGTCCTGGTGACGCCGGACCGCTGAGCCTCAGCGACCCCCGCGAGATCCGGCGCCTCCTGGCGCGCCACGGCGTGCGAAGCGCGAAGTCGCTGGGCCAGCACTTCCTGGTGGACGAGGCGGCGCTCGAGGCGATCGTGGAGGCCGCGGAGCTGTCGGCGGGCGACGACGTGCTGGAGGTCGGGCCCGGCCCGGGCGTGCTCACGCGGCGCCTCGCGGCCGTGACGCGCTCGGTGACGGCGATCGAGGTGGACGCGCGCATGGTGGCGGTCGCCGCGGAGGCGCTGGTGGAGCAGCGCAATGTCCGCATCGTGCACGCGGACGCGCTGGCGGTGGACCTCTTCTCCGCGGGAGAGCGCCCGCCCTCGCGCATCGTGGCGAACCTGCCCTACCAGATCACCTCGCCGCTGCTGCACCGCTTCCTGGGCGACCCGCGGCGGCCGCCGCTGGTGGTGGTGCTGGTGCAGGAGGAGGTCGCGCGGCGCATGGCGGCGACGGCCGCCCATGCGCGCGAGCGCAGCTTCCTCTCGGTGTTCGTCCAGTCGTTCGCGGAGCCGCGCCTGGTGAGGCGCGTGCCGGCCGGCTCGTTCCTGCCGCCGCCGCGCGTCTCCTCCGCCGTCGTGGCCCTGCGCACGCTGGCCCGGCCCGCCTTCGCGCCGCTCGACCAGGCCGCCTTCCTCCGGTTCGTGAGCGACGTCTTCCGCCACCGTCGCAAGCAGGTCCGCGCGGCGCTGGGCCATGAGGCCGGCGTGGACCGGGAGCGCGCCACGGCCGCGCTCGACGCGGCGGGCATCACGGCGGAGCGGAGGCCGGAGGAGCTGTCGCTGGACGAGTGGGTCCGCCTGGCGCGCGAGGTGGGCGTCCCGGAGGCAGCCTAGTGTCCCGCCGCGTCCGCGCCAGGGCCCCCGCCAAGGTGAACCTCACGCTCGAGGTGCTCGGACGGCGCGACGACGGCTACCACGAGCTGGCCAGCGTCATGGCCACGATCGACCTCCGCGACGAGGTGGCGGTCACGCCGGCCCGGTCGCTGGACGTGCGGATCACGCCCGCAGCGGGGATCGAGCGCGGTAGCGACCTCGCCGGCGCGGCGGCCCGCGCCCTGGCGGCGGC
>JBOGTE010000164.1:0-4784 GCA_050692015.1 Candidatus Limnocylindria bacterium
ATCTCGTCGCGCAGCAGCGCCAGCGCGTTCGGCCCGAAGAGCGAGAGCGCCACGGCCTGATTGAGCCGGACGAGCGTGAGCTGGAGGAGGTCCTGCGCCAGCGGCGCGAGCGCCGAGACAAGGCCGAAGTAGAGGAGCGCCCACAGCATGACGCCGCGCCGGCCGAAGCGGTCACCGAAGCGGCCGCCGAGGGGCTGGAGCGAGGCCATGGCGATGAGGTACGCCGTGAGCAGCCACGCGGCCGAGGCGACGTCGCCGCCCAGGTCCGACGCGATCGTCGGCAGCGCGACGACGACCATCGTCGAGTTGAGCGGGAGCAGGAGCGTTCCCAGCGCGGCGACCGCGGCCAGCGCGTTGGCGGCCGGGGGAGCGCCTCGGTGAGCTTCCGTCACGGGATCGTACCGGCGGGGGACCGGCGAGGCGCTCCCGCGCCGCGCGGAACCTCCACGTTCCCGCCGCCGCCCGTGCCCAGGATGCCCGCACCGACGGCGATGGCCTCTCGACGTCCTGCGGGCGGATCACCCCTGCGGTGACTCCGCTCTGAGCCCACTGAAGAGTTGAGGCCATACTTCCGCCAGTGGAAGAAAGGTACCGATTCTTCCATGGGAGGAGATGGGCCTCGACCCCCAGCGCCGGGACTATTTCGACGCGATCCGCTCGTCGCTGGGCCGCAGCTACGTGCGCGGGTACGACGCGACCCCGTTCGTCCGCTACTTCGTCGGAGCGATCCCCGGGGCCGCTGAGCACGTGTTGTCGCGGATCAAGGGCGTGGCTGAACTGCTCGGAGCCCCTCAGCGCGCTGCGGCCTCGGGCGAGATCGGCGTCGGTCGAAGCGGGTCAGAGCCGCGCGGGCAGGTACTTCTGGCGGCTGACCAGGCCGGCGAGGTCGTCGGCCTGGCGCGCGGCACTGGCGTACGGATCGGTCGCCAACAGGTACTCCTTCCACAGCAGCTCCATCTGGTAGACGAGCATCGGGCGGGGGTCCCCGTGCGCCTGCGCCGACTTCGCGGAGAGATAGTCCGGGTGCTGGGCGTTCAAGTAGATCGCGCCCTCCGCCTCTGCAAAGCGTGACCGGTGTGCGTCGGGCGCCATGCCGTGATCCAGGTACCAACTGGGATAGCTGCGCCAGCGGCCGCGGGCGCGGCCGTCGAGCGCCCGGTCGATCGCTGTGGCCACGCCCGCTCCGCCAGGGTGACCGTTCTCCTCCAGCGGCGGGTGCGCCGGTGTCGGGACGCGCTCGTCGGCCGCGGTCCGGCCGGTGAGCTCGTCGCCTCTCGGGTCGGCCACCGCCGCGCGCAGCGCTTCGCGCTTCTGCTCGCTGCTGGGGCAGGTTGGCCAACTCCTGCCGGGCCATGCCTCGCGAGAAGTCCTCGACGACGATGTCGAAGTGCGGCCTACGCCGCACCCGCACGAAGATGCGCCCTGCATCGATGCCCGACTCTCGGTAGGCGTCCGCGCTGTTCGTCACGATCTCGTTGAGCCCCGCGAGCGGGCCGGGGGAGAGCCGCACGAGGTGGCGCAGCACCTCACCTGTGTCCGCGACGCGGAACGGGACGCGCGCGCCTCGCTCGGCCACCGTGTCGCGCACGCGGCGCTCTCGCCGGGCCTCGTCCTTCCGCCGCTGGACATTGGCCCGCTCCACGGTCTGCCTGAGCCGTCGCGCCATCGCCCCTACCTCCAACTCGGCGCGTCAGGCGCATACGTTAGCGACGCCACCCAGCTGGCTAGGGGCGGGCCCTTCTCGCAGCGGTCCGATCGGGTTTCACGCGGGCGCGGTGGCACTTGTCGGCGCGCAGGCACCGGCCGTAATGGGCGAGAGTGCGAGCAGCCCCTGTACCGCATCTCGTCTATCGCATCGTCCGGCACGACCCACCCATTCCGGGCGACTTCACGCCTCGGTCAGCGACTGCCGCGCGAGGATCGAATGCTGTCGATGAGCGGCTGCTCACCGGGATCTCGGTCTTCGCCAGAGCACATCAGGCCATGAGAGTGGCGCGGCGCTACCCGCACTTGGGCCACTACGTCGCCAAGCTGGCGGTCCCTTCGGGTGCGACGCTCGAGCGGACCTCTCGGGCTCGAGGTCATTACACGGTCTGGGACGCGCCGGACGACCTGGTGGGAGCCGTGCGAAGGGTGCTCCGAGTAGAGTGAGGTGCGGATGAATTCACGAACGACCTACCAGTTGTGGCATGTCCCGACCGGCAACGCGATGAGCGAGTTCGACTCCCTCGACAAGGCAGTCGACGCGCTCCGTGAGTTGCTGGACGAGGAGGGCGAGTCGGCGGTCACCGCGATCGTCCTGTTCAAGGTCGATGCGCGCGGCGACATGTGGCCGGTCGCCGATGGAGCAGAGCTGCTATCGATGATCATGGAGAAGGCGCCGCAGCGATAGCCCTGGGCGCCCGGTCAGCGGCGGCCTGCGCCCGCTGAAGGTGGCGCGCGGGGAGCTCGGTCCCCAGGGCTCCACGCCTGTGGCGACGATGCGCTGAAGCGCGCGGCACGCCCCCTGCCGCTCCCGTACAGCAGACCGCGGGAGAGGGGGTCGGGCGATGCGGGTCCGCGGACCGACGCTACGTCTCGCGATCGTCGCGATCGCCGTCGTCGGCGCGCTGCTGTGGCAGCCGGTGCTGCGGCCGGCTAGCAAGGCCGGCGTCATCCTCCTCGACGTCTACTCGACCTCGCTCTGGGGCACCGACCTGGCCGCGTTCGTGACGCCCCCGCCGCGCGTCACCGACACGCGCGAGACGCTGGCGGGCGTCGAGATGCGTGTCACCTGGTGGCGTCCCGCGTGGGGCGACCGTCATCCGGGCATGCTGCTCATCAACGGCGCGACGCCCGCCGGCAACGACCTCAAGGAGACCCGGCTCATCTCCGAGGCGATCGCGCGCGCCGGCTTCCTCGTGATGCTCCCGGAGTTCCCGTGGGTGACGGAGGAGCGCTTCTACCCCGAGATCGTCGAGCAGACCGACGCGGCTTTCGCGCGGCTGCGCGCGGACCCCGCCACGCAGGGCCGGCCGACGGGCGCTTTCGGCTTCTCGGTCGGCGGCGGGCTGCTCCTCGCGGCGTCCGCGCAGGGCGAGGCGCTGGCGGAGGCGCGCTACCTCGGTGTCCTCGGCGCGTACCACGACATCGACACCTGGCTCGCGAGCATCGTCTCGCGGACGCAGGTGCGGGAGGGCGCGGTCGTGCCCTGGGAGCCGAGCGAGGACCTTCCACCGCGCGCGTCCAAGGCCGTGGCGCCGCTCGCGACGGACGGTACGGAGCGCCGCGCGCTCGACGCCGTCCTCGCAGCCGGCGGGCGCGACGAAGCCCTCCGAGGCCTGGCGGCGCTGCCGGCCGAGATGCGGGAGCGCCTCGATCGCCTGTCGGCGAAGCCGGGCTGGAGCCGCATCGGCCCGCCGGTCTTCTGGGTGCACGACCCGCAGGACCACTACGTCCCGGTCGGCGAGTCGGAGGCCGCCGCGGCGGCGCCGCGCGACGGCCGCCTCGTGATGGCCGTGCCGAAGCTCCTCGCGCACGGCGAGCCGGTACGCGAGGAGACGCGCTCCATGGGGATCCTCTTCTGGGCGGGGGAGTTGTGGGGCCTGCTGTCGTTCGCGATGGGGCTTCTGCGCGTCGCGAGCTGACTCAAGGCGTCCTAAGCGGTATACTCGCGTAGACCGCCTGGGAGGACAGCACGACATGGACGCTTTCGAGCGCAAGCCCTTCTACACGCCCACCGAGTTCGCGCGGATCGCGGGCATGAGCAACGACCGGGTGATGGATCTCATTCACGCCGGCACGCTGCACGCGGTGCGTATCTCGCAGCGCATCTATCGCATCCCGCTCGCCGCAGTCCTGAGCACGCTCTATCCCGAGAGGGTCCGGAAGCCCCGCTTCACCCGCAGCCGCGACCCCGAGGCGGAGTGGCGGCGGATCGATCGCGAGATCGCGGCCGAGGGCCTGAGCCGACGGCGGCATCCAAAGGGAGCGTGAAGGCCCCCGAACGGATCCTCGGCGACCACGCGTTCGCCCAGCGGGCCATCGAGTTGTGGTCCCGGCTGGAGGGGTCGCACGGCGAGGTGACGAGAGCGGCCGACGACGTCCGCGGGGGCCGGCGCTTGCTCGAGTTCCACGTGAGCCTGCCCGGCTTCATCCCGGTCTCCGAGGCAACGCTCATCCTCATCGAGCGCTACGAGCGCGTGCGGGGTGGATGGGCTCTCGCGGAGTACCTCTACGACTACCACCGCGAGCCCCGGCCCTCCGGTCGCAAGGCCCACCACTGGCACGACGGCATCTTCCACGCGCACTGCGAGGAGCCGCGCCGGCCACGCGCCGTCACGCACTTTCGTGACGTGCCTGTCGATCTCCTGGAGGCGGCGGGCGACTTCGAGGCGGTCCACCTCCGCGGCGAGATCGACTGCTCCGGTCTCTTCCCGCTCGCATAGCGTCGCCGCGCCTCCGGAACATGGCCGACGCGACGCTCTGGCCCTGAGCGCCGGCCGTTAGCGCAGCGGGCCGATCGCCTTCACGCGGACGCGCGCGGCGTTGCGATTCCCCCTCGGCCTTCGCCCGCGCTAGCACCGCGTCGCGGCCCTCGCCAAGCATGAAGACGCGGTCCACCTCGCCCGAGACCTCGGCGATCGCCGCGCCGACCGCGTTCGCGACCTCGAAGTGCTCCGGCCGCACGATGCGCGACGCGACCCTCGCGAGCGCCTCCGGCAGCAGCACGCTCCCGCCGCCCACGGCCACGACCGGCACCGGATCCACGCTGGTACGAACGCGGTCGATGGCCTCGGTGGCCA
>JBOGTE010000165.1:0-4766 GCA_050692015.1 Candidatus Limnocylindria bacterium
CGATGCTTGCACTCCTTCGGGACGTACGGCGCGGTAGTTACGAGGTGGAGGATCTCCTGCCGACGGACTACGAGCGTGTCGAGGAGCTCCTGAGGACCTACCGCGACCTCGGCGTCGGCTTCGTCGATGCGGCCGTTCTCACGATCGTCGAACGGCTCGGCGAGACGAAGCTCGCGACGCTCGATCGCCGCCACTTCTCGGTGATGCGTCCACGTCATCGCGCGTCGCTCGAGCTCGTTCCGACCCCTATCTAGCGATCCTCTCCTCGAGGAGTGCACGCTCGGCGGGGTTGTCGGTGAGCTCCAGGGCACGCCGGTCCGCCTCACGTGCTTCGTCCGCTCGACCGAGGTCGCGGAGCAGTTCAGCGCGCGTGGCGTGGAGCAGGTGGTAGCGGTCGAGGTCCGCGGCGATGGCATCGACCTCCCGCAGCGCGTGCTCGGGGCCGGCGACCTGCCTTAGCGCGATGGCGCGATTGAGGCGGACCACCGGCGAGCCGGCACTGGCCGCGAGCAGCGCGTCGTACAAGCGGAGGATCTGGGGCCAGTCCGTGCTGTCCCACGAGGGTGCTTCCGCGTGGACGGCCGCGATCGCCGCCTGGAGCTGATACGGCCCGGGTCGCTTCATGGTCGCGGCGCGCTCGAGCAGCTCCACCGCGCTCCGGATCTGGGCGCGGTCCCAGCGCGAGCGGTCCTGCTCCTTCAGCAGCACGATCCTTCCGCCGGCATCGAAGCGCGTGGCGGCGCGGGCCTGATGCAGGCGCATCAGCGCGAGCAGGCCGATGGCCTCGGCCTCCTGCGGCAGCAGCCGGACGACCAGCGAGGCCAGCCACTCCGCGTCCTCGGCGAGATCACGCCGGGCGGCGCGCTCGGGCCCGCTCGAGAGATAGCCCTCGTTGAATACGAGATAGAGGACGGCCAGGACCTCGGCCAGGCGCTCGGTCAGCTCGCGCGGCTCGGGCGCGCGGAACGTGATGCCCGCGTCGACGACCTTCCGCTTGGCGCGGACGATCCGCTGCGCGAGCGTGGCTTCGGGGATCAGGAAGGCGCGCGCGATCTCTGGGGTCGTCAGCCCCGCCACCGACCGGAGCGTGAGCGCGACCTGCGCCTCCCGCGACAGCGCGGGGTGGCAGCAGGTGAAGATGAGCTCCAGCCGGTCATCCGTGTCGGTCGTTGCCATCACCCCACTTCGCACCTCGGCCGGATCGACCGCGGTACGAGCCGCCTCCCCTTCCAGCAATGCCAGCTTCTCTCGATAGCGCGTGGCTCGGCGCAGCCGGTCGAGCCCCTTGCGCTTCGCGACCGTCAGCAGCCATGCCGCCGGCACTTCGGGGATGCCGTCGCGGGGCCAGTGCTCGAGCGCCGAGATGATCGCCTCCTGGACGAGGTCCTCGGCGAGGTCGAAGTCGCCGAGGAGCCTCGTCAGGCGCGCGGTCACTTTGCCCGCGTCCTCGCGGAACGCCCGCTCGATCGCCGCCGCGGTGTCGGTCAGTCGCGGCTCTCGACGATCGGGCGGACCTCGACGGTCTGCAGCGGTGGCCAGCCCTTGGCGATCTCGATCGCCGCGTCCAGGTCCGGGACGTCCACGATCGCGTAGCCGCCCAGCGTCTCCTTCGACTCGATGAAGGGGCCGTCGGTCACGGTGATCTTGCCGTTCGCGCCCCGACGGACCGTCGTCGCGGTGCTGGTCGGCTTCAGCTCCTCGCCCCCGACGATGCGCCCAGCGGCGGCGTGCTCGCCCCACCACTTCCCGATCTCGTCGTACGCCTTCTTCTTCTCGTCCGGGCCGAACTGCTCCCAGTCGGCCTCGGTGCCCACGAACATCAGCATGTACTTCACCTTGTGCCTCCCATCGGCTTTACGCCGTTCTCATCCCTATGACGAACGGCAAGCGGGCCTCTAGACATCCGGCAACGCTAGCGTCCCCAGGTCGTACACGAGGCGTCCGTACACGACGCGGGCGACGTCCCAGAGCCGGTGCGGCTCGGCCTTGCCGGGGCCGAGCAGGTGGACGACCTCCCAGCCGTCCGCGGTGAGCCGGTCCGAGAGCAGGCGGCGGTGGCACTGCCACCAGAGCGACTCGGCGCACATGAACGCCGCGGGGCGCTCGCGTCCGAGCCCGAGAAGCTCGTCGTAGCCGGCGCGGAACTCATCCGTGTCCATGTGATCGGCGTACGCGCGGAGGCCGGCCACTCGAATGGCGCGATGCGGCGACGGCTTGGTCTCGCGCCGCCGGCCGCCGAGCTCCGGGATGTGCTCGTAGGCGATCCCCTTCTCGGTAAGGGCCGCGGTCAGCGTCTCGCGGCCGAAGTGCGGATGCCGGCGAGAGGCCGGGAACGTCCGTATGTCGGCGACCGTCCGGATCCCGGCCTCGCCGAGCACGCGGAGGAGCTCCTCGAGCGTACGCGCGCCATGTCCGATCGACCAGATCCGCATGAAATGAGTGTGCGATGCTCGGTCAGATGCGGGAGCCTGCCTCGGGCGACATCGAGATCCGCCCGGTCACGCCCGATCAGCACGACGCGCTGATGCACTTCTTCGACCTCGTCGCGTACGCGGACAACCCGGACTGGTCGCGCTGCTACTGCATGTTCCCGCTCCTGCGGGACTATCAGCAGAAGACGCGGGACGAGAACCGCGCGGCGCGGAGCGCGCTCGTGCGCGCGGGCGAGGCGAGCGGCCTGGTGGCGTACCGGCTCGGGCGGGTGGTCGGGTGGTGTCATCCCGCGCCGACCACCGAGGTCGTGACGATCCCGGACCCGAAGCCCGACGTCGGCGCGATCGTCTGCTTCGTGGTCGCGCCCGACCAGCGCCGGCAGGGGATCGCCACTGCGCTCCTCGACGGCGCGCTCGGGTACCTGAAGGAGCGAGGCTGCCGCGAAGTGGTGGCAGCGCCACTGACGGCGGCCGCCGCGGATGCGCGGTCCGCCGCGGCGAACTATCACGGCCCGCTCGACATGTACCTGCGGGCCGGGTTCACCGTCGGCCAGGAGGTCGCGCCGGGTCAGGTGCTCGTGCGTCGTAGTCTGTGAACGGAATGAACGCCCGGGTCGCCTCGCTCCAGCTGAAGCGCACGCATGGGAAAGTGCCCACCCCGGTCGATCCCGTCGTCGGGCGGGTCGGCGGGGGGTTCGAGGGCGACCTCCACGTCGCGAAGGCGACGCGTGGCGTGGTAGTGATCGACCGTTCGACCCACGACGCCCTGGGCCTTAGACCGGGCGACCTGCGCGAGCAGGTCACGGTCGAGGGGCTGCAAGACCTCGACTCGCTCGCCCCGGGCACCCAGCTGCGGCTCGGCGGCATCACCCTCCGCGTGAACGGGCCATGTGAACCTTGCACACACATAGGCGACATGCTCGACCAGGCCGACCCCGAGGAGTTCCGCCAGATGCTCGTGGGACGGCGCGGCGTCACCTGCACAGTGGTCGCGGCCGAAGGCGTAGCCCGCGTGGGCGATCCCGTCACGATGCTCTCGCCCGTCGCCGCCTGAGGCTCTCTTCCTCGGCGGCTTGGCCGACGCGGGCGGCCGCGACCTTCCGCAGCGCACCGATCCGCAACCTCTTCGGCACTGGTCCTCTACCCGGTCCCCACGTAGCGTGCGTCGATGGTCGAGGAGCACGATGCCTGCGCACTTGTCTCGGTAGCGCGCAAGGACGGCCGTCCCACCCGCGAGCTCCTCGAGCTGGCGCTCCACGGGCTCGCGTGCCTCCACCACCGCTCCGGGTCCGTTGACGGCGAGGGAGACGGCGCCGGCGTCCTGACCGACGTCCCCCGCGCGATCTGGGCGGACCACGTGGGCGAGGCCGCGTACGACGCGCACTTCGCGGTGGCCCACCTGTTCGTCCCGCCCGCGGGCGACGAGATCGAAGAGCAGGCGGTCCGCCGGATCGTCGCGCGTCACGGCCTGAGGATCCTCGCCGAGCGCCACGGCGGGCTCGATCCGTCGGTGCTCGGACCGCGCGGACGGGCGGGCGCGCCCCGCTTCTGGCAGCTCGGGCTCCACGTCCCCGGCGCGCGGCGCGCCGGCGCCCGCGCGCTGCACGAGGTCTGGACCGACATAGAGCGCACGACGCTCGCGACGGTCGTGAGCCTCTCGCGGCGCAGCGCCGTGTACAAGCTGCGGGGCGACGCGACGCAGCTGCCCCGCGCGTACGAGGACCTCGCCGACCCGCGGTTCGCGACCGCCCTTACGTTCGGGCACAACCGCTACGCGACGAACACGTCCACGAGCTTCGACCGGGTCCAGCCCTTCGCTTCGATCGCCCACAACGGCGAGATCAACACCATCGAGCGCCTCCGGAGCGAGGCCCGCATGCTCCGCATCCCGCTATCGCGCGGCGGCAGCGACTCGCAGGACGTGGACGCGATCGTCCGGGGCATGGCCAACAGGCACGGCCTCTCGCTGATCGAGGCCGTCGAGCTCCTCTTCCCGCCGATCGTGAACGAGGTGCGGCGCATGGACGCGGCGTCGCAGGACCTGTACATGCAGGCCCGCGCGGCCTTCGGCCCGTTCGCGCAGGGCCCAGCGGCGATCCTGGCGCGCATGGGTGACACCTGCGTGTTCGCCGTGGACGCGCTGGGGCTGCGCCCGCTGTGGCACGTCGAGACCGCGGACGAGCACGTCTTCGCCAGCGAGCGCGGCTGGATCCCCCTCGCGCGCTACGTGCGCGATCCTCGGCCTCTCGGGCCCGGCGAGCGCGCGGCGCTGCGGCGCGGCCCGGACGGCTGGCGGCTGCTCGACGACGGCGAGGTCCGCGCTGCGTTCCTGGG
>JBOGTE010000166.1:0-4749 GCA_050692015.1 Candidatus Limnocylindria bacterium
TGCCAGATGCGGTCCCACCCCTCACCGCTGTCGCGTACGCGCATCCGCATTCGCCGCGTCATCCACGGTGCGCCTCACTTCAGCTCTTCGATGCCGAGGCGAGCCGCTCAATGTCCCCGTAGTACTCGGGCCATCGGTCACGCAGCCGAGCGGCGATCGCGGCCAGGTCGCCGGGCTCGATGCCGGCGAGCATCGTGCGTACTTCGTCGAGGTACGTCGCCTCGAGCGGGATCTGGTCCTCGTCACCAGGTAGCGGCCGGCTCGGGTCGCCGGTGACGGGCCACGACGGTCCGAGGACGGTGCGGAAGATGTAGAGGGCACGCTCCATGTGGAACGGCGAGGTGACCAGCGTGAGAGGTCGAGGCGCGATCCCGCGCAGGTAGCGCGCCGCGGTGAGCACGGCGTTGCCGACCGTGTCGCGTGATTCGTCCTCTAGTCGCAGGCGCTCGCCTGGTATGCCCGCTTGGCGGAGGACTCCGGCCATGATCTCTGCTTCGGCCGGACCTTGGGGCGGCTCGAACCCGGCGCGGCCGGACAGGATCACGACCGCGCCGGGGCGCTCGCGCGCCAGGGCAGCGGCGGCCTCGGCCCGGGCGACCTGGCTCCGCTTGCTGCCGAGGACGACGAGGATCTCCGGCGCCGCCGCGAGCGCCGCGTCGGCGGCGAGCGGCTCCGCGACGTGGACGGCGGCGACGCCGAAGCTGAGCCGCTCGTGGCAGACGGCGCCGAAGCCGGCCTCGCGCAGCATGGCCGAAAGCCGCTCGGCATCCGGAAAGGGCCGCAACGATCGAGGCAGGTAGCGGTAGGCGTCCGGGTCGCCGCCCAGGAGCGAGGCGAGCGGCGGAAGCACGCGCTCGAAGTAGAAGAGGTAGAGCGCGCGGAACGCCCGGTTCGGCGGGTGCGACAGCTCGAGGAGCACGGCCCGCCCCTGCGGACGGAGGACGCGCCGCATCTCCGCGAGCGCGCGCGGCAGGTCGCCGACGTTGCGGAGGGTGAACCCGCTGACGACGCGGTCCACCGAGGCGTCGGGGAGCGGCAGCGCCTCGGCGCTCGCGAGGAGGGCCGTGTAGCGCCCGCCGAGGCCGGCCCGCGACAGGCGCGCGCGCGAGATGGCCAGCATGCGCCCGGAGAGGTCCAGGCCGATGGCGCGCGCGTCGGGGGCGGAGGCGCGGAGAAGCCTCAGCGCGAGGTCGCCGGTGCCGGCGCCCACGTCCAGCGCGACCTCCCCCGGACCGAGGCGCGCGAGCTCCACCGCTCGCCGCCGCCACGACCGGTCGGTCCCGAAGGACAGGGCGCGGTTGAGGCGGTCGTAGCGCGGCGCGATGCGGTCGAACATCGCCGCGATGCGCCGGTCGTGCTCCCTCACGGCGTTGACGCTATGACGGGGCGGACTCCGGCGCGCGTCACCCACTAACCTCACGGAGATGCCGCTGGTCACGCTCCCGCTCGTCCTCACGGTGGTCCTCCTGGAGCTGGCGATCGGCGGGGCGTTCCTGCTCTGGGCCCTCGACCGCACCCGCCAGGCGCCGGGAGGGTTCCTCAAGCTCGCCGCGGTCGTCAACACGCTGGCGGCGCTGCTCGCGTTCGGGCTCCTGCCGGCCCTCCCGCGCGGCGACCTGGCCCTGCGCGCGGGACTTCAACCCACGGCGCTGGATGCGCTGGCCCAGGCCGTACCCGTTGTCGCCGTGCTCATGGTGGCCCAGCTGCTCGCGGTCTTCCTGCCGTTCCGGCTGGTGCGGGAGGTCACCGGGGTCGGGGCGCTTCTCGCCGGCGGTCTCGCGCTCGTAGCCGCGGCCGTGGCGCGGCCGTCCGACTCGCCCTACGACATCTTCGCCCTGCTCGCGCTTCCACTGGGCGCCCTCGCGCTCGGCGGGACCAGCGGCGCCATGCTCCTCGGCCACTGGTACCTGGTCACGCCGAAGCTCTCGCCGGCGCCCCTTCAGCGGGCCTCGCTGATCGTCGCCGGAGCGATCCTGCTGCAGGCGGCGCTCGTCGCGGTCACCGTCGCGCGCGGCGAGCTGGCCGGAGTCACCGACACGTCGCTCGGCATCGCCATCGCCATACGCGTCGGCGTGGGGATCGTGATGACCTTCGGCCTGGTCCTCGCGGGCTGGTGGACGGCGCGCATGAACACGCAGTCATCTACCGGCTTGCTCTACGTCGCTCTGGGTACCGTCATCGCCGGGGAGCTCGCGGCCCGCGTCCTGTACTACCTGACCGGCGCGGCGGTCTAGGCGAGGGTCACTTCTTTTTGGAGGACGCGCTCTTCTTGGCGCCGGCGTTCGCCTTCGGGGCCGCTCTCTTCCTCGCGATCTCGGCGCGGTCGCGGAGCGCGTGCTTCACGGTCCGGAACTCACCGAGCGTGCCGCGCCTGTCCTTGGCGACGGCCTTGCGGAACTCGGGCGACTGCGAGGTCTTGCGCGCTTGGTCCGCGTCCTTGTAGGCGGCGTTGACCATGCGCGCGATCTTCCCGATCTTCCTAAGAGGCATACGCCGAGGCTACCAGCAGGTCTCGTGCTAGCGGGCGACCATCCGCCGGCGGCGGTGGCGCTCGTGCGTGATCTCCACGGCCTCCTCCCACTCGCGGGCCGCGTACAGGAGCGAGGACGTCACCGCACCGACCATGAGGACCAGCAGGCCGGCGATCGCCATCAGGAACGCCAGGGGCAGCGGCGCGGCGGTGCCAAGGTCGAACGAGCGCAGCGCCGCAGTGACCGCGTACAGGACGGTCGCCACCGCGGCCGCCGCCACGTCCAGCCGCGCCAGGGTGCGGTCCTCCTCGAGGACGTCGCCGAGCTCGACGAGCGCGGTGACCGTCGCCAGGAGGGCCACGAAGGCGGTGCCGCCGGCCAGCCAGTAGGCCCCGATCACGAAGCCGTTCGTCTCCCGCGAGCCCCACGCGAACCACGACATGAGGTCGAGCAGCGTGACCCCGATGCCGAGCCCCAGCGCGACCGCGCCCAGCGGCGGCCGCAGCGCGAAGCCGATGCGGCGGCCTTCGAGGAACTCTCTCATGACGTGGCGATGCTAGCGCGCCCTATGGTTGGCGGATGGAGCAGCGCATCCGGACCTCGCACGGAGAGCTCTCGCTGGAAGAGCTGGCCGAGGCGCTCCCGGGCACGGGCGACCTGATGGCCCTCGTAGGTGTGGCGTGGTGGAAGTGCGCCTACGCCGCGCGCGGGGGCAACTGGGAGCTCAGCGCGTACTTCGCCCGTCGCGTCCGCAGTATCCAGCGGCGCCTGGCGATCGTGCGCCCCAAGTACGCCGGCGACCTCGAGCGCTTCGAGGCGGAGCGCATCCAGCCCGTGCTCGCCGCGACGTCAGACCGTGATCGAGCCGCCTTCGATCGCGCCTTCACCGCGGCTACCTACGAGGCGAACGAGCTTCACAAGAAGTGGGGCAAGTCCTACATCCGCTGGACGCTCCCGGACGAACCCCCGAAGGACCTCGACCTTACCTAGAGCGACCTGGCGCGGCTCGGCGACCTCCTTCTCGCCGCCACCTCGCAGAACCCCCGATGCATCAGGCCCTCCTCGCTACGTCGGTCCCGGAACCTCACCCGCCTATTCGCGGGTTCGGACGGGTTCTGCGAGGTGTCGGCTCGCGTCGGTCGCCAAGCCGCCGCTACGAGAAGGAGGTCGCCGAGCTATGCGTGGCTGTCGAACCAGTCGGCGATGCGGCGGCAGTGCTCGACGCGGTTGTGAGGCTTGCCACCGCGCGTTAGGTCGTGGTTGTCGTCGGGGAAGCGGACGAAGACCGACTCCTTGCCCAGCACCTGGAGCGCCGTGAACAGCTGCTCCGCCTGCTCGATCGGACAGCGGAGGTCGTTCGCCGCATGGAGGATGAGCAGCGGCGTGTCGATCCGCTCGACGTAGGTCAGGGGCGAGCGCTCCACGAGCTTCGCCGGGTCGCGCCAGGGCGTGGCCTCCCCCATCTGCTGCTCCCAGAAGTGCCAGCCGATGTCGCTCGTGCCGAAGGCCGAGACGTTGTTGCTGATGCTCCGCTGGGTGGCGGCGGCGCGGAAGCGGTCGGTGTGGCCCACGATCCAATTGGTCATGAAGCCGCCGTACGACCCGCCGGTGACGTAGAGCCGCTTCGGGTCCACCCAGCCGCGCGCCAGCACCTGATCGACCCCCGCCATAAGGTCCAGGTAGTCCTTGCCGCCCCAGTCCCCCACCACCGCGCGCACGAAGGCCTCGCCGTGCGCGTGGCTGCCGCGCGGGTTCACGTACAGGACGGCGTACCCGCGGCCGGCCAGGACCTGGAACTCGTGGAAGAACGAGTGGCCGTATGCGGTGTGCGGGCCGCCGTGGACCTCGAGCACCAGCGGCCACATCCGCCCGCCGCTCGCCTCGAAGCCACGCGGCGCGAGCAGCCAGCCCCGGATGGTCCAGCCGTCGGGGCCGGTGAAGGCGAGCTCCTCCGGCGCTGCGATGTACCGCCGCTCCAGCAGCTCGCCCTTCAGGTCCGTGAGGCGCTTGAACGAGCCGCCGGTCTCGCCGGCGATCACGTTGCCGGGATCGGTCGCGGTCGCGACCAGAGCGGCGTAGCGCCGCACCGCGCGGTCGAACGAGACCTGCACGACGTGGTGCGCGCCCGTCGTGACCTGGCGGACGTCACCGCCGCCGACGGCGCAGGAGTAGACGTTCGCCGTGCCCTCGTCCGAGCCCAGGAAGTGGATCCGGTCACCCCGCTCCGGCCAGGCGGGCGCGATCGTCTGCACGTGGCCGCGCATGTCGCTGATCACGG
>JBOGTE010000167.1:0-4704 GCA_050692015.1 Candidatus Limnocylindria bacterium
CTCCGGGCCAGCGACGACCGCTGGCTCGCGGTCGAGCTCGCCGCGGAGCGCTTCGCCGACGCGCTCGCCGGGACGGTCGGCGCCTGCGACCGCCTGGCCGCGCGGATCCTGCCGGAGGAAGAGGACATGCGCGACGAGCTCGCGGGCGCGGCGCTCGAGGTCTCCGGCAACCGGACGGCGATCGCGCGCGGGATCCACGACCCGCGCCAGGGCGACATCGTGTGGCTGAGCGTGGACCCCGGGTCGGGCCGCACCAGCCTCTTCGTGGCGCCGGGCCACGTCGGATCGCTGGTGCGCCGCGCGCTCGTCGAGCGCTTCGACTCCGTGGTCATGACCTCGGCCACGCTCGCGGTCGCCGGGTCGCTCGACTTCACGCTGGAGCGCTTCGGGATCTCCGATGTCGCCGCCACGCTCGTCCTGGGCTCGCCCTTCGACCACGCCAGGCAGTCCAGCCTCGTCGTCGCCACCGACATCGCGTACCCGCAGGACCCGTCCTTCGCGAGCGAGGTCGCGGGCGTCGTCGCCGAGATCGCGCGCACGCTGCGCGGCCGCACGCTGGTCCTCTTCACGTCGCACGCCTCGATGCGGGAGGTCTCGGCCCTGCTGGAGCCGCTGGAGAGCGAGGGCCTCGCGGTGCTGACGCAGGGCCTGGGAGGCTCGCGCCGCTCCATCGTCGAGCGGTTCGTCCAGGGAGGTGCCGTGTTGCTCGGGACGCAGTCGTTCTGGGAGGGCGTGGACCTGCCCGGGGAGCTGCTCCTCTGCGTGGTCATCGTGAAGCTCCCCTTCGCGGTGCCGGACGACCCGCTGGTCTCCGGCCGGTCCGAGCGCTACGACGACCCGTTCCGCGAGTTCCAGGTGCCGCAGGCGGCTCTCCGGCTGCGCCAGGGGTTCGGCCGGCTCATCCGCTCCAAGACCGACCGCGGGGCCGTCGTCCTCCTCGACCGGCGGATCCTCGAGCGTGAGTACGGCGCGACCTTCCTGGCGTCTCTCCCGGACGTACGCGTCCGGCGGGCTCCCGCCTCGTCGGTCCCGGCCCTGGTGGCCGAGGCCGCGGACCCGCTGGCGCCGGGGTCCTAGGATCGGAGTCGGTGGACGAGCGTCACCGGCGCGCGCTCGATCAGTGGCTGGCGAGCTTGCCGCGCGCGACCGCGCAGCGGTATTTCCTGCTCCTGGACGAGCTCTGCCACGGGATCGACGTGTCAAAACATGAGCAGTTCGGTTTCTTGCGATTACGGGCCGAATTCGAGACTTCCGGGGAGATCTTCGGCTGCACGCTCGCAGAGCTGCGCGATGCCATCGCGGCGAGTCTTCCGGAGGAGCTTCGGGCCAAGCCGGCCGAGCTTCCAAGCCCGTTGGAGTCCCTCCGGCGCGACGTAGGCACCAAAGGTCACCCGGACTTTCGGTAGATAGGCGGCTGCACCCGCGGCTTAGACTGGTCCGGCGAGCGACCAAGGGGCACGACCCCGTTCTACCGGGAAGGAGGTTTTAAGTGCTCGAATTCATCCGCAACGACGAAGGCCAGGGACTGGTGGAATACGCACTCATCATTGCCGTCATCGCCATCGCGGTCATCGTCGCCATGATCTTCCTGAAGGGCCAGCTGGAGAACATCTTCAGCAACATCGGCAACAACCTCACGTAGCCGAAGGCGAAGTGACACCGCGCGAACGACCTCACGTAGCGAGCGACCTCACCTAGCGAGCAGGCAAGCAGGAACGAGGGCCCGCCGGCGCGAGCCGGCGGGCTTTCGTATGCGCCGACGCGCGTGGCACGAGGGCTGCGAGGAGCTATGGCATGCCCCGATATGACGAGAGCCCCGTCCCCCGCGGCACGTCGAGGCGGTGGGAAGTCATCCTCGCGGACGAAGAGGACGCCGGCAGGAACGCGCCGCAGATGCGCGCCCTCGACGTCCGTGCCCAGCACCGGATCCTGCAGGACCTGAGCGACGACGAGCTCGCGCGCGTGCCGCTCCTCCGCGAGGGCGAGCGGCTCGGCCGGTACAAGGAGTACCTGGACCTTCACGACCCGGGTCGCGCGAACTTCCTGGCCGAGGGCTCCGAGGACGTGAAGCCCGGCCAGCGGATCGTCGCCAAGGCGAGCGTTCCGCGCGACATCTGGGAGAGGCTCATCGAGGCGAGCCACGACGTCGTCGGCTGGAGGCGGCGCCGAAGCGCGTAAGAGGCTAAACTGAGCGGAGACCGAGCCTCGCTCGGTACTTCGCACGCCTTCCCCGGTATTCGCTCCCTGGTCCGCCGCTCGGCTGACCGAACGAGCGGGGAGGCGGAGGAAAAAGGGAGACCATCCATGGCGGTCGTCACCATGAAGCAGCTCCTGGAGTCGGGCGTCCACTTCGGCCACCAGGCCCGGCGCTGGAACCCGAAGATGAAGCGCTTCATCTTCATGGAGCGCAACGGCATCCACATCATCGACCTGCAGCAGACCCTCACGCGGGTCGAAGAGGCGTACACCTTCACTCGCGACATCTCGGCCGACGGCGGCAACGTCCTCTTCGTCGGCACCAAGAAGCAGGCGCAGGAGTCGATCGCCGAGGAGGCTCGGCGGGCCGGGATGCCTTTCGTCAACCAGCGCTGGCTCGGCGGATTCCTGACGAACTTCGTGACGATCAGGAAGCGGATCGACCGCCTGAACGAGCTCCACGAGCGCAAGGAGCGCGGCGACTTCGCGACCCTGCCCAAGAAGGACGCCCAGGTCCTCGAGGACGAGCTCCAGCACCTGGACCGGTACTTCGCCGGAGTCCGTGAGATGAAGAAGGTGCCGAGCGCGATCTTCGTGGTGGACCCGCACCGCGAGCACATCGCCGTGGACGAGGCCCGGCGACTCGAGATCCCAGTGATCGCGATGGTGGACACCAACTGCGATCCGGACCTGATCGACGTGATCATCCCGGCGAACGACGACGCGATCCGCGCCGTGAAGCTTCTGTGCCAGAAGATCGCGGACGCGGTGCTCGAGGGCCGCCTGGAGTTCGACGCGGAGCGCAAGGAAGCGACCCCCGAGGACATGGGCTACGCGCCGGCGACGCCCGATCAGGAGATCGGCACGCCGCGCGCACGCCGCACCCCCCGGGTGTACGAGCCGGAAGAAGAGGACGAGTACCCGATCGGCGGGTTCCCCGAGGAGCCCGCGGCAGAAGGCGCCGAGGGCGCTGCGGGCACCGCGACCGAGGGCGCCACGGACGCACCGGCCGAGGCCGCCACGGAGGGCGCCGGTGCGGCGGCGGCCAGCGATGCGTCGATCGCGGCTCCCGACATGGCGGCGTCCGGTGCGATGCCGGAGTCGGAGCCCGCACCCGCCGAGGCGGCGACGGCGGAGGCGCCGGCCGCCGAGCCGGCCGCGGCTCCCGCCAAGCGGACGGCCCGCAAGACGACGAAGAAGAGCGAGGAGTGAGCAGCCAGGTGGCGAAGATCGACCCCAAGGACGTCCAGAGGCTGCGCGCCGAGACGGGCGCGGGCGTCATGGACTGCAAGCGCGCGCTGGAGGAGGCCGGCGGCGACCTGGAGCGCGCCCGCGACATCCTGCGGCAGCGGGGGCTCGCCTCCGCGGCCAAGCGCGCGACGCGCGAGGCCCGCGAGGGCGTGGTCGAGTCCTACATCCACGCCGGGGGGCGCATCGGCGCGCTCGTCGAGCTCTCCAGCGAGACGGACTTCGTGGCCCGCAACCCCGAGTTCCGCCAGCTCGCCAAGGACATCGCCATGCAGATCACGGCGATGGGCCCGCTGGTGGTCTCGGAGGACGAGCTCTCCGGAGACCAGCGCGACGAGCTGATGAAGGAGCACGGTGACGAGCAGCGCGCCCTCGAGGCCGCCGTCCTGTTGCGCCAGCCGTACATCCGCGACGGCTCGAAGACGATCGCGGACCTGGTCACGGCGATCGCCGCTTCGACCGGGGAGAACGTGCGGATCCGCCGGTTCGCACGGTTCCAGCTCGGCGGCCCCCAGTAGCGGACACGGCGGGAGAGCGGCCTGACGTCGGTCTAGACTCCCGCGCGACGATGGAGCGCAGGTACAAGCGCGTTCTCCTGAAGATGAGCGGTGAGGCGCTCCTGGGGGACCGCTCCTTCGGCATCGACCCCCGCTACGTGCGCTACCTCGCCGAAGAGGTGCGCAGCATCCACGACCTGGGCGTCGAGACGGCCATCGTCATCGGCGGGGGCAACTTCCTGCGCGGCGCGGCGGTCGCGGAGCACGGCATCGAGGAGGCCACCGCCCACTACATGGGCATGCTGGCCATGGTCATCAACGCGCTCGCCCTCCAGTCGCAGCTCGAGGCGGTCGGCCTGGAGACGCGCGTCCAGACGGCCCTCACCATGTCCGAGGTGGCGGAGCCGTACATCCGCCGGCGCGCCATCCGGCATCTCGAGAAGGGCCGGATCGTGGTGTTCGCGGCCGGCACCGGCAACCCGTTCTTCACCAGCGACACGGCCGCGGCCCTCCGCGCGGCCGAGATAGACGCGGAGGTCATCCTGATGGCCAAGAACAACGTGGACGGCGTCTACGACGCGGACCCGCGCGTCGTCCCGGGCGCGAAGAAGTACGCCCGTCTCACGTACCAGGAGATGCTCGAGAAGAAGCTCGGCGTGATGGACCAGACCGCGGCGGCGCTGGCGGCGGAGCGCGAGATAGAGATCCTGGTCTTCGACGTGTCCGAGCGGGGGGCGATGAAGCGCGCGGTGATGGGCGAGCA
>JBOGTE010000168.1:0-4703 GCA_050692015.1 Candidatus Limnocylindria bacterium
CCCGAGCTCATCCGCCAGCGCGTCCGCGCGCGCCCGCGCCGCGCGCGCTTCCTCGTCCCGCCCGGCTCGCGACAGCGCCCCGGCGTACGCGCGAAGCGCGCGAGAGAGGGCCGGCCGCGTCTCGAGCTCCTCGAAGATACGCACGGCGCTCTCGAGGCTGGCGATGGCCGCGGCCGGGTCGTCGCCACCCAGCGACGTCGCGCGCCGCAGCAGGATCGTCGCCTCGCCGAAGCGATCGCCCAGCCGCCGCGCGGTCTCCAGCGAGGCCTCCCACCCCTCCGGGGTGCCCGGTTCGCCCAGCCGCGCCACGGCCGCGGCGAGCCCGGCGCTCGCCAGCGTGGTGAACGCGCTCTCCGCGGCCGGGTCTGAGGCGGCCAGCTGGAGGGTGCGCTCGAAGCGCGCCTTGGCCGCGAGCGCGTCGCCCAGGCGCAGCCGCCCGTCGCCGAGGAGGTACTGCGAGGGGATCGCGCAACCCGTAGCACCGAGCTCCTCCGCCGTCGCGGCGCACTCCCCGGCCAAGCGGACGGTGTCCCCCAGCTCGCCCCGCTCGGAGGCGATGACCGCGCGGGCCAGGCGGGCGTCGAGCCGCGCGATGGGGTCGCCCTTCTCGGCCAGGCGGTCGGCCCGCTCGGCCGTGCGCTCGGCCGCGTCGAACTCTCCCAGCCGCGCGTGCGCGATCGTCAGCACGTCGTTCAGGAGCGCCGTGGTGAGCGCGTCGCCCGACGCCTCGATCGCGGGGAGCATCCGCTCCAGGACCTCGGTGCCGGCGCGGATGTGGCCGCCGAACACCATGCCGGCGCCCATCAGCGCCTGCGGCATGGCCTGCGCCACCGGATCGCCGTGCTCCGCCCCCAGCTGCTCCAGGCGCTCCACGGAGCGGCGCAGCTCCTCGCTGCTCTCCGGGCTCTCCCCGGAGAAGCGCCGCAGGAAGACGCTCCAGAAGTGGACCTCCGTCGCCAGGCGCGGATCGCCCAACGCCTCGGCCAGCGGCGTCAGCTCGGCCAGTCGCGCCATCACGTCCGGCCGGTGCGTGGAGTGCCAGCCCGCCCGCACGCTGCCCACCCCGGCGCGCAGGCGCAGCCGCGACGTCTCGGCGTCGGCCGCATCCGCCGGGAGCGCGTCGTACGCGCGGTCGAAGAACGCGCGCGCCTCGCGGTTGGCAAAGCGCGCCAGGGCATGGTCGCCGGCCTCGACGAAGAAGGGGGCGGCGCGCACGGGCTCGCCCGCCTCCGCCAGGTGCATCGCGATCACGCCGGCGAGCTCGCCGCGGCGGTCCGGGTAGACCTGCAGCAGCACGTCCGCGACGCGGCGGTGCAGCTCGCGGCGCTCCTGCTTGAGCAGGGACGCGTACGCGGCGTCCTGCACCAGCACGTGCCGGAAGAGGTACTCGAGCTCCGGCTCCATGGCGGCCAGCCGGATCAGGCCGGAGGCCTCCAGCGCGCCGACGTCCGACTTCGTGGTCACGCGCGCGCCGCCGGTCCGAGCAGCCGTTCGAGCACCCGGAGCGGGAAGCGGCGGCCGATGACAGAAGCGGTGCGGATGGTCCGTCGCGCACCCGGGGACAGCCGGTCGATCCTGGCCAGGAGCAGCCCCTGGAGCGTGTCCGGGATCTCGATGCCGGCGACCTCGCCGGTGGCGACCCAGCGGCCTTCGCGCTGCACGATGACGCCGCGGTCGATGAGCATCCGGATGACCTCCTCGACGAAGAAGGGGTTCCCCTCGGCCTTCGCCAGGATGAGCTCGCGGACGCCCTCCGGCAGCGACTCGATGTCCAGGAGGTTGGCGACGAGGCGGCCGCTGTCCTCGGCGGACAGCGCGGCCAGCTGCATCTCCACCAGCGCCTCGCCGAACATGTCGCGCGTCGTGGTGATGAGGCGCCATCCCTCCGCCGTCCGCTCCGGACGCGAGGTCACCACGCAGAGCAGCGGCAGCTCGTGGGCGAGCGGCATCAGCTGCAGGATCACGTCCACCGAGGCGGCATCGGCCCAGTGGACGTCCTCGAAGACCAGCACGAGCGGCGCCCGGTCGGCCATCGCGCGCAGCAGCTGGTGGAGCGAGGCGACGTAGCGCTTGACGGCCTCCATCTCCAGCGTCGTGACCTGCGCGGCCCGCTCGGGCGCGAGCGGGAGCCCGGCGAGATGCGCGAGGTAGAGGTATGCGTCGGGTCCGGCCTCGCCGAGCAGATCGGCGGTCGCGCGCTCCAGCCCGGCCGCCAGCTCGCGCTCATCCGCCGCCGGACCGATGCCGGCGAGCGAGCGCAGCAGGTCGAGGACCAGGTGGTACGGCAGGCCCTGCCCGTACGAGAGGCAGCGGCCTTCGATCCAGCCGATCGAGTCGTCCCGAGCGCGCGTCGCCGCCCGCAGCTCGCCGAGCAGCCGGCTCTTGCCGATACCCGGCTCCCCGATGAGGCAGGCCGCGCGTCCCTGGCCGGCGCGGACGACCTCCAGCAGCTCCGTCAGCCGCGCGAGCTCCCGGTCGCGGCCGACGAGCGCGCTCCTGATGCCGGCCAGCCCGCGGACGCCGGCGGGCACCGCCCTGATGCCTTGGATCTCGAACGCGCGCACCGGCCCAGCCTTGCCCTTGAGCTCGAGCCCGCCGCGGTCGGCGGCCTCGACGATCGGCGCGACCAGCCGGTAGGTGGCCTCGGCGGCCAGGACGGTGCCTGGGGCCGCCGCGGCCTGGAGGCGCGCGGCCACGTTCACCGCGTCGCCCATCGCGGTGTACTCGTACATGAGATCGGTGCCCACCATGCCGACCACGGCCTCCCCGGTGTTCACGCCCGCGCGGATGCGGAATTCCAGGCCGCGCTCGCGCCGCACCCGCGAGCCGATGCGCTCGTCGATCGCTTGGACCATGTCCAGCGCGCAGCGGACGGCGCGCTGGGGGTCGTCCTCGTGCGCCACCGGCGCGCCGAAGAACGCGAGGATGGCGTCGCCCATGAGCCGCGCGATGGTGCCCTCGTAGCGGTAGATCGCCCGCGACATGAACTCGAAGGCCTCGTTCACGAGCGCCGTCCAGTCCTCGGCATCCATCGCGTCCACCAGCGCGGTGGACCCGACTATGTCGGCGAACAGCGCCGTGACCACCCGGCGCTCGCCGCTCTCGGACCGCGAGCGCATCTTGTCGGCGAGCGGCGCGGGGGTCGCCGCGGCGAGGCGCGCGCGCCGCTCGCTGTCGAGGGTGCTCTCGGTCAGCGTCGCTCCGCAGCTGGGGCAGAAGCGGGAGCCCGCCGCGGCCACCGTGCCGCAGTTCGGGCAGGCATCCGGCACGCCCACACACTAACGAAGCCTGCCAGCCGGATGGTCCAGGTCACCACTCGACGAGCTTCCATACCTCCGGCTCGCGCGCACCGCCGATCTCCGAGAAGAGCGCCACCGCGCGCTTGAGGTGCCGCATCGCCTCGTCGCGCCGGCCGAGCGCCTGGAGCACGTCGGCGAGGTTGTTGTGGAGCGCCGCCTCGCGGTGGCGGTCACCTAGCGCCTCGCTCTGCTCGAGGGCCTCGCGGGCGTAGCTCATCGCGCGGTCGAGCTCACCGGCGCGGCGATAGGCGACGGCGAGGTTGTTGAGGGCCGCCACGCGAACACTGGGATCAGGCAGCGCCCGCGCGAGCTCCAGCGCTTGCTCCAGGTGGCGGCGGTCTCGTCGCAGGATCCCCAGGATGTTGTGCGCCTCGGCCAGGGCCCGGACCTCGCCCGCGGCTTCCGACAGGGCCAGAGCCTTGCGCGCGAGCGTTAGGGCGCGCGAGGCGTCGCCATGACGGTGTGCGGCGAGGCTCCAGTCGGCGGTCACGCGCGCCTTGTGCGCGTCGTCGCCCCCTTCCGCCGCGCGCTTGTAATGCTGCTCCGCGCGCTCCCAGTCGCCGCGCCGGTGATGGACCTCCGCCAGCTTGTGCTCGATCTGCGCGCGTGCGGCCGGCGCCGCTTCGGAAGCGGCGGCCTCGTAGCTCGCGATGGCCTTCGCGTACGAGCCATGCAGCGTGTAGACGTCACCCGCCGCCTCGTCCGCGCTGCGCCTGGCTGGCTCGGTATCGCCGCCTTCGCCGCTGCGGATCCGTTCGTAGAGGTCCTTCGTCTCGAGCATCGGCGCGACGCCGAGCTCGCTGTCCAGGACCCGCGCGCACTCGCGGTACTGGCGCATCGCCGCGGCCCGGTCGCCGCTCTGGGCGTATATGCGCATGAGCTCGCGGTGCGCGAGCTCGTCCAGCGGGTCGATCTCGAGCAGGCGGCGCATCTGCAGGACGGCCCCCCGAAAGTCACCCGAGCCGGCGGCCTCCGCCGACAGCCGCGTCAGCGCCGCTCGGAGCTCGCCACGCAGGTCCTCCGACCGCGCCGCCTGCCACTCGTCGAACTGCGGGCTGTCCTTCAGGGAGAAGCCCGCCAGGAGATCGTCCCGGTAGAGCGCGACCGCCTCGCCGAGCTTGCCTTCGTGCAGCAACGAGCGGAAGCGGTCGACGTCGGTAGCGACCGCGTCCGTGCCGAGCCGGACGCTGACCGTGTCCGCGACGAGGACGTCATCGCCGAGTTCCGTCCTTAGCGGTGAGAGCGTCCTGCGGAGCGACGCCCGCGCGCGCTCCTCATCCGCGTCCGGCCACAGCATCGCCGCCAGCCGGTCGCGCGGCTGCGTGCCGCCTTCGAGCGCGAGATACGCGAGGATCGCGACGGCCTTCCGGGTCTCGAACTCGACGGCGCGACCGCCCTTCTCGA
>JBOGTE010000169.1:0-4697 GCA_050692015.1 Candidatus Limnocylindria bacterium
GGTCGTGGGGGCCATGGAGGAGGCCGCCGAGGCGGAGGGCGCCCCCGGGCGCGGGCGGGTCCTGCGCGTGCGCGCGGCGGGGGTGCAGGTCCGGCGCTCGTGAAGGAGCACCATGTGCGCGTGGACAGGCTGGGACTGCTCGCGGACCGCGCCGTTCGAAGCGCCGTCGGGCGCGCCATGGGGCGCGAGATCGAGCACCACGCGCGCATCGGATCGACCCAGGACCGCGCCCGCGCCCTCGCGGAGGGCGGGTACGGCCGGGCTCTCGTCGTCGGCGACGAGCAGACCGCGGGTCGCGGCCGGCAGGGACGGGCCTGGAGCGCGCCGCCGGGCACGAGCCTCCTCGCCTCATGGGTCTACCGACCGCTCCCGTCCGATCCCGCGCTCTTCGCCCTGCTCGCGGGAGTCGCGGTCGCGCGGGCGCTGGCATCGCTCGGCGTGGAGGACGCACGGCTCAAGTGGCCGAACGACGTCCAGCTCGCGGGGAAGAAGGTGGCCGGTACGCTGGCGGACGCGATCACCGCCGCCGACGGCGGCGCGGTCGTGCTGGGCATCGGCGTGAACGTCCACCAGCGCGCCCGGGACCTGGGCGACCTGGCGGGCCGCGCCACGTCGTGCGCCATCAAGGGCCACGTCCTCGACCGGCTGGCCCTGCTCGCGCGGATCACCGAGCAGCTGGACCGGCTGGCCGGCTCGGTGGAGGAGCGGCGCGCCGCGCTCGAGGAGTGGCGCGCGCGTTCGTCGGTGCTCGGGCGCGAGGTCGAGGTCCGCGGCGCGGCGGGATCGGTACGCGGGCTGGCGCGCGAGGTCGCCGACGACGGCGCGCTCGTCCTCGAGACGGCATCCGGCGACCAGCGCATCCTGGCGGGGGAGGTCTCACTCATTTGATGGCACAGCCTTACGCGATAGTCATCGACGGTACCGCGGCGCTTCCCGACGAGATCGCGCGCGCACACGACGTCCGCTGGCTGCCGCTCAAGGTGATCCTGAACGACCAGTCCTTCGTGGCCGCCACCACGGCCGCCGACGCGGGCAAGCCGACGCACATGACCACGGAGCAGTTCTACGAGCGGATCCGGCCGAAGGACGTGAAGCCGGAGACCTCCGCGCCGAACAACGAGGAGTGCCTCGGCGTCTACGACGCCGCCATCGCCGAGGGCACGAGCGACATTCTGGTGCTCACCATCGCCACGGAGCTGTCGGCGACGTACTCGGTCGCGGTCACCACCGCGCAGCAGCGGCAGGGCGCCGCGCGCATCGAGGTGGTGGACACGCGCTCCCTCGCCGGCGGGATCGCGCTGATCGCCACGGCGTGCTCGCGCTTTCGGGAGCAGGGCGGATCGTTCAAGGACGCGGTCGCGCTGGCGAAGCGGATGGCGGGGACCGTGCATCTGCTCGCGGCGGCCGACCAGCTGGAGTACCTGCGGCGCTCGGGGCGTGTCTCGGGTGGGGCCGCGCTCTTCGGCACCCTGCTCTCGGTCAAGCCGATCCTGGAGGTCGCGAACGGCGTGGTGCACCCCATCGACAAGGTGCGCACGCGCGAGAAGGCCATGGCGCGCCTCAAGGAGCTGATCGGGCAGCGGACCCGCGCGGGCGCGCGGATCCACGCCTACGTGCACCACACCAACGACCCCGAGCGCGCGCGGACCCTCGGCGCGTGGGTCCAGGAGCACTACCGCTGCGTCGAGTACTACGTCGCCGAGGCCGGGCCAGTCATCGGCGCGCGCACCGGCCCCGGCGTCATCGGGCTGTGCTGGTACGAGGAGCAGGAAAAGGCATGAGGCTGCGGATGCCCTTCGGGCGCCGGAAGGAGCTGCCATCGCATCTCTGGACGCAGTGCCCCGACTGCGGCGAGATGCTCTTCAACAAGCAGCTCACGCGGAACATGAACGTGTGCCCGAAGTGCGAGCACCATTTCAAGATCGGGGCGCGCGAGCGCATCGAGATGCTCGTGGACAAGGGCTCGTTCGTGGAGCGCGACCGGCTGCTCTCCCCCGGTGACCCGCTCGGCTTCACCGACAGCAAGCCATACCCGCAGCGCATCGAGGCCGCCCGCACCAAGAGCGGCGAGAGCGAGGCGGTCATCACCGGCTCGGCACGCATCGGCGGCGTGCCGGTGGAGATCGGGGTCATGGACTTCGAGTTCATCGGCGGGTCCATGGGCAGCGTCGTGGGGGAGAAGCTCACGCGCGCCGCCGAGCGCGCGCTGGCCGACCGAGCCCCCCTGCTGATCGTGAGCGCCTCGGGCGGGGCGCGCATGCAGGAGGGCACGCTCGCGCTGATGCAGATGGCGAAGATCGTCGCGGCGCTGGCACGCCTGGGCGAGGCGGGCATCCCCTACATCAGCGTCCTCACCGACCCGACCACCGGCGGCGTGCTCGCGTCGTACGGCTCGCTCGGCGACCTCGTGATAGCCGAGCCGAAGGCGCTCATCGGGTTCTCCGGCGCCCGCGTCACGGACCAGACCATCGGCGAGCGCCTGCCCGCGGGCTTCCAGCGCGCCGAGTTCGTGCGCGACCACGGCTTCGTGGACCAGGTCGTGCCCCGGGCCCAGCTTCGAGAGCGCGTCGCCTTCTTCGTCGCGGCGCTCGGCACCTCGCCCAGCGCGAATGTGCGGTGGAGCCTGTGAAGGATCCCATGGCCACGATCCGCAGCGGCGCGACGGCCCTCGGGCTGCGCCGCGCGGCCGACGGCAACGGCCAGCTGCCGTCCGACGGGCTGCTGATCGTGGACACGGCCCAGGTCGCCGATCGCGTCAGCGCGTGGGATGCGGTCAAGCTGGCGCGCGACCTCAAGCGGCCCCACGCCCTCGACGTGATCGAGCGCGTCTTCGGCCGGTTCGAGGAGCTGCACGGGGACCGTTCGTTCCGGGACGACCCGGCCGTCGTGGCCGGGATCGCGCACCTGGACGGCAGTCCGGTGGTGGTGGTCGCCCAGCAGAAGGGCGGCTCCACCGAGGAGAACATCCAGCGCAACTTCGGGATGCCGCACCCCGAGGGCTACCGCAAGGCCATCCGCATGTACCGCCTCGCCGAGCGGTTCCACCTGCCGCTGGTGACGCTCATCGACACGCCCGGCGCCTATCCCGGACCCGAGGCCGAGGAGCGGGGGCAGGCCGAGGCGATCGCCAAGAGCATCGAGACGCTGACGCGGCTGCGCACGCCCGTCGTGGCGATCGTGCTCGGCGAGGGCGGTTCCGGCGGGGCGCTGGCGCTCGGCGTCGCCGACGTAGTGCTCGCGCTCGAGAACGCCATCTACTCGGTCATCTCGCCCGAGGGCTGCGCGGCCATCCTCTGGCGGAGCAATACCGAGGCAGAGCGCGCGGCGAAGGCGCTGAAACTGGCCGGGCCCGACCTGCTCCAGCTCGGCATCGTCGATGGGCTCGTCCCGGAGCCGCGCGGCGGCGCGCAGACCGACCATGACGCGACCGGGCGGAATATAAGGACCGCGATCGTCGCGCAGCTCGACCGCCTCGGCCGCCAGCCGGTGGCCGACCTCCTCGCCGCCCGGTACGAGCGCTTCCGCCGCATCGGGGTGTTCGTCGAGCCGCTGACGGAGCCGCCGCCGCCCCGCCGCGACTGGTGGAAGCGGGTGCTGGGCCGATGACTGACCGGGACGAAGTGCTGGGTCTCCTGGACGAGCTGGCGAAGCTCATCGACCGCTCGGCCGCGTCGAGCATCGAGGTCGAGGCTGACGGGTTCGCGCTCAAGGTGACGCGCCAGACGCCCTCGCCCGCGTCGGCCGGCGGACCCACCGTGGTACGGGAGGCCGTCGCGGAGCCCGAGACGGTCCAGCGCGTACGCGCGACGACCGTGGGCATCTTCTCCGCGACGCGCGAGTGGCAGGCCGGCGACGAGGTGAAGCGCGGGACCGTGCTCGGCGCCATCCAGTCGCTTGGGCACATGGCCGACATCACCGCGCCGGCCGACGGCAAGATCGAGGAGATCCTCGTCGCCGCCGGCGCGCCCGTGGAGTACGGCCAGGCGCTCTTCGCGATCACTCTCCGCTAGGCGCGTCCTGGCCCGGTCACGCGCGGTTCCCATCTATCTCGAGCGCGGTGCGAAGCGCACGTTCGCCGGCGCGATCGAGTGGCCCGGCTGGTGCCGTAGCGGCAAGGACGACACCTCTGCGGTACAGGCGCTGCTCGAGAGCGGGCCGAGGTACGCGCGGGTCGTGGGCCGCGCCCGCCTCGGCTTCAAGGCGCCGGTGGAAGTCGGGACCTTCGACGTCGTCGAGAGCCTGCGCGGCAACGCGACCACGGACTTCGGCGCGCCCGGAGCGCAGCCAAAGGCGGACGACCGTGAAGTGGATGCGGCCGAGCTGCGCCGCCTGCGCGCGCTCTTCCAGGCGTGCTGGCGCGCTTTCGACGACGCCGTGAAGGGTGCACGCGGTAGGACGCTCGCGAAAGGCCCGCGCGGCGGCGGCCGTCCGCTTCTCTCCGTCGTGAAGCACGTGCTCGAAGCGGACAGCGGCTACCTCAGCGGGCTCGGCTGGAAGTACAAGCTCGAGACGACGAGCCCGCACGGACTGGAGCCGCTGCGCGCCGCGATGCTCGACGGCCTCGCGGCATCGGCGCGGGGCGAGATCCCGCGCACCGGCCCGCGAGGCGGCCGCCGCTGGAAGCCGCGCTACTTCGTGCGCCGCTCCGCGTGGCACGTGCTCGACCACGCCTGGGAGATCGAGGACCGCACGCGCCC
>JBOGTE010000170.1:0-4664 GCA_050692015.1 Candidatus Limnocylindria bacterium
CGCCTAGTCCGTACCATTCTCGCCGTGCCGCTGTACGCGTACCGAGGGAAGTCGCCCATGGTCGCCCCCGACGCCTGGGTCGCGCCGACGGCCAGCGTCATCGGCGACGTGGAGATCGCCTCGGGCGCCTCCGTCTGGTTCGGTGCCACCGTCCGGGGCGACATGTCGCACGTGCGCATCGGGCCACGCACCAGCGTGCAGGACAACTGCGTCATCCACACCGAGGCGGACGGCCCGACGGTCATCGGCGCCGACGTCACCTTGGGCCACGGCGCGATCGTTCACAACAGCGTGATCGGCGACAACGTCCTCGTCGGGATGGGCTCGGTCCTCGTCGGCGGCGCGAGCGTCGGCGCCGGCTCGGTGATCGCCGCGGGCGCCGTGCTCCTCGAGGGTATGGACGTGCCGGCCGGAAAGGTGGTCGTGGGAGTGCCGGCCCGGGTCGCGCGCGACGCCCGGCCGGAGGACGCCCGCTGGACGGTGCGCGCCGCCGAGCACTACGTCGAGCTCAGCGGGTGGTACCGCGCCAACCTCACCGAGACCGAGGGGGGTCCAGAGGGGGCGAAGCCCCCCGGTCGCTCGCCCTGACGATCCTCCGCATCACGGGCCGGGACCTGACCATCGGGGACGTGGTCGCCGTGGCGCGGAGGGGCGTGGCGATCGGCCTGGAGCGCCGCGCCGAGCAGCGCGTGAACGCCGCGGCCAGGCTGATCGAGGAGACCGTGAAGCGCGACGCCCCGGTGTACGGCGTGAACACGGGGTTCGGGGACCTGTCCACGGTCCGTATCGCGGCCGACGACCTGCGGGCGCTGCAGCGCAACCTCGTCCGCAGCCACGCGGCCGGCGTGGGCGACCCGCTGCCCGCCGATGCCGTGCGCGCGACCATGCTCCTGCGCGCGAACACGCTGGCCAGCGGCCACAGCGGCGTGCGGCACCGGACGCTGGAGCTCCTGATGGACATGCTGAACCGCGGCGTCCACCCGGTCGTGCCGATGCACGGCAGCGTCGGCGCGTCCGGAGACCTCGCACCCCTCGCCCACATCGCGCTGGTCATGATCGGCGAGGGCGAGGCGTTCCACGACGGGAAGCGCAAGCCGGCGGCCGATGCCCTGAGGCACGCCGACCTCCGCCCGGTCGAGCTCGGCCCCAAGGAGGGTTTGTCGCTCGTCAATGGCACGCAGGTGATGACCGCGATCGGCTGCCTCGCTCTCCACGACGCCGAGGTGCTGGCGACGGCCACGGACGTCGTCGCGGCCATGTCCGCCGAGGCGCTCCGCGCCACCGACCAGCCATGGGAGGCGGCCATCCACGAGGTCCGCCCCCACCCGGGGCAGGTGGTCGTCGCGGGGAACATGCGTGGCCTGGTGGCCGGGAGCCCCATCCGCGAGTCCCATCGCGAGCACGATCCGCGCGTGCAGGACCCCTACTCCGTGCGGTGTGTCCCGCAGGTCCACGGCGCGACGCGCGATGCCCTGGCCCACGTTCGGCGCGTCCTGGAGGTCGAGGTCAACGCCGCCACTGACAACCCCCTCATCGTCTGGGACGACCCGGACCACCTCGCCGACACCGCACGCATCCTCTCCGGCGGCAACTTCCACGGGCAGCCCGTCGCGCTGGCACTGGACCTCGCGACCATCGCCGTCGCGCAGCTCGGGGAGATCGCCGAGGCCCGCATCGACCGGCTGACGAACGGGCACACCTCGGGCCTCGCTCCCTTCCTCACGCCCCGCGCGGGGTCGAACTCCGGCTTCATGGTCGCGCAGTACACGGCCGCCGCGCTCGTGGCCGAGGACCGCCTGCGGGCGCTCCCGGCGTCGGTGCAGTCGATCCCCACCTCGGCCGGCATGGAGGACCACGTGAGCATGGGCGTGCACGCGGCGCACAAGCTCACCGCGGTCGTGCGGAACGTCCGCGACATCCTGGCCATCGAGTCGCTCTGCGCCGCGCAGGGCCTCGACCTCCTGGACATGCGCTCCGCCGCGCCCATCGAGGCCGCGCGCGAGGTGGTGCGCGAGCACTCGCCCTTCGTGGACGAGGACCGCACGCTCGCCCCAGATGTCGCGCGCATGTCGGACGTCATCCAGCGGGAGGTCCTGGCCGCGGCCGTTCGCCAGCGCTTCGAGGCGCTGGCGTGACCAAGAAGGGACTCGAGCGAGGATCCGGCTCCGCCGGTCCGAGCGAGTCAGCAAGTGATCGAGCGGAGCGAGGCGGCGAGGCACGGCCGTCGCGGAAGCGAGGCCGGGTCGAGCGCGATAAGCAGGTGCGCGGGCCCGACGGGAAGCCACGCTGCGGCTGGCCGGGAACCGACGAGATGCGGACCTACCACGACAGGGAGTGGGGCACGCCCAAGCGCGACGACCGCCGCCACTTCCGGTTCCTGGTCCTCGAGAGCGCGCAGTCGGGTCTCTCGTGGTCGCTCATCTGGCGGAAGCGCGAGGGCTACCGGAAGGCGTTCGCCGACTTCGACCCCCGGAAGGTCGCGCGCTTCGACGCGCGCATGGTCGAGCGGCTGCTGCGCGACGACGGCATCGTCCGGAACCGCCGCAAGGTCACCAGCGCCGTTCGGAACGCCAGGGCCTTCCTCGCTCTTCAGCGCGAGTTCGGCAGCTTCGACACCTATATATGGGGCTTCGCGCCGAAGCGCCGGCCCGCGCCGCGCACCCTGGGGGACCTGCCGGCCAGGACGGCCGAGTCGGAGGCCCTGGCGCGCGACATGAAGGAACGGGGCTTCAGCTTCCTCGGCCCGGTGGTCATGTACTCGCACCTCCAGGCCGTTGGCGTCGTGAACGACCACGTCGTCGGCTGCTTCCGCCGGGTAGAGATCGAGCGCATGAAAATGAGCGAGCGACGAGCGGCATTGCCGTGAGGAGCGAGTCCACTAGTGATCGAGCGGAGCGAGGCGGCGCAGGCCAGCGAGCCGGAAGGCGAGCTGGACGAGCGCGAAGGGCGGTCCAGGCCCCTCGGGGCGCGGACCTCCAGTGCCTCGGCTGGCCGCAGGAGGCCGCGTTCCGGATGATCCAGAACAACCTCGATCCGGAGGTCGCCGAGCGCCCCGACGACCTCGTCGTGTACGGCGGGACCGGACGGGCCGCGCGCTCGTGGGAAGCGTTCGACCGGATCCTCGCGACGCTGCGCCGCCTCCGCGCCGACGAGACCCTGCTCGTGCAGTCGGGCAAGCCCGTAGGGGTTTTTCAGACCCACGAGTGGGCGCCGCGCGTGCTCATCTCCAACGCGATGCTCGTCCCGCAGTGGGCCACGTGGGACGAGTTCCGCAGGCTCGAGGCCCTGGGCCTCTCGATGTATGGGCAGATGACGGCCGGGTCGTGGATCTACATCGGCACGCAGGGGATCCTCCAGGGCACGTACGAGACCTTCGCCGCCGTCGCGCGGCGCCACTTCGGCGACACGCTCGCCGGGCGGCTCGTCGTCACGGCGGGCCTGGGCGGCATGGGCGGGGCACAGCCGCTGGCCGTCACCATGAACGAGGGCGTCGCGCTCGTCGTCGAGGTGGACCCGCGCCGAGCGCAGCGCCGTCTGGACCAGGGCTTCCTCGACGAGGTCGCGACCTCGCTGGACGAGGCGCTCGGCCGCGTCGAGCGCTACCGGACCGCGCGCCAGGCGCGCTCGGTCGGCGTGATCGGGAACGCGGCTTCGGTGCTGCCGGAGCTGGTGCGCCGCGGGGTGCGCGTGGACGTAGTGACGGACCAGACCAGTGCGCACGACCCGCTCGAGGGGTACGTGCCCGACGGGGTCGAGGACCCCGAGCCGCTCCGCCGCGAGGACCCGGAGGGCTACGTCCGCCGGTCGCTCGCCTCGATGGCCACGCACTGCTCGGCGATCCTGGACCTCGGGCGGCGCGGCGCGGTCGCCTTCGACTACGGCAACAACCTGCGCGGCATGGCCCAGCGGGGCGGCCTGGCCGACGCGTTCGCCTATCCCGGCTTCGTGGCCGAGTACATCCGGCCGATGTTCTCTCAAGGACGCGGTCCCTTCCGCTGGGTGGCTCTGTCCGGGAGCGCGGCGGACGTGCACCGCACCGACAGGCTGGTCCTGGAGCTCTTCCCGAAGGACGAGACCCTCGGCCGCTGGATCCGGCTCGCGGCGGAGCGCGTCCCCTTCCAGGGGCTGCCGGCCCGCGTCTGCTGGCTCGGCTACGGCGAGCGCGCCACGTTCGGCGAGGCCCTGGACCGCCTGGTCGAGAGCGGCGAGCTCGGAGCACCGGTCGTCATCGGCCGCGACCACCTGGACTCGGGGTCGGTCGCCTCACCCTTCCGCGAGACCGAGGGCATGCGGGACGGCAGCGACGCGATCGCCGACTGGCCGATCCTGAACGCCCTCGTGAACACCGCGGCCGGCGCCACGTGGGTCTCCGTCCACCACGGCGGCGGCGTGGGCATCGGGCTCTCCATCCACGCCGGGATGGTCGCCCTCGCTGACGGGACACCGCTGGGGCGCGAGAAGCTGCTCCGGGTCCTGACGACGGATCCAGGCACCGGCGTGATGCGCCACGCCGATGCCGGGTACCCGGAGGCGCTCGACTTCGCGAAGCGCGAAGGGCTCGACCTGCCCTCGGTCTAGGCGCGCACCTCCTCCGTCGTGGACTTAGCCACGACGCGGACGCCCTTGATCGTCCCCTCGACCGCGCGGCGGACCCGCAGCGCGGC
>JBOGTE010000171.1:0-4613 GCA_050692015.1 Candidatus Limnocylindria bacterium
CTCGAGGAGCCCGCCCGAGAGGACCACGTCGAAGCTCTCGTCGGCGAACGGGAGCGAGCGCGCGTCGCCGAGCACGGGCTCGACGGGTAACGCGCGGCCGGACGGCTCGCGACCGGACGAGCTGCCGGACGAGCCAGCGTCTAGCGAACCGTCCCGCAACGGACCGCCTTGGCCACCATCGGGATGCTGGCGCGGCGACCGCACCGCACGCCGCGCGTTCTCGCGGACCGCGCGCATCGCGTACGCCGCGTAGTCGAGCGCGACCAGCCGGTAGGGCCGCTCGAGGCCCAGGCGGATGAGCAGCCGGCCCGACCCGGCGCCGATCTCGATGGCGCTGCCCGCCGCCGGCAGCAGCGGGCGCAGGTGGTGGACCTTGGTCTCGTCGATGAAGTTGTAGATGTCGCGCCGAGCGGGGTCGAAGAGCTCCGTCTCGCCGACCGGCCTCTCCCAGGCCTCGCGGTCCCCCTCGTCGAAGCGGCGCTCTCGCACGTCGTGCTCGTGATCGTGGTCGTGCGTCATCTGCGCCGCTTGGGGGCTGTCGCCCGCGGGCGGCGAGCGACCTTCGCTCGCCGCTTCTGACCGGACCCTGGCTCGGCGAGGCCGAAGATCCCTTGTTCTTCGCGAACGTCACGCAGCTTGCCTAGGTTCTCGACCTCTATGAGGTCCTTCAGGCGCCCCGCAGCGCGCTTCATCCGGATCAGATCGTCGAGCGCCGCGATCTGGACCCGATAGGCCCCTAGCTCGGCCCACTCGGCGTTCGGCGCCAGGACGTCGTACGTGTAGCCGCTCGCATCACCAAGGCAGTCGAGTGGTCCGTGCTTCGTGACGAACGTGAAGTTGAGGCCCGCCTTCAGCGTTCGGGCATCGGGGTGGAACGGCAGGTGGGCTGGCGCTCCCCGGAGCCTGGCTTCGAGCTCGATGAGCGCGTCAGAGAGCTGATCGAGATCGTCGGAGCCGCGTGCATACACCAGATCGAGATCGCTCGTCAGTGTCGTCGATCCGTGGAGGTTCCCCGCGAGGCCACCCACGACGACGAAGCGCACAGCGTGCCGGTGGAGCGCTGCCAGGATCGGACTGGGGTCCAGCAGTGGCTCACGGCGTACGGACCTGCCCATCAGCGACGGATCCGCGCGCGTTCGATCGTGTCAAGGACCTTCGCGTGATGCGCCGCAGCCGCGAGCCGCTCGCGTAGAGCCGTACCGATCGCCGGGATGAACTGGGTCGGGTCCACGCCTTCACCTGCCTTCAATACGAGGTCGAGCTCCTGGCCGCAGGCGCGGAGTAGCCGCTCCAGCGTCGAGTGCCGCGGGTCCTGGAGCCCACGCTCGATCGAGGAGATCATCGGCTGCGGGATGCCGGAGAGCCGCGCGAGGTCGCGCTGGCTCAGTCCCGCCCGAGCCCGTGCCTGCCGGAGGAGCTGTGGCGCGTCCACCGGTCCGATATGTTATCCCATATCAGATGATCCCGTCCCCCGCAGCCCTCAACGCTCGGACGGCAGGCACCCGCGCGACCGTTGTAGGGTGCGCCCGACACGAGCGTTGGGGGTGTTACATGACCACGGCAGCACCGGCGGCAGGCGGCGGGATCCTCGACCGGGCGATCCGCGCGGCGAGGCTCGAGCAGTCGGCCTACGAAGAGGTAGAGGCGGACACCACGGCCACGACTCAGGCCGCGACCATCGTGGTGATCGGCGCGGTAGCGGCCGGCATCGGCGCCGGGGTCGGCGCGCCCGGCGACCTCGTCGGCGGCCTCATCGGGGGCATCCTCGTCGGCCTCCTGGGGTGGGCCGTGTACGCGTACGTGGCGTTCCTCGTGGGCACCAAGCTCATGCCCGCACCGGAGACGCACGCGGACTGGGGCCAGGTCGCGCGGACGCTCGGCTTCGCCAACTCGCCGCGCGTGCTTCTCGTCCTCGGGGTCATCCCGGCTCTGTTCGGGATCGTCAGCCTCGTCGTCGGGATCTGGGTCCTGGTCACGACCGTGATCGCGCTGCGGGCCGCCCTGGACGTCTCGACCGGCCGCGCGGTCGGCGTGGCGATCGTCAGCTTCCTGGCCCTGATCGTCGTGACGGCGGTGATCGGCGGCCTGGTAGCAGCCATCGTCCCCAGCTGATCCGGAGGGGAGGCAGGGGCGACGCCCCGCCTCCCCGTACCGATACCGCTCGACGCTTGCGCCTCGCGGTCCGATGGACAGATGCTCCCACCGTGAACGTGAGGTGAGGACGCCGAGCGCCGCCGCGGCGATCGTCTTCACCAGCGCGGCGGTCCTGTTGGCGGAGCTCATCCTCATCAGGTGGATCCCCGCGAAGGTCGTCTACGTCGGCTTCTTCAACAACCTGATCCTGATCGCCAGCTTCCTGGGGATCGGCCTCGGTGTACTGCTCGGGCGGCGCTTCGGCTCCTACGCGCCGTACGGCCCCGTCCTGTTGCTGATCCTGATCGTGGCGATGAACCAAGCCCAGGTGGACGTCGGGGTCGCCGGGACCGACCTCTTCCTGGGATACAGCGGCGACGCCGTGCTCGAGCCGAGCCTGCTGGTCGTCGGGATCCTGGTCGCGCTGTCCACCCTCACGATGGCCCTGCTGGCCCTGCCGCTGGGGCCGCTCCTTCGCACCCTCCCTCCCCTTCGCGCCTACTCGCTCGACATCGCCGGCGCGCTCGTGGGGATCGCGCTCTTCGCCGGTCTGTCATTCCTCTCGACCCCGCCGTTCTGGTGGCTCGTGGTGCTCGGGCTCCTGCTGGCCGCCGCGGCCCTCTCGCGCGGCCCGGTCCGGCGAGACGCGCTCGGCGGGCTGGCGATGCTCTGCGTGATCGGACTCGGCGCCGCGGACCTCCAGCTAGGCGACCGCTACTCGCCCTACTACCGGATCACCGCGCACGAGCACCCGGACGGCACGGGCTCGATCGCGGTGAACGGGATCGGACACCAGTCGCTCGCACGCCTGGGTCCTGAGCAGCTCTTCTACGACCAGGTCTACGACTGGCTTCCGGAGCGAAGATTCGAGCACGCTCTGATCATCGGCGCCGGCGCGGGCAACGACGTCGCAGTCGCGCTCGCACACGGGGTAGACCGCGTCGATGCGGTCGAGATCGACCCGGTGATACAGGCCATCGGCGTAGAGCGCCATCCCGAACGGCCGTACGACGACGCGCGCGTTCGGCGCATCGTCGCCGACGGGCGAGCGCACCTTAGGACGACCGACGCCACCTACGACCTGATCGTCTTCGCGCTGACCGACAGCCTCACGCTGGTGACGAACACCGCGAACCTGCGCCTCGAGTCGTTCCTGTTCACCAGGGAGGCTTTCGCGGACGCGCGCGACCGGCTGCGCCCTAATGGCGTGATGGTCCTCTACAACCACTACCGCGAGACCTGGCTCATCTCGCGGTACGTGGCGATGGCCGAGGACGTCTTCGGACACCCGGCCATGGTGCGCACGTACGCGGACGTGGGCGCGAGCGCAGCGGTGATCGCCGTCGGACGCGACGGCCTGCCGGCCGGCCTGGCCGAGCCCTGGTCCACCGCGGATGCGCCCGCGCCGGCGACCGATGACTGGCCGTTCCCCTACCTGCGCACGCCCGGGATCGCGCCGTCGTACCTCTTGGTCCTGCTGAGCGTGCTGGCCTTCGCCGCCGTGACGATCCTCGGCGCGACCCGCGCCGTCAAGACCACCCCCACCGACGCGCACTTCTTCCTGCTCGGCGCGGCGTTCCTGCTGCTCGAGACGAAGAGCCTGGCGACGTTCGGCCTGCTCTTCGGGACCACGTGGTACGTGAACGCCCTCGTGTTCGGAGCGATCCTCACGAGCGTCTTCCTGGCCGTCGCGGTGAGCGCGCGCGTCCGGGTGCGCGACGCTCGGCCTCTCTTCGCGGCCCTGCTCGCCGCGCTCGGCCTCGCCTACGTGCTCGACCCGACATCCCTGCTCTTCGAGCCCGCCTGGCTCCGCTACGCGGTCGCGTCGGCGCTGGCCTTCGCTCCCATCTTCCTGGCGAACCTCATATTCGCCCGGTCCTTCCGTGACACGGAGAACGCCGACATCGCCTTCGGCTGGAACCTGCTGGGTGCGGTATTCGGCGGGGTGCTCGAGTACGCGGCGCTCGCCGTGGGCTACCGCCAGCTGCTCGTCATCGTCGCGCTCCTCTATCTCGGAGCGGCCCTCGTGGTCGAGCGCAGGCAGACCAGGCCCGTGACCTTGACGTCGCTCCGGGCCGGGACGCCCTGATACGTCGGGCCTAGGGGACTGCCCTCCGCCGGCCGATCCACACGAGCGCGAGGGCGAAGGAAGCCCAGGCGACGGTCAGCCCGATGCTCAGTGGGTCCGGCCGCACCAGCGACGGGAACCACACGCCCGGGTCGAGGCCGACGCGCTGGTCCAGGAACGAGAAGAGCGACCCGCTCGAGCCGGTGGCCTGGATGTCCAGCGCGAGGTCGTAGCGGACGTTCGGCTGTATCGCGTAGACGTACGCGACGACGCTCGACGCGATCACCGTGGCCCAGGCCAGCCACCACAGCGCTGAGCCCCATTGCCGGGCCCCGGCCGGCGGACCGTCAGCCGCGGCCGGCGACCGCGCGAGGCGCCCCGTCGCGCCGAGCACGACCTCCCACCCGCCGGC
>JBOGTE010000172.1:0-4604 GCA_050692015.1 Candidatus Limnocylindria bacterium
GACACGCGAGGGCGTTCCTCGCGCTCGCGGAGGCGGTGCAGCCCGATCTGTTCGGGCCCCGTCAGAAGGAGCGGCTCGATCGGCTCGAGCAGGAGCAGGGGAACCTGCGCGTGGCCCTCGACATCTGTAGCCACCGGCAGTGCGCCGACCAGACCGCGTGCGACTGCGGCCCCGCCGACCACGACGCCGACGCCGCGCGCGTAGAGGTCGCGCTACGCCTGGTGGCCGCGCTCTGGCGCTTCTGGCAGATGCGGGGCCACCTGCAGGAAGGACGGCAGCGGTCGGAGCGCGTCCTCGCGCTCCCCGGCGCCGAGTCGCATGCCGACGCGTACCTGCGCGCGCTCGAGGCCGCCGCCGGCGTCACCTACTGGCTTGGGGACATGGAGGCGACGGAGCGCTCCTACGAGAAGAGGCTCGAGCTCGCGCGGCGGACGGGCGATCCGATCGCCATCGCGAACGCCCTGTACGACCTCTCGTTCGCGTACATCCTGCCGGACCGCGAGGGCGAGGCCGGAGCGGCGATGCTGGAGGAGGCTCTCGCGTCCTATCGCGCCGCAGGCGACCGCGCCGGCGTCGCGAAGGCGCTGTGGGCCCTTTCGACGGCGTACTCCAACCGCGCCGACTGGGTGAAGGCGGCCGAGATACTGGACGAGGTCGTCGGCACGTTCCGCGAGCTCGAGAACCGGTTCGGCCTCGCGTGGGCGCTCCACGGTCTCGGCGTGGCGCGGATACGGCTTGGCGCTCTCAGCCAGGCGCGGGCGGCCCTCGCGGAAGGACTCGAGCTGTTCCGCGACGCCGGCGACGTCTCCGGCATCGTCCTGTTCTTCTACGACTTCGCCGAGCTCGCGGCCACGCAGGGCCTCGACGATCGTGCGCTGCGGCTCTTCGGGGCCGGCCGGGAGCTGAAGGACCGGACGGGAACCCAGCTCGCGGACTATCTGCGGGAGGAGAACAAGCCGTTCACGCTCGAGGTCCGCGCCCTCCTCGAGCGGACCGACGCCGACCGTAGGGAGGCGCTGGGGGCGGAGGGCGCGGCACTCTCGGGCGAGCAGGCGATCGCGTTCGCGCTGTCGGACGCGGACGCGCCGGAAGAGCCCTAGTCCGCAGGGCCCCTGACGGGCCGGGCCCTACCCGCCGCGATCTCGAGCGACTCGGCAAGGAGCTCGTGCTGCGCCGCGAGCGCGCGCGGCACGGTGGATCCGAGGTGCCGGAGCCACTCCGCGTGGTCCGAGAGCTCCTCGCGCCACTCGTCGGTGTCAACGCGCAGCGCGGACTCGACGGCCTCGGGACTCCCGGGGAGCCCGCGCAGGTCGAGGTCCTCGGCGCGCGGCGTCCAGCCGACCGCGGTCTCCCGCGCTCCGGCACGCCCGTCGGACCGGTCCAGGACCCACTTGAGGACGCGCATGTTCTCGCCGAAGCCGGGCCAGAGGTACTTCCCGCGGTCGTCCTTGCGGAACCAGTTCACAAGGAACAGGCGGGGCGGCTGCGCCATGCGCGCGCCCATCTCCAGCCAGTGCTGGAAGTACGTGCCCATGTCGTACCCGACGAACGGGATGTTGGCCATCGGGTCGCGGCGCAGGACCCCGACCTTGCCGGTCTTCGCGGCGGTCGTCTCGGATCCCATGGTGCCGGCCAGGTACACGCCGTGCGTCCAGTTGAACGACTCGAGCACCAGCGGCACGGTGGAAGAGCGCCGCCCTCCGAAGAGAAGGGCGGAGATGGGGACACCGCGCGGGTCGTTCACGGCCGACGAGAGCATGGGGTTGTTCTCGAGCGGCACGGTGAACCTCGCGTTCGGATGAGCGGCCGGCTCGTGCGAGCCCTTTCGCCAGTCGCGTCCCCTCCAGTCGATGAGCCGGTCGGGCGTGCCGTCCATCCCCTCCCACCAGACGTCCATGTCCGGTGTGAGGGCGACGTTGGTGAAGATCGCGTCGTGCTCCAGCATGCGCATCGCCGTGGCGTTGGTCGCCTCGCTCGTGCCGGGGGCGACGCCGAAGAAGCCGGCCTCGGGGTTCACCGCGTAGAGGCGTCCGTCCTCGCCTATGCGCAGCCAGACGATGTCGTCGCCGAGGGTGCGGATGCGCCAGCCTTCGAACGCCGGCGGCGGCAGGAGCATGGCCAGGTTCGTCTTGCCGCAGGCGCTCGGGAAGCCGGCGGCGAGGTAGCGCACCTCGCCCTCGGGGCTCGTGGCCTCGAGCAGCAGCATGTGCTCCGCCAGCCAGCCCTCCTGGCGCGCCTGGTAGCTGGCCATCCGCAGGGCCAGGCACTTCTTGTTCAGTAGGGCGTTGCCGCCGTAGCCGGAGCCGACCGACCAGATGGCGTTGTCCTGCGGGAAGTGGACGATGTACCGCCGGGAGGGATCGCAGTCGGCGACCGAGTGCAAGCCGCGGTTGAAGTCGTCGGAGGTCCCGAGCTTGTCGAGCGCGACGGCGCCCATGCGCGCCATGATCCTGATGTTCAGCGCCACGTACACGGAGTCGGTCAGCTCGATCCCGACCTTCGCGAAGGGCGACTCGGGCAGGCCCATGATGTACGGGACCACGTACATGGTCCGGCCCTTCATGGCCCCGTCGAAGAGGCCGCGGAGCTTCGCGTACATCGCGGAGGGGTCGAGCCAGTTATTCGTGGGGCCGGCCTCCTCGCGCGTGGGCGTGCAGACGAAGGTCAGCTCCTCGGTGCGCGCGACGTCGTTGGGGTTCGAGCGGCTGTAGTAGCTGCGCGGCCGCTTCTCCTCGTTGAGGCGGAGGAGCACGCCGGATTCGATGGCCTCGCCCAGCAGCCGCTGGCGCTCCTCCTCGGAGCCGTCGCACCAGTACACGCGGTCCGGCTTGCACATGCGGGCCATCTCATCGACCCACGCGGCGAGCTGCGTGTTGGCCGTGGGCGCGGCGACCGTGGCGCTCACGCCGTCCGTCCCTTCACCGTGCCCTCCTTGCGGCGGCGCTCGAACTCCTCTCGCGCGCGCTGGAGGACCGCCCCGTCCGCGAGGATGTCGATCGTGGCCAGGGCCATGGCCTTGGCGGCGACGATCGCGTTCTCGTGCGCCTGCGGCGTGGCCGCGGCGTCGCGGAAGGCCGTGGAGTGTCCCGGCGTGCCCTCCGGGGCGATCGCTATGTAGGGGTGGATCGACGGGATGACCCGGCTTATGTTCCCCATGTCGGTGGAGCCCATCCGCTCGTCGGGCGACGTCGCCATGACCGGCAGACCGAGCGCCTTCACGTGCTCGCCCCAGCGCTCGGAGATGGATGTCGCGGGGACCATGTTCTCGTAGCTCGAGTTCTCGTGGACGGTGACGGTCACGGTCGTGCCCGTCGCCGTCGCGGCGCCCTCGGCGCAGGCGACGAAGCGTTTGAGGACCTCCTGCTGGTACGCGTGGTCCAGGGCGCGCACGCTCCACTTCGACGCGGCGTACTCCGGGATGATGTTCGCCGCGCTGCCGCCGCTGGTGATGATCCCGTGCACCCGGGCGTCAGAGCGCAGCTGCTGGCGCATCGCGTTCACCGCGTTGTAGGTCGTGATGATGCCGTCCAGGGCGTTGATGCCGCGGTCGGGCTGCGCCGCGGCGTGGGCCGCCTTGCCGTGGAACTCCACATCGACGCGGCTGGACGCTAGCGACCCCCGCATCGAGAGCGTGCGGCTGGAGGGGTGGACCATCATGGCGGCGTCCACGTCGTCGAAGCCGCCGGCCTTGAGGATCGCGACCTTGCCGCCTCCGCCCTCCTCGGCCGGCGTCCCGATGGTCGCGACCTTCCCCTTGAGGTCGCCGATCGCCGCGCGCACTCCGATGGCCGCGGCCACGCCCATGATCGCGATGAGGTTGTGCCCGCAGGCGTGGCCGATGTCGGGAAGCGCGTCGTACTCGGAGAGGATCGCCACGGTCGGGCCGTCGCCCTTGCCGGCCGCGTCGGCTCGGTACGCGGTCTCCAGGCCGCCGTACCCCTTGGTCACGGTGAAGCCGGCGCCCTCGAGGAAGGTCGTGATCCACAGGGCGGCCTGGTGCTCCTGGTAGCCCAGCTCCGGCGAGCGGTGGATGCGCGCGGAGAGCTCGAGTAGCCCCTCGCGGTGCTCGTCGATCGCGGCGAGCGCGCGAGCCTGCGGACCGGAGCGGGCTGGCACACGCAGAGCGTAGGATCTCCGCTCACTTCCTGCGCGGAGCCCGGTGACCCTCTACCAGCGCGACGATGACGCCGTCCAGCGCCTGGTCCGCTTCCTCGAAGAGGGCCGTCGCCTGCGCGGCGTCGAGCGACCGGCGGCGCGCGATGGTCGCGATCTCGGACATGAAGCGTGCGCGGAAGAAGAGGAAGGCCTGCGTGGCCTCGCCGATCGAGAGGCCGCGGCGGCCCGACTCGATCCCGTACTCGCGCCCCAGGGCCTCCGCCTGTCGCAGCATCTGCTCGCGCCCGGCGCGCCGGGCGGTGTCGAGCGAGCCTATGAGCAGCGCGCTCATGCGCCGGCCCTGCTCGCGGAACCACGCCAGCGACCTCTCGTCCAGGCGGGCGTGCCAGTCCTGCTCGTCCATCGCCGCGAGGTCGGAGCGCACGCGTCGCCGCAGCTCCGCCGCGACGCGGTCGGGCGCCTCGCCGAGGGCGGTGAGGAGCGTGCGG
>JBOGTE010000173.1:0-4532 GCA_050692015.1 Candidatus Limnocylindria bacterium
AGCGACACGGCCGCATCGACGTCCTGGTGAACAACGTGTCCTTCGGCCGGGGCGACGACATCCTGTCGATCGACGAGGCCACCTGGGACGCGGTCCTGGCCGGGACGCTGAAGAGCGTGTACCTCTGCAGCCGCGCCGTGCTGCCGTCAATGCTCGCAGCCGGCCGCGGGACGATCGTGAACATCGGGTCCGTCAACGGTCTCGCCGCATTCGGCCACCACGCCTACAGCGCCGCAAAGGCCGGGGTGATCAGCCTGACGCAGAACATGGCCGTCGAGTACGGCCGGCGCGGGATCCGCGCGAACTGCATCTGCCCCGGCACGGTCCAGACCGCTGCCTGGACGGGGCGGCTCGAGCGGCAGCCCGATCTCTTCGACCGGATCGTGCCCTGGTACCCGGCCCGGCGCCTGGGGCTTCCGGAGGACGTGGCCGCGGCGGCGGCCTTCCTCGCGTCCGACGAGGCGGGCTTCATCAACGGGGCCACGCTGGTCGTCGATGGCGGGCTGACGGCGGGCGTCGAGGGGCTGGCGCGCACGATCCGCAGCGAGCCGGAGCGGGTGGCCGAGTGACGGGCGAGGTGACCGGCGTCTACGGCCGCCTCGGCGTGCGGCCCCTGATCAACGCCAACGCGTGGCTGACGCGGCTGGGCGGCTCGCTCATGCCCCCGGAGGTCATCGAGGCGATGCGCGAGGCGAGCGCCGCGTTCGTCGATATGCACGAGCTGCAGCGAGCGGTCTCGTCGCGCATCGCGCAGCTGACGCGCAACGAGGCCGCGCTCGTGTGCAGCGGCGCCTCGGCAGGCCTGGTGCTCGCGACCCTCGCCTGCATGACCGGAAGGGATCTCCGCGCGCTCGGTCGCCTCATCCAGCTGGGGGTCGGGACCCTTCCGAAGCGCGACGTGATCGTCCACTGCGGCCAGCGCACGCCGTACGACCCGGCGATCGTCCTCGCGGGAGGCCGGCTCGTGCAGATCGGCAACGTGATCCAGACCTTCGAGTGGGAGCTCCAAGCCGCGATCGGCCCGGCCACCGCGGCGGTCCTGTACCTGCCCGGCGAGATCTACAGCCGCGGCGCGCTCCCGCTCGAGCGCGTCCTCGCGATCGCCCACGCGGCCGGTGTGCCGGTGATCGTGGACGCCGCCGCCCAGCTGCCGCCGCCGGAGAACCTCTGGCGCTTCGCAGAGATGGGCGCCGACCTGGTGCTCTTCAGCGGCGGGAAGGCGCTACGCGGTCCCCAGGCCTCCGGCTTGATCGTCGGGAAGCCGGACATGGTCGCCGCCTGCGAGATGCACGCGGCGCCGCATCAGCGCCTGGGCCGCCCGATGAAGGTCGGCAAGGAGGAGATGTGCGGGCTCCTCGCCGCGGTCGAGCTGTACCTCGCGCAGGACCACGCCGCGCGCACCGCGGAGATCGAGCGGATCACTGCTGCGTGGGTCGAGACCCTCGGCGCGCTCCCGGGCGTCTGCGCCCGGCGGGACTTCCCGAGCGAGGCCGGTCAGCCGCTGCCGCGGGCCCGCCTCGACCTCGAGCCCTCGCTCGGCCTGACCAGCGGCGATGTGCGCGCGGCGCTGTTGGCCGGCGAGCCGCCTATCGACGTCGCGGTCTCGGGCGAGCGCGCCGTGCTCCTGAACGCGGCCCTGCTCAAGCCGGGCGAGGAGACGATCGTCACGGACCGCGTCGCGGAGGCGCTCAGGCGGCCGTAGGCGCGGCGCCTCAGGGCGCCTCGAGGTCGGCCCAGGTGAAGAGGGTGGCGAACGCGCGACACCACACGACCACGGACTTGTAGTCCTCGACGCGCGTGCCCGCCGGCAGCTCGTAGGTGAACGTGCCGCTGCTGGCCTTCAGCACGCCGAGGTAGAGGTCCTGCGAGTCGTCGTACGCCCCGCCGCTCCCGCGGGCGAGGTACACGTGAAGATCAGGGCCGTTCTGGATCGTCACGTCCTCGAACCGGACGACGTGCCTGCCGTCCAGCTCGAAGAGCACGACGGGGCCTGACCCGTGGTGCAGGTCGTCGATGCGCTGGAGCTCCCCGCGCCCCAGGAGCCGGGCGACCGGCGCCGGGGGGCTCGTCGCGGCCGGTCCGCCTCCTGGAGCGGCGGTCGCGGGCGCGACCGTGGCCGGCGCGAATGTGACGGTCGCTTCCCGCGTCTGCTCGACGACCGTCGTCGCCAGGAAGAGCGGCGAGATGGTCCACCAGGCGAAGGCCGCTCCGCTGGCCGCGAGGATCCCGGCCGCGACCTGCGCGCGCCGATCGGTGCGCAGCAGGGCCAGCGGACGCGTGAGCATGCCGCGAGTCTAGGAAGGGATGGTGAGATCGTCCTAAGACACACTCCGGGGCCGTCAATAGACTCGGCGCGCAGTGGACCTCGACCTCTCCCCCGAGCAGGAGCAGATCCGCAGGCTCGCGCGCGACTTCGCCGAGAAGGAGATCGCCCCCGGCGCGCGCGACCGCGACCGGGCCGAGGAGTTCCCGGCTGCGGTGCTCGCCAAGATGGCGCCGCTCGGCCTCCTGGGCGGCCCCATCCCCGAGGAGTACGGCGGCATGGGCGTGGACAACGTCGCGCACGCGCTCATCACCGAGGAGATCGGGCGCGCCGACTCTTCGGTCCGCACCACGCTGTCGGTCCAGATCTCGCTGGTCGAGAAGACGATCCTGACGTTCGGCACCGAGGAGCAGAAGCGGGAGTGGCTCCCCCGCCTTTGCCGCGGCGAGGTCATCGGCTGCTTCGGCCTGACCGAGCCCGAGGTGGGCAGCGACGCGGCCCAGCTGCGGGCGACCGCGAGGAAGGACGGCGCGGACTGGGTCATCCGGGGGCGGAAGACGTGGATCAGCAACGGCAGCGTGAGCAAGCTCGCGCTCGTCTTCGCCCGCACCGACCCCGACCCCTCCAAGGCGCACCGCGGCATCACGGCGTTCCTCATCGACCGCGAGCGCCAGCCCTACGGCAGCCAGGCCATCCACGGGAAGCTGGGGCTGCGCTCCTCGGACTCGTCCGAGCTCATCCTCGAGGACGTGCAGGTGCCCGACTCGCAGCGGCTCGGCGAAGCGGGCAGGGGGTTCGCCATCGCCATGGCGGCGCTGGACAACGGCCGCTACTCGGTGGCGGCGGGGGCGGTGGGCGTGGCGCAGGCGTGCATCGACGCCTCGGTGACCTACGCGACGCAGCGGAAGACGTTCGGCAAGCCCATCGCGGGGCATCAGCTGGTGCAGGAGATGCTGGCGGACATGATCGTGGAGACCGAGGCCGCACGCCTGCTGGTCTGGCGCGCGGGCGCGCTGAAGGACAAGGGGCTGCAAAACACTAGAGAGACGTCCATCGCCAAGCTGTACGCCTCCGAGGCGGCGCAGCGCGCCGCCGACCTGGCCATCCAGATCCACGGCGGCTACGGCTTCTCGGACGAGTTCCCCGTCGAGCGGTACTGGCGCGACGCGCGGGTGAACCGCCTGTACGAGGGCACCACACAGATCCAGAAGCTGATCATCGGCCGCTTCGCGACCGGGATCGACGCGATCGCATGAGCGGCGGGGCCGGACGCACGATGGAATGGGAGGACGCGGCGGAGCGGACCCTGGCCGCGTTCACCGGCATGGTCCCGGAGACGCTGCGGCCCCTGGCCGAGTCCGCGGGGCGCGAGGAGAGCGAGCTCGTGGCCGGTGACCGGGGCGCCAGCGCCGTCGCGGCGGACGACGTGGTGCGCGGCTGGATCCGCACGACGCCGCCCGAGCAGCGGAACAGCCTGGTCGAGGTCATCGACGACCTGGGCTTCGACCCGGAGCTCTTCGCGGACGACCTGGAGGGCCTGGGCGACTGGGAGGAAGAGGGCGGCTGAGGAGGGGTGGAACCGGACCCGCCCGCCCGGCGTCATAGGTACATGAAGAAGAGCCTCGCCGTAGCCCTGGCCGCGGCCATCGCGCTGGTCGCCGTGGGCGCCTTCGCCCTGGCGAACGCCGCTCCGGGAGACGTGGAAGCGGGCCGCAGGACCGTGGAGGCCCCCATCGACGAGCTCGACGTCCTCGTCCGCGAGTCGCACCCGCCGCAGGTCGCACTGCGCCTCGTGGCCGGGCTGCCGAGCGGCTGCGCCGAGCCGCACTCGCACTCGGTCACCCGCACCGGCGACACGATCACGGTCAAGGTGCTGAACTCGCTGCCGACCGGCGACCCGATCTGCACCATGATCTACGGCACCTACGACCTCACCGTCGAGCTCGGGAGCGACTTCGTGGCCGGGACGACCTACACGGTGCAGGTGAACGACCGCACCACCACGTTCACGCTCCGGTAGCGCCGCCCTCCGCGGGCTTCCCGCGCTCCAGACTCGTGAGCAGGTTGGCCCGCTCGCGGCGCGCGAGCGCCTCGCCGATCGTGCCGGGCGCGGCCTCCATCGCCGCCTCGAACGCGCGCCGCGCGTCCTCCGCCGACCCCGCTTCGCGCAGCGCCACGCCCTCGAGGTAGCCCAGGAAAGCGCGCTCGTACCCCGCGAGCGCGTCGCGCTCCGCTGAAGCCACCTTCAGCGCCGAGCGCATTCCGGCGC
>JBOGTE010000174.1:0-4524 GCA_050692015.1 Candidatus Limnocylindria bacterium
CCCCCGAGCCGGTGGTGGCGTGACCTACGACGCGGCCAAGCGCGCGTTGGACGTCGCGGGCGCCCTGATCGGCCTGGTCCTCGCCGCTCCGGTCTGGCTCGCGGTCGCGATCCTGATCAGGCTCGACTCGCCCGGCCCGGTCGTCTACCGGGGCACACGCATCGGCCGCCAGGGCCGGCCCTTCCGGATGTGGAAGTTCCGGACGATGGTCGCGGACGCGGATCGCACCGGCGTCTGGTCCACGGCCGCGGACGACCCGCGCATCACGCGCGTGGGCCGTCTCCTGCGCGCCACGAAGCTCGACGAGCTGCCGCAGCTGGTGAATGTGCTGGCTGGCGACATGAGCCTGGTCGGCCCGCGCCCGCAGGTGGCCGCCGATGTGGCGCGATACACGGACGAGGAGCGGGAGCTGCTCACGGTCCGGCCGGGCATCACCGACGAAGCTTCCATCCGCTTCCGCAACGAGTCGGAGATCCTGCGCGGCCACCCGGACCCCGACGCGGCCTACGACGCGCTCATCCGCCCGGAGAAGAGCCGGCTGGGCCTGGCGTACGTCCGGAGCAGAGCGCTCTCGACCGACCTGCGGATACTCGCCGACACCGCGCGCGTCGCACTGCGCCTGCCGGGAGCGCCTCCACCGGCGCCGCTGCCGCCCAGCGGCGAGCGCTGATGTCGCACGCCATCAGCCGCCGACCCTGCGTCGAGCGTGTCGCGTACATCCTCGGGCGCTGTGCCGGCAAGAGGGTCCTGCACGTGGGCTGCACGAGCTTCCCGAACACCGTGGCGAAGATCCGCAGCGGCACGCTGCTGCACGCGCAACTCCAGCGCGTCGCCGCGCTGGTCCACGGCATCGACGTAGACGAGGAGGGCCTGCGGACGCTGCGCGCCGAGGGCTTCGACGGGGTGCTCCAGGTCGATGCCCGGCGGCTTGGCGACCCGCAGCCTGGGCTGCTCGACTCGTACGACGTGGTGCTGCTGGCCGACGTGATCGAGCACGTAGAAGAGCCGCGAGCCGTACTCCTCGGCTCGAGGTCGCGGCTCGCGCCGGACGGCGAGATCCTCGTGACCACCGTGAACGCCTTCTATCTCTATGGCACGCTGCGGGTCATGCTCGGCTCCGAGGTGACGCATCCAGAGCACGTCGCGTCGTACACGCAGTCGAACCTTCGCGAGCTGATGCGGCGGCTGGATCTCGAGGTCCGCGACCTGCGCGGCTACTACGAGCCTTTCGCCCACCGCGGTCCGCTCGTCCGCGCGTTCAAGCTCCTCGAGGCGGCGGTGCTGCGGGTCTTCCCGGGGATCTCCGCGGGGATCCTGTGTGCGGCGAGCCCCGCCGCGGCAGCGCGCCGGGCCGGAGCGTGACCGGGTACCGCGTCCCCTTCGTGGACTACCGCAAGCAGTACCGGTCGCTGAAGGCCGAGCTGGACGGCGCCATCGCGCGCACCCTGGGCGAAGGCCAGCTCATCCTGCGCGAGGATGTCGCCCGCTTCGAGCGTGACCTCGCGCGCCTCGTCGGCGTGCGCGAGGCCGTCGGCCTGAACAGCGGGACGGACGCGCTGATCTTCGCCCTGCGCGCTGCGGGCATCGGGCCCGGCGACGAGGTCGTGACCGTCGCCCACACCTTCCTCGCCTCGATCGCCGCCGTGGTCCACGTCGGCGCCACCCCGGTGCTGGTGGACGTGGGCGACGACTTCCTGATGGACATGGACGCGGCCGCGAGCGCGGTCAAGCCACGCACGAAGGCGCTGATGCCGGTGCACCTGAACGGGCGCGTCTGCCAGATGGACCGCTGCCTCGAGATCGCGCGCGAGCGGCGGCTCGTCGTCATCGAGGACGCGGCCCAGGCTCTCGGCGCTTCTTTCGACGGCCGTCCGGCCGGCTCGTTCGGAGCGGCCGCCTGCTTCAGCTTCTATCCGGCGAAGCTGCTGGGTGCCGCGGGGGACGCGGGCGCCGCGTGCACCGACGACCCCGCGATCGCGCGGACGCTGCGCCTGCTGCGCGACCACGGGCGCGAGACAAAGGACTCGCACGTCCTCTTCGGCTTCACGAGCCGGCTCGACAACCTCCAGGCCGCCGTCCTCAACGCCAAGATGCCCTGCCTGGAGGCGTGGATCGAGCGGCGCCGCGCTCTGGCGGCCATCTACGACCGCGCGCTCGCGGACGTCCCCCAGGTCCGCACGCCGCCTCGGCCCGACGCGCGCCACCGCGACATCTACCAGAACTACGTCCTCCGCGCGCAGCGGCGGGACGAGCTCGTGGCCCACCTGCGCGGCAGCGGCGTCGAGGTGCTGGTCTCGAACCCCGTGCCGGTGCACAAGCACCCCGCCCTGGGTCTTTCGGGCTACCGGCTTCCCATGACTGAGCGTCTGGCCGGCGAGGTCGTGTCGCTCCCGTTGGTACCGGAGCTCGAGGACGACCAGGTCGAGTACGCCGCGGCGCAGGTCCGCGCCTTCTATGCATGAGACGGCCGCCCGCGACTTCGGCGACGTCACCGAGGTACCGGGGCTCCCGGTCACGCGCGTCCAGCTCGCTCGCGCCTACCACCGCTACGAGGTGGCGCGGCGTCACGCCGGCGGCAAGGACGTGCTCGAGGTCGCCTGCGGGACGGGCCAGGGGCTCGGCTATCTGGCGAGGGAGGCGCGCTCCGTCGTGGGCGGCGACTACACAGCCAGCAACCTGGTCGCCGCGCGACGCACGTATCAGGGCCGCCTGCCCCTGGTGCAGCTGGACGCGCAGGCCCTTCCGTTCGGGCGCGCGGCATTCGACGTGGTGCTCGTGCTCGAGGCGCTCTACTACTTCCCCGACGCGGAGGGAGCCGTCGCCGAGTGCGTGCGGGTCCTCCGCCCCGGCGGCCGGCTCGTCGTGTCCAGCGTGAACCCCGCCTGGCCGGACTTCGGTCGCAGCATCCGCTCGACCCGGTACTTCGACTCGCGCGAGCTGGCCGACCTGCTAGGCGTTGACGGGCTCGGGGTCCAGGTCTTCGGCGCCTTCGCCGAGTCCTCCGGGCCGGTCGCCGCGGCGCGCTCGCTGCTGCGGCGGACGGCGAACCGCCTGGGTCTCGTTCCCGGATCCCTGCGCGCGAAGGCCGCACTGAAGCGCTTCTTCTACGGGCCTCTTCAGAAGGGACCCGCGGAGCTCGACCCGGCGGTCGTCACGGGCGAGCCGCTCGATCCCGTCGGGCCCGGCGTGCGTGACGAGCGCCACTCCATCCTCTACGCCATCGGGACACTGCATGGGTGACGGGCTGAACGCCGGTGGGGTCTCTCGCCTGCGCGACCAGGCACGGCGGGTCCGCGTCGCCGTGGTGCGAGCGGTCGCGGCGGCCAAGAGCTCGCACGTGGGCTCGGCCCTGTCCTCCGTGGACCTGCTCGTGGCCCTCTACTTCCACGCGCTACGCGTAGACCCGGCGCGGCCGGCCGACCCGGCGCGCGACCGGTTCATCATGAGCAAAGCGCACGCGGGGATCGCGCTCTACGCGACGCTCGCGGAGCGGGGCTTCCTTCCCCCCGAGCGGCTGGCCGAGTACTACCGCGACGGCGGCAGCCTGGCCGGTCACGCGGACGCCACCGGCGTACCCGGCATGGACTTCTCGGCGGGCTCGCTGGGCCACGGGCCAGCGGTCGCGGTGGGGATGGCGCTGCGCGCGCAGCGCACCGCGCAGGCCTGGCGCACCGTCACGCTGCTGAGCGACGGGGAGTGCGACGAAGGATCGACCTGGGAGGCCGCTCTGCTCGCGGGGCACCTAGGTCTGGACGGCCTGGCGGCGATCGTCGATGCGAACGGCCAGCAGGGCATGGGACGGACGCGCGACGTCGTGGACCTCGAGCCGCTTCCCGAGAAGTGGCAGGCGTTCGGCTGGAGCGTGCGCGAGATCGACGGCCACGACATGGCGGCGATCGTGGCGACGCTCGACGCGCTGCCGTTCGAGCCCGGCCGTCCCAGCATGGTCATCGCGCGGACGGTGAAGGGGAAGGGCGTCAGCTTCATGGAGGACCAGGTCCTCTGGCACTACCGAACTCCCGCGGGCGAAGAGCTGGCGCAGGCTCTCGCCGAGCTGGGCGAGTGAGGCCCACCTTCGCGCGCACGCTCGTGGAGCTCGCCGAGCGCGACGACCGCGTCTTCCTGGTCGTCGGGGACGTCGGCTTCGGGGTGCTGGAGACGTTCGCGCAGCGCTTCCCGGACCGCTACCTGAACGTCGGCGTGGCGGAGGCCAACCTGGCGGGCGTGAGCGCGGGCCTGGCGCTCGCGGGCTCGCGCCCGTTCATGTACTCCATCGGCAACTTCCCGACGCTGCGCTGCCTGGAGCAGGTCCGGAACGACATCTGCTACAACCGCGCGCCAGTCGTCGTGGTCTGCGTGGGCGGTGGCCTGGCGTACGGCAGCCTCGGGGCGACGCACCACGCGACCGAGGACCTGGCGATCATGCGCGCCCTGCCGGGGATGACGGTCGTGGCGCCGGCCGACCCCGTCGAGACCGAGCTCGCGACGCGCGCCGCGCTGGCCCACGAGGCCCCGATGTACCTG
>JBOGTE010000175.1:0-4509 GCA_050692015.1 Candidatus Limnocylindria bacterium
CTCACGGGGACCGGCGGCGCGGCCTGGTGGCTCCGCGTGGACGCCTCTCCCTGGAGCGAGATCGAGGGTGTGGCCATGGAGCTCACGCCGGAGCACCTCGCGGTCGTCGCCAGCGGCCGCGACGGCCTCCGGCTGGTGGGCGGCGCCGGGCCGATGCCCAGCCCGGACCTCGCAGTTGCGGCGACGCGGGCCGCGCTGGGGCTGGCCGACGTAGTGATCGCCGACGCGCCGCACCTGCGCGACGAGCGCACGCGCTCGCTGCGCCCGCTCGTGGACCGCGTCCTGGTCCTCTCGTGCACCGATCCGGCGTCGCGCGCCGCGCTCGAGGGCGCTCCGGCGGCGGATGACTGGGTCATCGCGTCGCGCGCGGAGCACTCCGAGCAGCTCGCGGGTCAGGGCGTCCTCCGGGTGCTGCCGGACGATGCCGGCTCGATCCGCGCGGCGGCCGGCGGCGACGGGACCGTCCGCGGCGCGCTCGGTCGCGCCTACGACGACCTCGCCGACATTCTGGCCATCGACGCAGCCACGCCGTGACGGTCGCGCTCCGGCAGCGCCTGGAGCGCGCGCTGGTCGAGCGCCTCCGCGAGGCGCCGGACGGCCGCCCTCGCCGCGAGCAGCTCCCGCAGCTGCTTCGCGCGGCGCTGGCCGCCGAGCGCACCGTCGTACCGGCGGCCGAGATGCTCGTCCTGGAACGCTGGCTCGAGGACCGGCTGTTCGGCCTGGGCGACCTGGCGCCGCTGCTGCGGGACGACCGCGTCAGTGAGGTCATGGTCAACGGAACGCGCGGGGTCTGGGTCGAGCGCGACGGAAGGCTGGAGCGCACGGCGATCCGCTTCGACGACCCCGAGGAGATCGTCGTGCTGATCGAGCGGCTGGTCGCCCCGCTCGGCCGCCGCATCGACCTGGCCAGCCCGCTGGTGGACGCGCGCCTGCCCGACGGGTCGCGCGTGCACGCGGTCATCCCGCCGGTCTCCCTGGCGGGTCCGGTCCTGACGATCCGCCGCTTCGCCTCCCGGCCCCTGGCCCCGGACGACCTCGTGGCGAACGGCACGGCCTCGGCGGCGGCGATCGCGCATCTGGTCCGCGCGGTCCGCGAGCGGCGCAGCGTCCTGGTGTCCGGCGGTACGTCCAGCGGTAAGACGACGACGCTGAATGCCCTGGCCCACGCGATCGGTGCCCACGAGCGGATCGTCACCATCGAGGACGCGGCCGAGCTGCGCCTGCCGCAGGCCAACGTGGTCGCGCTGGAGACCCGCCCGCCGAGCGTCGAGGGTCTCGGCGCGATCGACGTTCGGACGCTCCTGCGGAACGCGCTGCGCATGCGTCCGGACCGGATCGTCGTGGGCGAGGTCCGGGGCGGTGAAGCGCTCGACATGCTCCAGGCCATGAACACCGGTCACCGCGGGTCGCTCACGACGGCGCACGCCAACGGGCCGCACCACGCCCTCAGCCGACTCGAGACGATGGCCCTCATGGCCGGCATCGACATCCCGCTCGAGGCCGTGCGCGAGCAGATCAGGCGGGGCATCGACGTGCTCGTCCACCAAGAGCGCGACGCCGACGGCCGGCGTCGCATCGTCAGCATCTCCGAGCTCGGCGAGGGCTCCCGGGACGGCTACGACCTGCGGGAGGTCGCGCTGTGACCGCCCGGGACCGCGACGACCTACGCGAAGTCGCGCTGTGACCGCCACACTGCTGGCTCTCGGGGCGGTGCTCGCGGTCGCGGCCCTCTGGCCCGACGCGCGGCTGCCCAAAGGAGCGCCGGAGGCCCTTCGCCTCGGGGACCGCGGCATGCGCCAGCGCCGCGACGCGCTGCCAGCGCTGGTCGAGTCGATCGGAGCCGCGCTGTCCAGCGGCCTCTCGTTGCAGCAGGCCTTCGCGGAGGTGGCGCCTGCGCTGCCCCAGGCGCTCGCCGCCGCGACGCGCCGGGCCGCGGCGTCGCTGGCGCTGGGCGAAGGGCTCGACCGGGCCTTCGTCGCGTATCGCTCCGCCGTGCCCGGCGAGGACCTCGCGCCGTTTGCCGTCGTCCTCGGCTCGTTCGCGCGGGCGGGGGGCCGGGTCGCCCGAAGCCTGTCGCGGGTCGCCGCCCTGCTGCGCGGACGGCTGGCGCTGGAGGACGAGGTCGATGCCCTCACGGCGCAGGGCCGGGCTTCGGCGGCGGTCCTGCTGCTGCTCGCCCCGCTCGGCGCGCTGATGCTCGCCCTAGCGATGCCGAGCTACCTGCCCACCCTCATCGGCAGCGGCAGCGGGCTCCTGGCGGCGGCGGTCGTCCTCGAAGTCTGCGCTGGCCTCTGGCTGCACCGCCTGCTGCGGTCGCCCTCGCGCGGCGGCGGCCTGGCATCGCTCCTCGACGCCGTCGTCGTGGGCCTCGAGGCCGGGATGACGTTCGAGCAGGCGATGAGGGCGCTGGTGGACCGCGCTCCCCGGGTCGCGCGCCTGCCCGAGGCCCGCCGGCTGCTCGCGGACCTGAGCCTCGGATGCGGCGCCGGCCCCTCGCTTGCGCGATTCGGCGCGTCCGGGCCGGCGGAGTCGCGCATCGCCGCCCTCATCGCCTCTTCGACCCGGTTCGGCGCGCCGCTGGCGGACCTGCTGGTGGTCCAGGCCGACGCCCTGCGCGACGCCGAGCGCCGTCAGGCGCAGGCGGCCGCACGGCGGCTTCCGGTGCTGATGCTCTTCCCGCTGACGTTCTGCGTGCTGCCGGCGCTGCTGATCGTGTTCCTCGGCCCCCCGCTGATGTCGCTTGGGCAATAGGAGGCGAAGCTGAAAGGCAAGGGCGGTCGACCTGGGCAGCCTCCTGCCCCGGTCGAGGCAGCGGACGCGATCGCACGCTGGATCCATGTGCTGCGCGGCGAGCGCGTGATGCTGGACGAGGATCTCGCTCTCCTCTATGACGTTCCGACCAAGGTTCTGAACCAAGCCGTTCGTCGAAACCGGAGTCGCTTTCCCGAGACTTCGCGTTCCAACTCACGGCGGAGGAGTTCGGTTCTTTGAGGTCACAGATCGTGACCTCAAACGTAGGCCGTGGCGGACGCCGCTACAGACCCTTCGCATTCACGGAGCACGGAGTCGCAATGCTCTCCAGCGCACTGAACAGCCGGCGAGCCGTCGCCGTGAACGTCCTGATCATGCGCGGCTCCGGATGTTCGTTGCTCCGCAACCGCCCGGAGGCTCACCCATCTGCGCCTCCGCGGCTCAGGATCTGCTCGGTCGCGTTCGGGAGACCGAGGCAGGCCGACCATCGAATTCGTTCAGTTCCCGCTCACGTTCTGCGTGCTGCCCGCGCTGCTGATCGTGTTCCTCGGCCCGCCGCTCATGTCGCTGGGGCAGTAGGCGCGAGAGGAGGCGATGATCTTGAGGTCGCACTTTGCGACCTCAAACGTTCGCTGCGCCTGGCGGCGTTACTTGAGGAAGGCGGCGACCCCCGCGGCCTCGACCCTCCCGGTCCATGCGAGCAGCGTCAGCGCCCCCGCGATGCAGGACAGCTCGGCGGCGTTCAGGCGCACGTCTCGGAACGCGCGTACGCGCAAGAGCGAGAGGTCGTGCCAGCGGCGTGGCCGCCACACGTGCACGTTGGCCAGTGCCGCGGCCACCAGCAGGTACGCGAGGATCTCGCGCCCTCCGACGTGGGACCACAGGATGTCGAGCTGAGGCGCGTACTTGACGCCCGGGACGGTGAGCACGAAGGAGTTCGTGCCGAGCGCGACGCCGTAGCCAACGGCCCACCACCACGGCGCGAAGTACCCGAGCGAGACGCGGCCGACGCCCACCAGGCTCCCGATGAGGATCGCGCCGACTCCGAACAGAAGGTTCCAGGAGAAGATGGTCAGGCCCAGCGACGGTCCGGCGGTCAGCAGGCCGGCCGGGACGCGCGAGGCCATGATCTCGCGCAGCACACCCTCACCGATCAGGAGATAGCTGAAGGTCCACGACCCGAGCCACAGGCCGAGGGCGATGGCCGTCGCCACGAGGGCGCGCCGCACGGGGCTGCGGTGCGTGAGCGACCTTACGATCCGTCCCAACGCCGTCCCTCCCCCTCGCGTAAGCCCGCAAGATCGCGCGGCGCCCGCCTCATCCTGAACGAGAGTGGACGCCTTCCGCTACCTCTGTACGGCTACCGTCCGCCTGAGGGCTCCCGCAGAGGTGCGCTGCGCCGGGGCTGGGCCGGAGAGCCGCCTGCCTGGGTCTGTCTGCGCCCAGATCGGTACCTTCGTCACACTTGCGTGCTGGCGCGAAGGTAGGAGGCTATCGCCCTTGGGGGTGCGCGGCCCCAGGAACTAGCAAAGGCGGCCCGGCCGCCTATGGAAGGAGGGACTCAAGTTGGACCCGATCAGCTTCATTCGTGAGGAGGACGGCCAGGGGCTCGTCGAGTACGCACTCATCATCGCCGTAATCGCGATCGCCGTGATCGTCGCCATGATCTTCCTCAAGGGCCAGATCGAGAACATCTTCAGCAACATCGGCAACAACCTCACGTAGCGAGCGTAGCGAGCGAACGCATCAGGAGCGGCG
>JBOGTE010000176.1:0-4409 GCA_050692015.1 Candidatus Limnocylindria bacterium
GCTACTCGATCATCTTCGGGAAGATCCTGGGCGAGACGCTCGTGGCCTCCCCGATCGCGATCGTCATCGTGCTCTTCGCCATGCTGCTCGGGATCCAGTTCACGCTCGCCCAGCTGGTCGGGCTGTTTCTCGCGGGCCTGGCGGTGGCGTTCTTCGGCGGCGCCTTCGGGATCCTCATCCTCGGCAACCTGCGGTCGCAGCGCACCGCGAACCAGATCTTCCCCTTCATCATCCTGCCGCAGTACTTCCTGGCCGGGATCTTCAACCCCATCGCCGAGCTGCCCTGGTACCTCGAGATCCTGTCGCGGATCTCGCCGCTCCGGTACGCGGTGGACCTCATCCGCGGGGTCTTCTACGCGGGCAGCACGGGGCCGGCGCCGGCGGTCCTCGCGCCGCCGGAGGTGAACCTGGGGATCATGGCCGCCGCGTTCGCCGGGTTCATGATCGTGGGGACGGCGTTCTTCGTTCGCGCCGAGCGCTACCGCTAGAGCGCGCCGTCGCGGCCGTCAGCCACCGAGCGTCGCGATGGCGCGGTCGATCCGATCTAACGCGCGCTCGCGGCCCAGGAGGACGATCGACTCGTAGAGCGGCGGGCCCACCTGTGTGCCGGTCACGGCCAGCCGGACCGCCATGTTGACCTCGCCCTGCTTCCAGCCCAGGTCGGTTGCGACAGCGCTGAGCGACGTCTCGATCCCCGCGTGCTCGAACGGCTCGAGCTCCCCAAGGGCCGAGCGGGCATGCGAGAGCACGTCCCTGGCCTCGGCGGCGGAACGCTTCTTGGGGAGAAGACCGGCGGCCTCCGGCGCCAAGTCCTGGAACAGGAATGCGATGAGGGCACGGGCCTCGGTCAGCGTCTGCATGCGCTCCTGGATGAACGGGATAGCGGCCCGCACGACCGCGCGGTCCCACTCCTCGGGAAGGAAGGGCAGGAGGCGCCGGCAGAGCTCGTCGTGCGAGAGCTTGCGGATCCACACGCCGTTGAACCACCGCAGACGCTCGTAGTCCCACTTGCCACCGGCCTTCTGGACCTGGTCGATCCGCCAGCGCTGGATGAGGTCGTCCATCGAGAAGATCTCGTCCTCGGTGCCCGGCGCCCACCCGACGAGCGCCAGGTAGTTGACCAGCGCCTCGGGAAGGAAGCCCTGCGCGCGGAACTCCGCCAGGCCCGTTGCGCCGTGCCGCTTCGACAGCTTCTTGCCGTCCGCGCCGAGCACCACGGGTACGTGGCCATGCTGCGGCGGGGTCCAGCCGAAGGCGCGGTACACGAGCAGGTGCTTCGGGGTCGAGGGCAGCCACTCGTCGGCGCGCAGGACATGCGTGACCCCCATCAGGTGGTCATCGACGATCACGGCGAGTTGGTAGGTGGGGAACCCGTCGGACTTCAGGAGTATCTGGTCTTCGATCGCGGCGAGCGGCCACTCGACATGGCCGTGGACCAGGTCCTCGAGCGCGATCGTCCCCTCGTCGGGCACCTTGAGGCGGATCACGTGGGACTCGCGCGACGCGCGCTCCGCCGCCTCGCTTGGATCGATCTTGCGGCAGAGGCCGTCGTAGCGCGTGATCTCCTTGCGGGCCTGCTGCGCGGCGCGCATCGCGGCCAGGCGCTCGACGGAGCAGAAGCACGGATATGCGTCTCCGCTCTCCACCAGCCGGCGCGCGTGTTCCTGGAAGATCGGAAGGCGCTCCGACTGGACGTAGGGAGCGTGCGGACCGCCCTCGCGCGGTCCTTCGTCCCAGGTGATGCCGACCCAGGGGAGACCCTCGTAGATGCTCTCGAGCGCCTTCGGGTCGAATCGTCCCTGGTCGGTGTCCTCTACCCGAAGGATGACCGCACCACCGTTCTGCTTGGCGAAGATGTAGTTGTAGAGGATGGTCCGCACGTTGCCGATGTGCATCTCGCCGGTCGGCGACGGGGCGAACCGGACGCGAGCGGTCACCGCGCGAGCATATTGCGCGCGCCGCGACGACTCGCAGCCCCTATCGTTGAGAGCGAGTGAGCCAGACTTCCACGCGCCGGCAGCGCCGCGAGCAGCTCCGCGAGGAGCGGCACCAGCGCCACCGGCCGCCGCCGCCCCGCCGGGGCAAGTCCCGCAGCGGGCTCTGGACGACGCTGGCGATCCTCGCCGCGGTCGTCGCGCTCGTGGTCGGCGCGCGTGCCACCGGTTTCTTCGAGCCGGGGGTTCCGCCGATCGAGCTGAGCGACCCCAAGTACGACCCCGGCAACGAGGTCATCGGCCAGCAGTTCCCGGACGAAGGGAACGCGCACATCCAGGCGGGGCAGAGGGGGACTTACGGCACGACGCCGCCCACCTCGGGCACGCACTGGGGCGCCCCGGCCGCGCCGGCCACGTGGGGGATCAAGGACACCGAGCTGGCGGACGAGGTCACGACCCACAACCTCGAGCACGGCGGGATCGTGATCTCGTACAAGGCGCTAACCGACGACGAGGTCAGGCAGCTGAGGGATCTGGTGACGCTGCTTCGCCAGAACGGCTTCACCAAGATCATCCTGCAGCCGTACTCGAAGATGAACGACGCGCGCATCGCCGCGAGCGCGTGGCGCTGGCAGATCAAGCTGGCGACGTACGACGACGTGCCGATCGTGAAGTTCGTGCGGGCCCACTACGACGGGCCCGACGCCCCGGAGGCCGGCGTCCGCTAGCGCGGGTTCAGGTCAGTCGTCGCCCCAGTAGCGCTGTTCCTTCCAGGGGTCGCCGACGTTGTTATATCCGTTCCTCTCCCAGAAACCGGGCGCGTCACTCGTGCGGAACTCGATCCCCCGCAGCCACTTCGCGCTCTTCCACGCGTAGAGCTTCGGGATCACCAGGCGCGCCGGATAGCCGTGCTCGGGGGCGAGGTCGGCGCCGTTGGCGCGCAGCGCGATCAGCACGTCGTCGTCCTGGGTGGCCTCGATGGGCACGTTCGCCGTGAAGCCCCGCTCGCAGTGCGCGATCACGAACTTCGCGTCGGGCAGCGGCCTGGCGAGCTCCACGATCTTCCTGAAGGGGATGCCCTCCCACTTCTGGTCGAGCTTCGACCACGTGGTCACGCAGTGCATGTCCGCCTGGACGAGCGTCTGGTCCAGCTTCCGGAACTCGTCCCAGTCGAGGCGGATCTCGTTCTCGACGCGTCCCCAGATGCGGAAGTCCCACCGCTGGGGGTCGAAGCCGGGGACCGTCCCGTAGTGGAGCACGGGCCACTTCTCGGTGAGGTACTGGCCCGGGGGAATGCGCTTCTGGACCTCGTCGGGCAAGGGGGGCTTCTTCTGGAACAGCTTCACTCGAGGCCCGCGGCGCGCCGCAGCATCTTGAAGGTGTAGATGCCCGTGTCGTGGGCGTCGCCCCACACCGGCGTGAGCCCGTACCTGCCCACCGGGTGGACCTCTTTCATGGTCGTCTGCTCATCCGTGAACTTCGTGGTGGCATCGACCGTCCCCCGGTACCCGCCCTCCCCCGAGCAGAACGCGCAGGGACAGGCGCGGCGCATCTGTTCCCACCCGTACTCGGCGACCTTACCGTCGTCCCAGGTCACCTCGAACAGCCTCCGCTCCGGCACGATCCGCCAGTCGCTCGGCCGGTGGAAGACGTCCGCCATCGCCTCGATGATACGGACCGGCTAGCGCGTCACCACTCGAAGAAGCGAAGCCGGTCGAGGGGCCAGAACCGCAGGATCACCTTGCCGATGATCTGGTCGTTGGGCTGCGCTCCGAAGGAGCGCGAGTCCGAGGACGCTCCCCGGTTGTCTCCCATGGCGAAGAACTGCCCCTCGGGGACCGTGAACGGGTACACGATCTGAGGGTGCTGGGGGAGCGTGCTCCCGGCGGCGTCGGCGATGTCGCTGGGCTCGTCGTTGACGAAGAGCCTCCCGTCCCGGAGCTCCACCACGTCGCCGCCGATGGCCACGATGCGCTTGACGAAGGGGATGCTCGTGTCGGTGGTGGGGTCGAAGACCACGATGTCGCCGCGGCCAGGGGTGCCGATCCGGTAATCGACCTTGCTCACCAGCACGCGGTCGGACTGGAACAGCGTCGGCTCCATGCTCCGCTGGCGGACCTCCGTCACCTGGACCACGAAGAGGTTCAGGAAGACCGAGATGATCACGGCGAGCGCCAGGGCCTGGACGATCTCGAGGACCGCCCGCCAGGAGAAGGACTCCGGCTCCGCCGGCAGCTCCTCCGGCGCCTCGCGCTCCTCAGCCACGGACATTCGCGGGAAAGTGTGTCACGCGAGCACCTGCGGGCGCGGGCGGGCACACTCTCGACCGATGCCCGCCAAAGCGAAGACGCCCCGCAAGACGACTCGCAAGACCACCCGCCGCCGGGGACCCGGCGAGCCGCGCGGCCCGCAGCCCGCGGAGACGCCGCTCGACCCCGGCGGCCCGGTCGGAGAGCCGCGCCCGCACCTGTCGGA
>JBOGTE010000177.1:0-4408 GCA_050692015.1 Candidatus Limnocylindria bacterium
GACCAGCTCGGCCCCATCCTCCTCCACGCCGAGCGGCTCACCGAGTCGCTGGCGCACACGCACGTGGCGCGCGCGCTCGGCGAGCGCGCCAAGCTCGTCCCCGAGAGGCGGCCCCTGGCCGAGCGCGCCGCGCGCACCGCGCGCCTGGTCGCGGAGCGGAACCGCCGCGCGATCGCGCTCGACGATGGGGCCGTCATGGCGCAGATCGAGGCGTGGCGCTCCGGGAAGCACTGAGCCCAGCAGACGAAGCGGTGGCTGGCCAGTAGGGTGGTCTAGAGCCTCCCGGTCACCGCCGCCAGGACGACCACGGCGGACAGGACCGTGAGCGCGATCGCCACGAACGTGAACGCCGCGGCGATCCCCACCGCGGTCGCGAGGAGCCCGAGCCCAGGCGCGGCCAGTCCGCCGACCTCCGCCGCGAGCAGGTAGTACGTCCCAAGGACCGTCGCCCGGCGCTCGACCGGAGCGCTCTCCGCGACCAGGACCTCGGTCACGGTCATGCGGATCGCGCCGGCGGCGCCGATCACCAGGAGAGGCAGGAACACCAGCTCCGTGGGCGTGACGGTGAAGACCCAGAGGGCCGGGCCCAGCGTCCCGAGGCCGATCGCGATGACCGCGCGGCGGCCGATGCGGTCGCTGAGCCACCCGCCGAGTGGCGCGCCGGCGATCCCGGCCAGCTGTGGCAGGCCGTAGAGCGCCGCGGCCAGCGCCACGTTCACCCCGCGCGCGTCCACCAGGTAGATGGCCAGGAACGCCAGGAACGCGGCGAACCCGAGCTGGAAGAGGATCGAGAGCGTGACGACCCTCCCGACCAGCCGGAACACGCCGAAGATCTCGCGCAGCGCGGCGAGGCGTCCGCGCGAGGGCGGGCGCACGTGCGCGCGCGGCGCCAGCCTCCAGAGGGCGACGCCCGAGGCGATCGGCGCGAGCGCGAAGAGGAGGTACGGCGTGCGCCAGGTCCCGGCCGCCACGGCGACGAGGCCGGCCACCAGCGGCGCCGCGAAGAACGAGAGATGCCCGCCCGTCGTGTGCAGCCCCATCACCGCGCCGCGTCCGCGCTCCGGGAAGGCGCGGGCGATGAGCGCGACGGCCGGCGCGTGGTAGGTGCCCGAGATGACCCCCATCGCGGCGAGGAGGACGAGCAGGTGCCAGTACTCGCCGGCGCCGGAGATCGCCACGCTGGAGAGCCCCAGCAGCACGAGGCCGCCGGCCAGGACGTTGCGCGGCCCCACCCGGTCAGCGAGCACGCCCATGGGGGCGTTGGAGAGGCCCTGCGGGACGCTGAAGGCGGACACCGCGAACCCCTGCTGCGTGTAGCCGAGGCCGAACGTCGCGGCGATGAGCGGCATCAGCGGAGCCAGCAGCGAGTTGGTGACGTGATGCGAGAAGTGCGCGACGGAGAAGCCGAGGATCGCGGCGCGCCCGCGCGCCGTGCCCATCGAGAGGTCGCCGCCGGCCCCGGTGGGTGGCGTGACCTCTGCGGGAGTGGCCTCGGTGACGCTCAACCCGGGGCGGGCGGGCCGGCCGGCATGCGGCTCAGCCGGCCAGGCTGCGGGCCGCGCGGTACGCCGGGATGGTGATCATCGGCGGGCGCTCCACGGCCGCGATGTCGTGCAGCTCGAGGTGCAGCCGGCCGTCCTCGGGGGTGATGAGCTTCATCGTGGAGTTCGCATCCTCCCACAGCCTCTCGCCGCGCGCCTCGCCCACCCGGCGCAGCGCGACCTGGAGGATCTCGAAGGACATCTTCGAGAGGGCGAGGAGCGACTGGTTCCGGTGGATGCGCTGCTTCATGTCGACCTGCGCGATCGCGCCGAGCCCGGCTCGCTGCAGAGTGTCGATCACCAGGCCCGTCTCGACGCCGTAGCCGGAGAAGAACGGGAGCTGCTCCAGCAGCGCGCGGCGCCCGCCCTGCTCGCCCGAGAGCGGCTGCACGATCCCCGAGAGCTCCGGGAAGAAGAGGTTAAGCACCGGCCGGGCCGTGAGCTCGGTCACGCGGCCACCGCCGGTCGCCTGGATCTCGTCGCCGACGCGCAGCGGCCGCTGGTAGAAGGCCTTGATGAACTGGAGGTCGGGCCGCATCAGCAGCGGGCCGAGGATCCCGTACACGAACTTCGGGTGGAAGTTCGAGACGTCGGTGTCCACCCACACCACGATGTCCCCCGTCAGGACGTGGAGGCTCTTCCAGAGCGCCTCGCCCTTCCCGGTCTGAGGGCCGCACTCCGGGAGGATCCGCTGGTGGATGTGAACGGCGACGCCCTCGGCCTCGGCGATCTCCCGCGTGCGGTCGGTGCTGTCGGAGTCGATGACCATCATCTCGTCCACGAGCGGGAACCGCTCCATGAGCCGCGAGCGGATCGCGCGGATCACCTTGGCGATGGTGTCCTCCTCGTTCAGGGCGGGCAGCCCGACCGAGACGCGAAGCCCCTGACGCCGCTTCGCCTCGACCAGCCGGCCGAGGTCCGCGAACTCGCTGCTGGAGAAGGTGTTCTCGGCGAACCAGCCGTCCACGAGCTCCCCGATGGCGCGGCTCCGCTCGGCCCGTCCGGCTGGCAGAGCCGGCCGGTCCCGGAAGAGCCCCGAGACGACCGGCGCGCGCGTGCGCACCAGGATCGCCGGCTTCTGGCTCTCGAGGATCTTCGCCCCGACCGGGCCGACCTGGTCCTTCGCCCCCTCGATGGCGCTGGCGCCGAAGACGATGGCGTCGTGGCGGTCGAGCTCGTCGCCGATGATGGTGGCCGGGTCGCCTGTGCGCGACACGAGATGCTCGACGTGGTCGTCGAACGCGACCTCTCCGAGCATCCGGTACAGGCTGAGCGGGCTGCGGCGCCCGGGATCCGTGACGTGCAGGAGAGTGAGCGCCGCCGCGCGCCGGTGAGCGAACCCGATGGACACCCCCACCGCGAGGTGCGCGTACCGGCCGCCGCGCACCGGCACCAGCACCCGGCGGACGCGTTCGAACGAGCCGCGCACGACCGCGAGGTCGCAGAGCGGGTCGCGCAGGATCTTCTCGAGGGTCGTCCCGAGGAGGTCCCAGCCCGGGCGGCGCCACGGGACGAGCAGCAGGCCCGGCGCCTCGCGGCGGACGGCCTCGGCCACGCCGTCCCAGCCGGTCCTGGCGACGGTCACGACCGCGCGTGCCTGCGGGAGGGACGTGGCGAGCGCGTCCAGCTCGCGGCGCCGGGCCTTGACCTGCGGCTGCTCCGCCGCGAGCGAGCGGTCCTCGCCGACCTCGAGCACGGACAGCAGCACGACCTCGTCCTCGCCGGCGATCGCGGCCGCGAGGCCCGCCAGGTGCCGCTCGTGCTCGAGGTCGATCATCACCGCGAGCGTCTTCATGGGGCCATGATCGCCGGGATGACCCGGTCCTCGAGGATCCGCGGCCAAGAGTGCTCGCGGGCGCGGCGGCGCAGGCGCGCCACCGGGTCGGCCGCCAGGCGCTGCTCGACGGCGTCCGCGATGGCCTCTCCGTCGGCGTCGGCGGCGACGTAGGTCGCGTCGTCGCAGCCGATCGCCCGGAGCGTGGGCAGGTCGCTGCAGATGACCGGAAGGCCGTGGGCCCCGGCCTCCAGCACGGGGATCCCGAAGCCCTCGGCCTCGCTGGGGAGCACCAGGGCATCGGCGAGGGAGTAGAGGTCCGCCATCACGCGGTCCGTCGGGCGGATGCCAAGCGCGTGCAGCACGTGAACGCCCCGGGCGCGGCCCGCGCGCGCCGCGAGGTCCGCGGCGTACTCGCGGTTCGCGACGTTGTGCGGCCCCGGCGACCCGGTCACCACCAGGACGGCCGCCCGGCCGCGGCGGCGCAGCGCCAGCGTCGCGTCGATGGCGGCCTCCACCCGCTTGCGCCGCGTCAGACGCGCCGGCAGGAGGAGGAGCGGGTCTGCAGAACCCAGATCGAGCCGCGCGGCGAGCCGCGCTCCGGCGGGAGACAGCCCCAGGCGTAGCGGGAGGTCGATGCCATTGGGGATGACCTCGATGCCCGCAGGGTCGAGTCGCATCAGCTTTGACAGCTGCTGCGCGCGCTCGTCGGAGACGGCGACGTACCGGACGCCCGGCAGGGGCCGGGCGATGACGTCCCAGGGGTGGCCGGGATGGCGCTCGGCGCTGTACCGCGGGTCGAGCCAGGCGAGGTCGTGGGTCCAGGCCACGATCTTTCCCGGGTGTTCACTAGCGAGCACCGCCAGCGCCTCGGCGAGCGCCAGGGACTTGTGCATGGTCAGGACGTTGTGTGCGACGACGCGGTGTGCTCGCGCGACCTGCGGCCGGAGCGCCCGGACCAGGCGCTCGGCGAGGGCACGGTGCTCCGCGGTCACCTCGCCTCGCGCGAGCGCACGCAGGTCGCGCAGCACCGCGGGGTGGGTGGACGAGACCTCCGGGATGCGCGCGAGGCGCACGCCGCGGGGCGCGGCGC
>JBOGTE010000178.1:0-4390 GCA_050692015.1 Candidatus Limnocylindria bacterium
GGGTGAGCCCGTGGGCGACATCGCCCTCCTCGACCCGCTGCCCGCCGGACCGCGGCCGACGGTGGTCACGTTCTCCGGCGGCGTGGCCGAGCATCTCTATGGACGTGACGCGGCCGGGCACGGTGACCTCGGGCTGGAGCTCGCCGCCGCGCTGCGCGAGCGGGTCGCCGACCTTCCGGGAACGCTCGATCGTGCCGACGAGGGGATCCGCGCCACGGTCATCGGCGCCTCCCAGTTCTCCGTGCATCTCTCCGGGAGCACGATCTTCGTCTCTGACGAGCGCCTCCTGCCGCTGCGCGACGTTCCGGTCGTCCTCGCGGCGGCCAGCGGGGCCGCCGCGGAGGTGGAGCGCGGCGTGCGCGCGGCCATCGAGCGCTCCGGGCACGGCGACGGCGCGGTCGTGGTCGCGCTCCCGTTCCACGCGGAGCCCCGCTACGCGACCCTCCGCGCGCTCGCGGAGGGTCTCGCCCGCGGCGTCGGGGCGCGCCGCCCACTGGTCGCCGCGCTGACGGGCGACGTCGCGCACTCCGTCGGCCGCATCCTGGCCAGCGAGCTCGGCGTCATCGGGGGCGTCGTGCTGATCGACGACGTGCGGCTCGAGGACCTCGACTACGTGGACGTGGGCGCGGTCATGCGGCCGGCCGGGTTCGTGCCGGTGGTCGTGAAGACGCTCGTCCTCGGTCCGGTCTAGCCCCGAGGGCCGAGCTGCGGCCGGAAGGTGAGGGAGGCGCGGCCGGCGGCCGTCGAGAACGCGACCGCGAAGTACACGGCGAGGCTCGCCATCGCCATGAGCTGGAACATGAGCGGGATCCCGACGGCGTTCGCGACGAGGCCGCCCACCGTCGGGCCGATGATCGCGCCGATGTCGAGGCCGGCGTTGTAGACCCCTGAGGCGAGGCCGACGTCGCGGCCCTCGCGCCGGAGCTCCGCCACCGACGCGGCGGTCGTGACCCGCAGGAGCCCGCGGCAGAAGCCGAGGACGACGAAGAGCGCGACGAAGGCGCCGAAGGCGCTCACCAGCGGTAGCGCGACCGTCGCGATGCCCATCACCACGACTCCCCACACGTTGGCCGCGGCTGGCCGTACCCAGCGGAAGATGGCGAGGCTCGCGAAGCGGATGACCGTCGCGGCGGCCGACTTCAGACCCTTGAGCACGCCCAGCTCCGAGAGCGTGAGCCCGATCGCGAGCCCGAAGAGGGGGAAGAACGCATCGACCGCGTCCGAGATGAGGTTCACGTAGAGCACGATCACGAAGGCGAGCCACACGCGCGGGTCGAGCTGCCGGACGCCCAGGAGCAGCCCGCGGATCCCTCCCGGCGCGACCTCGCCCTCCGCGCGCGGCGGCCCGTGGAACCCGGGAAGGCCGAGGACGACCAGGATCCCCGCCAGCGGGAGGACCGATGCGATCAGGAACGCGGCGCCCAGCCCGTAGGCGTCGCCGATCGCCCCTCCCGCGAAGGCACCGACCGAGTAGCCCGTCGAGAGCGCCGCGGTGTACCAGGCCATGATCGACCCGGCCCGGTGCCCGCCGGTCATGTCGATGATCGCGGCCAGGAGCAGCGTCCCGAGGCTCCCGAAGGCGAAGCCATGCGCGAGCGTGAGAGCGATGACGGGGACGAGCTGTCCGTCGGCCAGGGCGAAGCCGCCGGTGGCCAGGCTCAGACCGAGGGACGCGGCGACGACCATTCGCTTCGCTCTAGCCGCCCCGTACGCGGCGCCCACCGGGAGGCGCGATGCCAGGCGGGTCACGGAGAGGAGCGAGACGAGCGCCCCGATCACCGGGAGCGCGTAGCCGTAGGAGTCGAGGTAGGGCGGCAGGATGAGCTGCGCCGTCCCTTCCGTCGTGGTCATGAGGGCCATGAGCAGGTAGACGGGGATGACGCCGGGCGGGAACTCCCGCCGGAGGGCGCTACGCACCAGGCTCGAGGTCGTCTAGGACGCCGGCCAGGCGGGCCCGCTCGAGCGTGTCGGTCCAGGTCTTCTCGATGACGAACGGCTGCCACAAGCTCGCGCTGACGCGACGGATCTCATCGGACGTATACGGCTTCGGATCGCCGAGCGGGATCGCCGTCGCGAGGCGGCGCGCGCTCTCCTCTAGATAGAGCGACGCCGTCACGCAGCTCGGCACGTCGTCCGCGACCACGATCGCGCCGTGACCGCGAAGGAGGGCGGCCTTCCTATCGGCGAGCACGCTCGCGACCCCGCGGCCCTGCTCGTCCGTCTTCACGAGGTCCGGGTCGTCGAAGACCGGGACCTCGCCGCCGAACGGAGCGCCGGCGTTGAACGCCGCGACGAGCGGGCGGCCGGCGGTCGCGAAGGCGGTCGCGAACAGCGGGTGGAAGTGCGCCGCGCTGCCGACGTCGCGTCGAGCGCGGTAGCACGCGAGGTGGAGCGCGGTCTCGCTGGGCGGCTCGCCGTGGAGCGCCGCCCCGTCTACGACGCGGACGACGGCGACCTGGCCGGGTCGCAGGGTCGCGCGGCTGGAGCGCCGGTCGTTGATGTAGATGACCTCGCCGTCGCGCACGCTGATGTGCCCGTGCATGTCGAAGAGGCCGGCCACCGCCATGGCGCGGCAGGCGCGTGCGACGAGCAGGGCGAGGTCGGCGCGTACGGCGACGGCGGCGTTCATTCCTGTTCCTCCGGTCGTAGCGGTCCCGTCCAGCGGCGGAAGAGGTCGTGCTCGACGCCGAGCTGGTCGAGCGCCTTGCCGACGCTGTGGTCGATGAGGTCCTCCATCCGCGTCGGGCGGTGGTAGAAGGCCGCCACCGGCGGCAGGACCACCGCTCCGTACAGGGAGAGGTCGTACATCGCCTTCAGGTGTCCGGCGTGCAACGGCGTCTCGCGGACCATGAGCACGAGCTTGCGCCGCTCCTTCAGGTGCACGTCCGCCGCGCGGACGATGAGGTTCTCGCCGAGGGAGTGGGCGATCATTCCGAGGGTGCGCATGCTGCACGGCGCGACGACCATGCCGTGCGTGATGAACGTCCCGCTCGCCAGCGCCGCCGAAAGGTCCTTCTCGTCGTGGGTGACATCGGCGAGCGCGAGCACGTCCTCGACCTTCCACTGCGTCTCGTAGACGATCGTCGCCTTCGCGCCCGACGACACGATCAGGTGCGTCTCGATCGTGGGCTCGCGCCGCAGCACCTCGAGGAGCCGTATCCCGTAGATCGGGCCGGACGCGCCACTGATCGCGATGACGATGCGACGGGTCTCCGCCACGCTAGGTCGGATATCCCTCGGGGCTCTCCTCGCTCGTCCAGTGCCCGATGTTCACGTAGCGCCGGCGGAAGCGGAGGAGGGCGTCGAGCTTCGTCACGTCCGGCCTGTGCGCGACGACCTCGCCGATGTGGAGCACGTGGTCGCCGGTCTCAAGGCGATGCACGACGCGGCACCAGAGGACCGCCAGGCTGCCGGCGACGGCGGGCGCGCTCGCGCCCTCCGGCGCGTCAAGGACCGCGACGCCGAGCTCGGCGAACTTGTCGGGCCCCGAGGCGGACCGTCCGGCGGCCGCGGCGAGGTCCTGCTGCGCCTGCGTGAGCACGGAGACGCTGAACTCCTGGCTGCGGTCGATGAGCTTCGCCGTCCGGCTGCCGGGATGGAGCGCCACCGCGAGCTGCGCCGGAGCGAGCGACACGTACATGGCCGTGCCGGTCGCGCACGACCGTTCCCCGTCGGCGGCGGCGGCGATGATCACGACCGGATGCGGCAGCTGCGAGAGCGCCGCCTTGGCGACCGCGAAACGGTCGCCCGCCGCGGGGCCCTGGCGTCCTCCCGGGGAGACGCGCGTCTTCAGCCTCATGACGTTCGGCGCAGGCGCTCGGGCCGATCGTTGCGCGCGCCGCGCTGCGGGATCCGCGCGGCGGAGCGGCCCTCGCCCGTTCCCTTGCTCTGGAGGTAGCGGCGGATGCGCTTCTCGAAGTCCTGCAGATGGGCGAGCACGAGCCTGCGTGTCGCGTCGGGATCGTGCGCGCGGATCGCCTCGAGGATCTCGTCGTGCGCCTTCTGCGTCGCGCGGGCCGATCGGACGTCGCGCATGTCGCGCAGTGTCTGCATGAGCAGGTCGCGGTACGCGCGGACCGTCGCCGACAGGAGCTCGTTCTTCGACGCGTCCGCGAGCGCCACGTGGAAGTCCATGCTCGCCTCCGTGTGCGGGAGGTGCTCCCGGACGACTGCGCGCCCGCGCTCGACCGTCTCCGCGAGCCGCCGGATGGTGGCGTCGTCGGCGCGCTGCGCCGCCAGCTCGGCGGTCGCGGTCTCGACGATCGTGCGAGCCTCGACGAGCTCCGTCAGCGACATGCGCTTCAGCAGCACCATCGTCGAGATCGATTCCGCCACCTGGTCGGCGTTCGTCTCCGACACGAACGCGCCGCCGCTGGCACCGACCTTCACG
>JBOGTE010000179.1:0-4388 GCA_050692015.1 Candidatus Limnocylindria bacterium
CTGGGCCGTGCCATCACTGAGCCTTGCCGGCGCCGTTCGATCATTTCCGAAACTAGCCCCTGGCCATCTCACCCGGGCGGCGAGTCGGCCGAGGAGCACGACGCGCGGGCGCAGACGCACCTGTCGGGGTCGCAACGAGGCGCTCGAACGAGTCGAGCAGCGCGAAGAGACCCACGCTCTCCCATGCCCGACCGCGTTTGCGCTTGGTGATCTCCGAGAGGACTCCCGCGCTCTCGAGCCGAGCGATCCCGAGCCGTGCAGCCTCGTCGCTCACATGGAGGGCGTCTTGGACCGTTCTCAGATCCAAGACGGGTTGGACGGGCAGGAGGTCGATCAACTTCGCTGCAGCCGAGTCCGCCCGCGGTGACCCGGCCTGCTCCCGCCAGCGAGCCTTGAGCTGCTCGATCCGCGTCGCGAGCTCGGCGGCGCCGCGACAGGCGATCGTCACCGCGCGGGAGAAGATCGCGCACCACTCCTCGACTGGCTGGTCGCGAAATGCCGTCAGCCCGCGCTCATATTCGGCGTAGTTCGCCGCAAGCACGATGCTGACCGGTGGCACGTAGTGCGGAGCGAGACCTCGGCGGCGCAACACGAGGTGGATGAGGCAACGACCTACCCGTCCATTCCCATCCGCGAAGGGGTGGATGGTCTCGAACTGTCCATGGACGATCGCCGCCTGGGCCACCGCGGACAGATCGTCGCGCGCAGCGAAGCGGCATAGGTCCTCGAGCAGCCCGTGCACCTGATCCTCCGGCACGGGGATGAAGCTCGCGCCCCATGGGTTGTCGCGTCCGCCGATCCAGTTCTGCCTGTCGCGGATGGCTCCGCCGATCGCGGCGTCGCGCGTGCCCTCGAAGAGCCGCTGGTGGAGCGTACGGATCTCCGTCACCGTCAGGTCGCCCCGCTGTGAGGCGAAGCGGATCGCCTCGTCCATGGCACGCACATTCCCCAGGACGGTGCGCGCGTTGACACTGGTGTCTTCGGGATCGAAGGCAGCCTCGGCAAGCTTGCGGTGCGAAAGCTCAAAGCCTTCGATCCGGGACGAGGCCACCGCCTCCGAACGAAGCAGTTGCCGGGCGACGGCCTCCAGCAGCTGGGTCCGCGGCGGGTCGTCGTTGAGTTGGCGGAGCTCGCCTTCGGCCTCAGTGAGCTCCTGGGCAAGCTCGGCAGAGAAGCTCCGCGCGAGATCTCTGATGGGCCAGCCATCGAACGCGTAGTACACGAAGCCCTCGCGAGCGAGTCGGCCACCCGACAGGCTCGGCTGACCACCTGCCCATGTCCGGCGCACTCCCGGGCCCGGACCCACGCGATAGGTTCGCTTTCGCCTCTGGGCCATCCTTGGCTTCACCTCCGCGTAATCCAAGCTTAGCACCCTAACCTTGGATAAGCGGGCGGTCGGGCCAAGGATGCCGGAGGGCCCAGCAGACAAGGGCGCAGGCGCTACCGGACTCGGTCCTGTCTCTTTGGCCGCTTCTCTTCTCGGCCTCTTCTTGAGGCACCCGAACCGAGATCGTTAGCAATGCCGACGAGTAGCCCGGATGGGATTCGAACCCATGACCTTCTCCTTGAAAGGGCGGGTCCGACCGTCCGCAACCATCCGCATCCGTCCGCCTCTGGCGCGTTTCGACGAGTTCGATTCCACTCCCGTGCTGCCGCTCGACGAGTTCGTCAGGCCGCAGCTAGACCACTACCTCGACGAGCACCGCGTCGGGCCGGACGATCCCGACGCGGCGCTCATCACCACCCGGCGCGGTCAACCCTTCACGGAGCACGGCCTCTACCAGGTCTTCAAGCGACTCAAAATTCTCAGCGGTGTCCGGGCCCTCTGCCCCCACGCCCTGCGCCACTACTGGACGGAGCACTACGACGGCGACTTGACTGACATCATGATCGAGGGTGGTTGGAACTCGGTCGCCATGGTCAAGCGCTACCGAGGCAACCGCGCCCGGGACCGCAGCCGCACGAGCACGCTGGCGAACGCCCTCTCCTTCACACCGAAGAGAAGGTCCTCGCGCCAGGGGGACGGTTTCCGTCTGCTGCACGGCACGGGGGCCGGCTGACCAGAGGGCCCGAGTCGCCGAGGAAGATCGGCAGGAACGGTAGCCCGATGGGATTCGAACCCATGACCTTCTCCTTGAAAGCGATGAGGTCTCTGGAAGCGGCCTAGAGTCTCGGCTGAGCACGAGCCCGGACCAACGTCGATCCGAAACGCGCGTCAGAAAGACGGCCAACGATTACGAGGTGAGGCGGGCAGCAGGCCGCCTCCATCTCCGTGGCTACTCGCCCTGACCGCCGTCCAGGGACAGACGTCCGTACTGGTCCGGGATCGTGCCCCAGCCGAAGATCGTCACGATCTCCGACGGGATCATCCCTGCCTCCTCGACCGGATCGACATCGGTGCGCAGCACGGTGCACCCGTGCTCCCAGTTGTCGCCGAGGTCGAAGACATAGGTGAACGTCTCGCCCTCGCCAAGCCCGACCGAGCTCAGTGAGTGCTTCAGCTCATCCAGATGATGAGCCGGATCGATCTCCTCGAACTCATCCGCGCCTTCCATCATCACGACCTGACGACCGTCCAGGAGGCGGAATTCGTGCAAGTGGGATAGGTCCCAGCGAGCGAACGCGCGATCGATCGCGCTGGCGAGGTCGGCGAACGTCTGTGCGCTGCTGATCAGCAGGTCGCGCCCTGGCGGATCGACCAGCCCGTCGCCGCCCTTGCTGACCATGATCACCCGCACGATCGACCATCGGAGTGACGGTCGAGAGGGTGTCCTTGGCGTCTTGCGCCGGGTAGTCACCGAGCCTTGCGACCGCCGTTGGACCACTCCCAGAACTGATCTCTGGTGATCTCGAGGTCGCGAAGCACGCGGCTCAGCGCCTCCGGCCATAGCCCTCGGTAGGGATGGCAGTGCACTGCGACCTTCTTGCCGGAGCGGTTCGTGACCTTGAGCTGCGGTGAGCCTTCGCCGACAAGGTCGGTGCCGAAGGACTTCAGCAGGTTGATGAGCTCCCGGTACTTGAGCTCAGGAAGGGACGGCAGCGGGTGGGTACCCTTAGAGCCTGATCAGCTCGACGCGACGGTCCGCCGCCTGCCGTAGCTCGTCCAGCAGGTCCGGATAACGCTCGAGGAGCGCACGAAGGTTCCGCTTAGCCTCTTCCTCGGTGGGACCTTGCGCGGTCGCGCGAACTTCCGCCGCGAACGCGACCCAGCCCCTATCGGCCGCGCGCTCGGTCGTGATCGCAAGTTCCATTACCGCCTCCCGCGGATGCCGTCCGGGCCCAAGGATACGGATGCGGCATCCGCGCTGTGCCTCGGCCTTCTCTCTTTGGCCGCTTCTCTGAGCCAGGCCGCTTCTCTTCTCGGCCTCTTCTTGAGGCACACCCTCCTAGTCGCAGGGCTCGCGCCGCGCGTCTAGGTCCAGGCCCTTGCGCATCGAGCTGAACCGGAGCTCGCTGGCGCGAGCGCAGAACTCGGCGGTGCTGAGCTCGTACTCCACATGGAACACGGCCTTGCCCGCGCTGATGAAGGGGAGCAGCGTCTCGCACTCGTCGTACTCGAAGCACTGCTCGTTCAGCGCCCAGTCGAAGTGCGGCAGCAGGCCGGCGATCTGGTCCATGTCGTTCTTGAGCCCGATGGAGAGCCCCCGCTGGTGCGCCGCCTCCGCCAGCCAGACGTTGTAGCGGAGCTGGTCGTCGTAGCTCAGCGCGAAGCCCGTCGCGTTGAGGTAGCCGTCGATGTTGTCCGGCTCCACCGCGTCGAAGCCCTTCTCGCGGCAGAGGTCGAGGCGGGCCTCCATCAGCGGTGCGAGCACATCCAGCTGCCTGACGTCCAGCCAGCGCTCTCCGGGCCAGCCGTCCAGGGGAGCGCCGATGACGGACCGTGGGAAGTCGGCCGCGTCGGGCCGCCAGTCCTCCCAGCCGCCGGCGTTGACGTAGCAGATGACCTTCCGGCCGCGCGCGTGCAGCGCCGCCACGGTGCTCGCCTCCGTCTCGAAGGCGTCGATGTCATAGACGTCCACCTCAACGGAGAGGTCCACCGGGAGGCCGGTCAGCTGCCACTGCCAGGTCGCGCCGATGGCCGGCCGCCACAGCGCCGGTGGCGCGGTCGGGGCGACGGTCGCCGACGGCGTCGTGAGCGGAGCTGGCGCCGGTGACGCGCTCGGCGCTGGCGATGAACGCACTGGCGATGAACTGGGGGCCGGACGTGCTCGGTCCATCGCCGCCTGCATGCCGGCAGTCGACGTACGGAAGTCGGCAACGGTGATGCGCGCTGTCGTATCCCGCTCGATGACGTTCAGTGCCCATTGACCGAGATCGGTGGAGGAGAGGCTGTCACCCGGTTGCATGGCGTCGACCCGCTTCCAGAACTCGGCGATGCGCCGCTCGAC
>JBOGTE010000180.1:0-4385 GCA_050692015.1 Candidatus Limnocylindria bacterium
GCACGCGCCGGCGAACACCCCGGGCATCCGCCATGTCGCATTCGCAGTCGACGACATCGACGCCGTCGTCGCTAGCTTGCGAGCCCGCGGCGCGGAGCTCGTTGGCGAGGTGGAGCGCTACGAAGACGGCTATCGGCTCTGCTACGTCCGCGGCCCGGAGGGGATCATCGTCGAGCTGGCGGAGCAGATCGGCTGAGGGCTCACGCGTCGCCGGGAGGGCAACCAGCCGATCGTCGACCTTGCCTTGCCGCGCCTTGCCTGGACTAGCCGGGGGCACAGGTAGGGAGGACGCAGTGTGTGATCGGGCTCGCGCATCGCGTGCGATGAGCAGACGCTTTGCCGTTCTTGCGGTCGCGTCGTTCGCTGCGGCGCCTCTTCACGCGCAGGGAGGCCGTCTGGACGTCGAGCGAGGTCACACGCGCCTCCGCTACCGCGTCCGGCGCTGAGCGTGACACACGAACAAGCCGCGAAACGCCGGCCTCAACTCTGAGTGCCCGGCCTGGAATGCTCGCCAAGGAGGAACGTCGATGCAGGAACTGCTCGTGGACTTCATCACCTCGCTGGACGGCTGCGCGTCCGCGGAAGGCTGGCCCGGCTGGTGGGGGCTCGAAGGCCCCGAATATCTCGCCTCGCTGGACCGGCAGCCGGAACGCGACTACACGATCTTGATGGGAGCGAACACGTACCGGCTGATGTCCGGGTTCGCCGCCGGATCCGAGGCATTGCGATCGGACGAGGACGACACCGTGGCCGGGTTGACCCACGCGTCCAAGGTGGTGTTCTCCTCGACGCTGCAGGCCCCGTTGTCCTGGGCCAATGCCCGGGTGGTCGGCGGGGATGCGGTCGAGGCCGTGGCAGCGATGAAGCGGGACGGCACCAGCCCGATGCGCACGCTTGGCAGCCTCGCCTTGTGCCGGTCGCTCCTCGAGGCGGGCCTGGTGGACCGTTTCCGGGTGGTCGTGTTCCCGGTGATCACCGGGAACACCGGCCGCGAGCGGATCTACGACAGTTATCCCGATGTCGCCCTCGACATGGTTGCCAGCCGGATGTTCGACGGCCGACTCCAGTTGCTCGAGTACGTCCCCACGGTGCTCACCGGTCCGCCGGGCGCGCGGCCGACTTCCTGAGGGCCGGGTGCGAACATCTGACTTCGGTTTGTCCGACGAGGTGATCCGCGTGACGGCCAGCGTGATCCGGCGATGCTTGACCATGCGGTGGTGATCGCACGTGGAGGTCCGACGGGGCTGATGCTGGCGGGCGAGCGCCCGTTCACGGGGGAGGTGAGCGTATGGGGCGCTACGTGTTGGGTTTCGAGGAGATCGACCGGACGCAGGTCGCAGTCGCTGGCGGGAAGGGCGCGCACCTGGGGGAGCTTTCGCGTGTCGGAGGTATCCGCGTGCCGGCTGGCTTCTGCGTGACGACTGACGCCTTCCAGCGGATCATGGCGGAAGCGCCGTCGATCAACGATCGGCTCGCGCGGCTGTCGCGCCTGGAGCCGGACGACCAAGAGTCGATCCGCGTGCTGAGCGCGGAGGTCCGCCGGACGCTCGAAGGGGTCGCCATCCCCGACGATCTGGCGGCGGCGATCACCCGCGCGCTCGCGCGGCTCGGCGAGCACCTCGCCTACGCCGTCCGATCCAGTGCGACGGCCGAGGACTGGCCGACGGCGTCCTTTGCGGGCCAGCAGGACACCTACCTGAACATCCTGGGGCCTGCGGCGGTCCTCGCGCACGTCAGCCGTTGCTGGGCCTCGCTGTTCACCGAGCGGGCGATCACCTACCGCCTGCAGAACGGCCTGGACCAACGGAAGGTGCACATGGCGGTGGTCGTGCAGCAGATGGTCTTCCCGCAGGCGGCTGGCATCCTGTTCACGGCCGACCCCGTCACCTCCAATCGGAAGGTCGCCTCCGTGGAGGCGAGCTTTGGTCTCGGCGAGGCCCTCGTCTCCGGCCTAGTGAACGCGGACGTCTACAAGGTGCGGGACGGCGACGTCGTCGCCAAGACGATCGCCAGCAAGCAGCTTGCCATCCACGCCTCGCCGGCAGGCGGGACGCAGCAACAGGCGATCGAAGCGGAGCGGCAGGAGCAGCCGGCACTGACCGATGCGCAGGTCGTGCGGCTCGCGGAGCTGGGCCGGCGGATCGAAGCGCACTTCGGTCGCCCCCAGGACATCGAATGGTGCCTCGTCGACGACGACTTCCGGATCGTCCAGAGCCGGCCGATCACCACGCTGTTCCCGATCCCCGCGGCTGACGACCGAGAGAATCACGTGTACGTCTCCGTCGGTCACCAGCAGATGATGACCGACCCCATGAAGCCCCTCGGGCTCTCCCTGTGGCAGCTAACGACCCCAGCGCCCATGTACGAGGCCGGCGGCAGGCTGTTCGTCGACGTCACGCGGGCCTTGGCTTCGCCGGCGAGCCGCGCAGGCCTCCTGGAGGTCCTGGGGAGATCCGATCCGCTCATCGGGGACGCGCTGCAGACCATCCTCGAACGCGGCGACTTCATCCCGTCGGTCCCGAACGAGCGTCCCGGCGCGGCGCCGGCTGGCGGCGCGCCAGCCCCGATCCAGACCGATCCGGCAATCGTCTCCGAGCTGATCGGGCGCGCCGAGGCCTCCATCGCCGCCTTGAAGCGCGACCTCCGCACGAAGTCCGGACCGGCGCTGCTCGACTTCATCCTCACGGACATCCAAGAGCTGAAGCGGATCCTGTTCGATCCGCGAAGCCATCAGGTGGTCATGGCGGGGATGGAGGCCACCTGGTGGCTCAACGACAAGCTGCATGCGTGGCTGGGCGAAAAGAACGCGGCCGACACGCTCACGCAGTCCGTCCCCCACAACGTAACGTCGGAGATGGGGCTGGCGCTCCTGGAGGTCGCGGACGTGATCCGCCCGCATCCGGACGTGGTGGCTTTGCTGCAGCACGTCGAGGACGGGGGCGAGGACGAGGGCTTTCTGGACGAGCTGGCCACGCTCGAAGGCGGGCGGGAAGCGCAAGACGCGATCCGGGCCTACCTCGACAAGTACGGCATGCGCTGCGTCGGCGAGATCGACATCACCAAGCCACGTTGGAGCGAACGCCCCTCCGCGCTCGTGCCCATGATCCTCGGCAACATCAAGAACTTCGCGCCGGGCGCCGGCGAGCGGCGCTTCGAGCAAGGGCGGCAGGAGGCCTGGGAGAAGGAACAGGAGCTGCTGGAGCGCTTGCGGGCCTTGCCGGACGGGGAGCGGAAGGCCACAGAAGCCAAGCGGATGATCGACCGGGTTCGATGCTTCATCGGGTACCGCGAGTACCCGAAGTACGCCATGGTAAGCCGCTACTTCGTCTACAAGCAGGCCTTGTTGGAAGAAGCCGAGCGCCTCGTGCAGGCCTACGCGCTTCGTGAGAAGGAAGACATCTTCTACCTCACGTTCCAGGAGCTCCACGACGTCGTGCGCACCAACCAAGTGGATGACCAGCTCATCCGCCAGCGCAAGGACGCGTACAGGTCGTATCAAGCGCTCACGCCGCCCCGGGTGATCACGTCGGACGGTGAGGTCATCGCCGGGACGTACCGACGCGACGACGTGCCGGCCGGCGCCTTGGTCGGCTTACCCGTTTCCGCCGGTACCGTCGAGGGGCGGGCCCGGGTCATCCTGGACATGGCGGAGGCCGATCTCGAACCGGGCGATATCCTCGTCACCGCCTACACGGACCCCAGCTGGACCGCCGTCTTCGTCGCGATCGAGGGCCTGGTAACGGAGGTGGGGGGCCTGATGACCCATGGCGCGGTGATCGCACGGGAGTACGGCCTGCCGGCCGTCGTGGGGGTGGAGCATGCCACCCGGCTGATCCGGGATGGGCAGCGGATCCGCGTACACGGGACGGACGGGTACGTCGAGATCCTGCCCTAGGCGACTACCCGACCGATGAACTCGACCTCGCTGGTCCCGCGTGGCCGTGGTCGAGCGCGTGTCCGACTTCCTGTGTAAGCGGTTCAGGGCGGTCGGCCTCCGAAGTGGATTTGAACGAGAGCAGGGCTGCGCTCGAGTTGTAGGTGTTCCTCCAGCTCTTCTGGGCGTCGGTGATCGAGAGGTAGATCAGCTTGCGGGCGGCCTCCTTGGTCGGGGAAGTGTCCTCGGGTCTTGATCGTCTTGCGGATCTGCCGAATGGTGCAGTCGTGGTCGTCATCCGGTCGCGCATCACGACGCCACAGCGCGCTCAGATCTTCCTAGACACGAGGATCGGATCGATAAGCGAGCGGCCGTCCGTGTGAGGCAATCTGTCCCCAAAATCGCTCCCCAAGAACTCTCGCCCTCTTCAGCTTCGAACGCATGCCGGCAGAGACCGCTTGGTAAAGCCGTTCCGTCGCTGAGCCATAAGAGCCGGAGTCCGTGGAGACCC
>JBOGTE010000181.1:0-4371 GCA_050692015.1 Candidatus Limnocylindria bacterium
CGCCTCGGCACCTCGACCTGCGCGATCGCCTCGACCGCGCCGGCGTAGGCGTGCTCGTTGAGCATGTTGGAGACGTAGTCCGCCTGGTCGGCGTAGCGCGGGCCCTGGTGGTAGGTCCGCCACTCGAAGATCTTCTCGAGGCCCCGGTGCAGGTAGCCCATGACCGGCACGCACTCGACGATCTTCTCGCCCTGCAGCTTCAGGACGAGACGCAGCACGCCGTGGGTCGCGGGGTGCTGCGGTCCGAGGTTGAGGATCAGCTCCTCGGTCTCGAGCTCCTCCGTGCTGATGCCGGGCAGCATCTCGCCCGGCGGCAGCTCCGCGGGGACGCCGGCCTGCTGCGCCCGGCGGATCTCGGTCTCGGTGGCCAGGCTCACCCTCCCTTGATGATCTTCTCGCGGAGCCGAAGGATCCCCTCGGTCAGCGCCTCGGGGCGCGGCGGGCACCCGGGGACGTACACGTCCACGGGGACGACCGTGTCCACGCCCTGGAGGGTCGAATAGCTGTCCCAGAACTCGCCCCCGGACGACGCGCAGTTGCCCATGGCGATCACCCACTTCGGCTCAGGCATCTGCTCGTACAGGCGGCGGAGGCGGGGGGCCATCTTGTGCGTCACCGTCCCCGCGACGATCATCACGTCGGCCTGGCGCGGGCTGGAGCGGAACACCTCGGCACCGAAGCGGGCGAGGTCGTGGGTGGACGACGCGGCCGAGAACATCTCGATGGCGCAGCACGCCAGGCCGTAGCCGAGCGGCCAGGCGCTGCGGGAGCGCGCCCAGTCCACGAGCTGCTTGACGGTCGCGAAGACGACGTTGTCCTCGTTGGACAGGACGGACTGGGTCGGCGCGAGCTGGTCCGGCGCCCCGAGCCCCGTCTGGGTCGTGGTCGGCCGCTCCTTCAGCGCGTCGGGGATCTCGAAGCGGATCGGCCTGGCCGGTGGCTTCTGCGGTGGCTTCTGATCGACCGCCATCTCGGGGTCAAGTCTACGGGCTGAAACACGCTCACGCAGGCCCGACGCGGCGCGGGAGATCTACTCCTGGGTGACCCGTCCGGGGCTCTTCGGCGCGAGCGGCGAGTGGGCCTCGATGTACGCGGCGACGACGTCCACGTCCACGTCGCCGTAGATCACGTTCGTCCCCTTCCGGAAGCCGGTGTGGCCGTCGCCGCCCCCCTGCAGGTAGTCGATGGTGGCCACGCGGTACACGCGCGCGGGGTCGAGCGGCAGGCCGCCGACCGTCGCCGACAGCACGCGAGCGCCCGAGGGGTTCGCGAACCGGTAGGACATCGTCCCGCCGGCCATGAAGAGGCGCCCCGCCGCGCCCGCCATGCCCTCGAAGACCTCCTTCACCTGCTCGCCGGTGAGGTCCACGCTGACCACCGTGTTCCCGAAGGGCAGGACCTCCGCGAGCTTGCCGTAGCTGATGTCCCCCATCCCGATGGAGGCGCGCAGGCCCGCTCCGTTGTAGAAGGCTAAGTCGGTCTCCCAGCCCTGCTGCCGGCCGTAGTCGAGCAGCGCGTCGGCGACGAGGTTCCCGAGCGGGTCGTCCATGTCGCGGTCGGCCTGGAGGAATTCGTTCGTTCGGCCCACGACGCGCGACGCGTACTTGCTCGCCTCCTCACGGCGCTCGGCGACGAGCTTCGCGATCTCCGGATGCGGCTCGGCGGCGCCGGTCGAGACGACGAGGAGCGCGTCGCTCCCCTTGACCGCCGCGACCTTCCGCGTGGCCGGGTCGATGGTCACCTCGGCCCGTCCGAGGTTCTCGCCGTTCGCGCCGGCCTGGAAGATCTTGGTCTCCCCCACCGCGCGCGCCGTCCGGAAGGCCTGGTGGTCGTGGCCGCCCACGATCAGGTCGATCTCTGGGACCTCCATGGCGAGCTCGGTGTCGCCGCCGAGCCGGGCCGACCCACCGTCGAGGCCGAGGTGCGTGAGCGCGACGATCACGTCGGCCTGGCGCTGCATCTCCGGCAGGTACCGCCTGACCGCCTCGACCGGCGGCCCGAAGCGCAGCCCCCTCACGCTGGCGGCACGGATGATCGACGAGCTCGGGTAGGTCAGGCCGATGACCGCAACGCGCGTGATGCCGAGGTCCTTCACCACGTATGGCCTGGCGAACGGCGGCGGGTCGCCGGTGGCCTCCAGCACCACGTTCGCGGTGAGGAACGGGAAGGAGGCTTCGCTCGCGCGCGCCGCCAGCTCCTCCTGTCCCCAGTCGAAGTCGTGGTTCCCGAGGGCCTGCGCGTCGTAGCCGGCCAGCGACATCGCGGCGACCAGGCTCTTGCCCCTGTCGATCGACGAGATGAGCTGGCCGACCCAGGCGTCCCCGGCGTCGAGGACCAGCGTCCGCTCCGGGGCCCGCGCCCGGTGCTTGGCGATCATGCCGCCGATCATCGCCAGGCTGCCCTGCTCGAAGCCGCTGCTCCCGGTGACGACCCTCACGGAGTCGAGCCGGCCGTGGATATCGTTGGTGTGCAGGATCTGGATGCGGTCGGCGGGGAGCGGCTCGAGGCTGGCTGCCGCACCCGCGGACGGCTGTGCCGGGCCTGCTGACGCCGTCGGCACCACTCTCGGCGGTGCTGCCGTGCACGCGCTGAGCACGAGCAAAGCAAGACTCGCAACGGCCACGACCGGTTTGAGCACAGTCCCGGCCGACGAGTAGGACTTAAAAGCCGACAAGGAAGAGGGCTGGCGCGACGGAGCTCGTCCGGCCGGTCAGGCCTACCACGAGGGAACCCCTCAGAGGGATCTCTCGGGTCGAGTCGCCCGGGCCGAACATTTGGTGTGCCCGGTCCTGAAGCTCGTTCTAAGCCTCCACTTCGCCGTGCGATCCTAGCCGCCGAGGATGCACGCCTGTCGCAAGCGGCCGGAGATGCCGCTGCGTCGTCAGGCGCGCGCGATCTCCGCTTCGGGCCGGCGCACGCCGCCCATGACGAAGACGAACGGGCCGGCCAGGATGACCAGAGCTACGGCGACCACGGCCGTGAAGCCGATCGCACCGAGCAGCGCTCCGAGGAGCGCGGCGCCGCTGGCGGAGCCGACGGCGTTCGCCAGATCGAGCGCCCCGAGCGCCCGGCCGCGCTCGTTCGGCGCCGTTGCGTCGGCGAGCAGGACCGTGCCGGCCACGAAAGCCAGGTTCCAGCCGACACCGAGCCCGAGCATGGCCACCGCCAGCGCGAGGACGCTCGCCGCGTAAGACAGCGAGGCCGCCGCGAGTCCCAGCAGGGCCAGGCCGAGGAGCAGCGAGCGCTGGCGACCCAGGCGGTCCACGACCCGTCCCGCGACCGGCGCCAGGCCGAACATCCCGACGAAGTGGGCCCCCAGCGCGGCCGAGATCTCGGTGAGCTCATGTCCGCGGTGGTGCATCTCCACGCCGACGAGGGCCATGAGGGAGGCCATGACGACCTGAGCACCGATGACGGCGACCGCGGCCGCTCGGGGCGCCGGCCGAGCGAAGATCTCCCGAAGCGGACGTGCCGCGGCCACGGGAGCCGCCTGCTGGGCCGGCGTGCGCATCGCTCGGGCGATCGCGAGCGGGTCGATGCGTATGAGGCGCGTCAGGCCCGCACCCAGCGCCAGCAGCGCCGCGGCCACGAGCCACGGCAGCAGCAGCGCGTCGCCGCCGCCCGAGCGAAGGAGCGGCCCGAACAGGAACGGCGCGGCCAGCGAGCCCACCGCAGCGCCGAAGAGGACCAGGCCTACTCCGGCAGCGCGCCGCTCCGGCGGGTACATGTCAGCCGCACCGGTCCGCGCGAGGTTGACCACGCCCGCCCCGCCGCCGACCAGCGCGAGGCCGGCGAGGAAGAGGAGCGGCTGCCCGAGGAGGACCCCGACGTAGGTCACGACGGCACCCGCGAGCGCGCCGAGGAAGCCGATCGCGATGCCGGGGACGCGGCCGTGCCGGTCCATGTAGCGCCCGGCCGGGATGGTCGCGGCCCCCAGCGCGAGGATGGCCACGGCGGGCGCGATGCCGACGAGCTCCGGCACGCCCGTGAGCCTCTCCATCGTGATGCTCGCAACGCTCATCGTGAGCTGGATCACGGCCCAGTTGAACGCCAGGTACGCGGCCAGGAGAAAGGTGTTACGACGCACGACGCTCGTCATGTCGGCTGTCAGAGCGGTCACCTCGCTCACGGATCTATGTCTGTCGTGCGGCGAACCTATGAGCAGGGGACTCGGCGGTCAAGGCCCGCCACCTGATCGATCGCGGCTATACGGCCTGGTGCGCCCTGTACTGCAGCTCGTAGAGGCGGTGGTAGACGCCGCGCCCGGCGAGCAGCTCGCGGTGCGTGCCGCTCTCCACGACACGTCCCTTGTGCAGCACGATGATCCGGTCCACGTTCTGGATGGTCGAGAGGCGGTGGGCGATGATGATC
>JBOGTE010000182.1:0-4332 GCA_050692015.1 Candidatus Limnocylindria bacterium
CCGCGCCGGAGCGCATCGCCGAGGCCAGCGAGCGCTTCATCGCCCGCCGGAAGCTGACGCGGTTCTGGAGCTGCTCGGCGATCGACTGGGCGACGAGCTTCGCATTCAGCTCGGGGCGCTTGATCTCGTTGATGTTGATGTGGATGTTCTTGTGCGTCATCGCGTGGATCTCGCGGCGCAGGGCATCCACCTCCGCCCCGGACTTGCCGATGACGATGCCCGGACGAGCGGTGTAGATGTCGATGGTGATGCGTTGCTTGTCCTTCTTGATGAGGATGTCGGACAGGCCCGCGTGCCCGAGCTTGCCGTAGATGTGGCCGCGGATGTTGACGTCCTCGATCAGATACGCGGGGAACTCCTTGGCGCCCGTGTACCAGTTCGACTTCCAGTCGTGGATGACGCCGACGCGCAGCCCGCCGGGATGGATCTTCTGGCCCACTAGCCCTCCTTCTCCTCTGGCTTCCGGCGAGCCGGCTTCGCGGCCCCGCCGGAGGACTTCTTGGCAGGCGTCTTTCGGGCCTTCGCCTTGGGCTTCTCCTCGGTCTTCTCCGTCCTGTCGGCCTCCTGGCGCGGGGTCCGCTTCGGCTGCTCCTCGGTGGTCTCCTCCACGGGCGGCTCCTCGACGGCTGCGGGAGCCGGCTCGGGCTGCCGAAGGGGTGCCGGGATCGCCTCGCCGGACGGGAGCGCGAGCTCGATCGTGATGTGGCAGGTGCGCTTCTTGATCCTGGCCACGCGGCCCCGCGCGCGAGCGCGCCAGCGCTTGAGCGTCGGCCCGGCGCCGACGAAGGCCGCGGCCACGAAGAGGTCGTCGCCGGCGAGGCCGTGGTTCGCCTCCGCGTTCGCCACCGCGGAATCGAGCACCTTGCGCACGTCGCGGGCGGCGTCGCGCGTGGTGAAGGCGAGGATCGTGCGCGCCTCGGGCACGGTGCGGCCGCGGATCTGGTCGGCGACCATCGCCGCCTTCCGGGGCGCCGTGCGAACGTAGCGCGCCTCGGCGCGGACCTCGGTGCGAGGCGTCTCGGGAGCGGCGGTGGCCATCAGATCTTCCTCTTCACCTCGGTCTTGCGGTCGCCGGAGTGGCCCCGGAAGATGCGGGTCGGCGCGAACTCGCCGAGCTTGTGACCGACCATCGACTCGGTCACGAAGACGGGCACGTGCTTGCGCCCGTCGTGCACCGCGATCGTGTGCCCGACCATCTCCGGGAAGACGGTGGACGTACGCGACCAGGTGCGAACGACGCGCTTGTCGCCTGCCGAATTCATGTCTTCGATCCGCTTCAGGAGGCGCGCCTCGACGAAGGGGCCCTTCTTGCTCGATCTACTCACTAGCGGCGCTCCTTCCCGCGGCGGCGGCCGCGGACGATCAGCTTGTCGGACTCCTTGTGCTTGCGGCGCGTGCGCTTTCCGAGCGTCGGCACGCCCCAGGGTGTGACCGGGTGACGCCCGCCCTTCGACTTGCCCTCGCCGCCGCCGTGGGGGTGGTCGACGGGGTTCATGGCCGAGCCCCGGACCGAGGGGCGCTTGCCGAGCCAGCGGCTGCGGCCCGCCTTCCCGCTCGAGATGTTCTCGTGGTCGACGTTGCCGACCTGGCCCACGGTCGCGCGGCACGAGAGCGGGACGCGGCGCATCTCGCCCGAGGGGAGGCGCAGGACGCCGTGCCCCTCGTCCTTGGCGACGAGCTGGACGCCCGAGCCCGCGCTCCGCGCCAGCTGGCCTCCCCTGCCCGGCTTGAGCTCGACGTTGTGGACGAGCGTGCCGGTGGGGATGTTGGTGAGCGGCAGCGCGTTACCGGGGCGGATGTCGGCGCCCGGGCCCGACTCGAGCCGCTGGCCGACGCGGAGCCCCGCCGGGGCGAGGATGTACGCCTTCGCGCCGTCCAGGTAGTGGAGGAGCGCGATGCGCGCGGAGCGATTCGGGTCGTACTCGATCGCAGCCACCTTCGCCGGGACCCCGTCCTTGACGCGCTTGAAATCGATCGCGCGATAGCGGCGCTTGTGACCGCCGCCCTGGTGGCGGACCGTGATCCGGCCCTTGTTGTTGCGGCCGCCCTTCTTCTTCACCGGCTCGAGCAGGCTCTTCTCCGGCTCGGTCCTGGTGACCTCCTCGAAGGTCGCCACCGAGCGGAAGCGCCGGCCGGGCGAAGTGGGCTTGTACTTCCGGAGGGCCATCAGTGGGTCTCCCGGTGACATTGGTGGATGCCCAGGGTGCGAGCACCAAGCCAGGCAAGGACGCGGGGAGCGCTCGGGCTAGACAGCCCGGGCGCGACGGAGGACGCCGCGTGGCGCAGCGTGATCGCGCGCTGGGCGCCGCCAAATGTTGCCGGGAGACCCACCATTAGACGGCAGCGCCTTCGAAGATCTCGATGCGGTCGCCCTCGCGGAGCTGGACGATCGCCTTCTTCCAGCCGGGCTTGGTGCCCCTGTGGAAGCCGCGCCGCTTCGGCTTCGGCTGCACCTTGAGGACGTTGACGGCCTCGACCTTGACGTCGAAGAGCTCCTCGACGGCCTGGCGGATCTGCGTCTTGTGCGCCTTGGGATGCACGCGGAACGAGTACTTGTTGTCCTCGATCAGGCTGTAGCTCTTCTCCGAGACGACCGGGGCGATGACGATCTGGCGCGGGTCCATCAGGCCATCACCTCCTGCACCCGGTCGAGGGCGGATTGACTCGCGAGGACGGAGCGCGCCCACACCAGCGCGCCGACCTCGAGCTCGGACGGCTCGACCACGAGTACGCGGTCCAGATTGCGGAACGACTTGACGAGCGCCTCCTCCTCGGGCTGGGCCACGACGATCAGCGGCAGCTCGGCGCCCCAGGCGGCGAGGAGCGCCGCGGCGGACTTCGTCGACGGCTCCGAGAAGCCGCCTCCGTCGACCAGCGCCAGGGAGCCGCGCTGCGCGTGCGTGCTGAGCGCCCCGCGGAAAGCTGCCTTGCGCGTCTTGCGGTTGACCTTGAGGTCGAAGCTCCGCGCGGGCGCGAACGCGACGCCCCCGCCCGTCCACTGCGGAGCCCGGGTCGTACCTGCGCGGGCACGGCCGGTGCCCTTCTGCCGCCACGGCTTGGAGCGTCCGCCCGAGACCAGCCCGCGGCTCTTCACCACGTGGGACCCCGCGCGCGCCGCCGCCTGCTCCGCGCGCACCGTCTCGTGCACGAGGTGCGGCTTGAGCTCCGCGGCGAAGACGGCCTCGGCGAGCGTGACATCCTTGGCCTTCTTGCCCTTCGCGTCGAGCATCGGTGCCTTGGGAGCGGCCATTACCTGCGGTCCTCCCGGACGACCACGTAGCCGTTCTTGTGCCCGGGCACTGCGCCCTTGACGAGGAGCAGGTTCTGCTCGAGGTCGCGGTCGACGACCGTGAGCCCGACCTGGGTGACGTTCTTCGCGCCCATCTGGCCCGCCATCTTCATCCCCTTGAACACGCGCGAAGGCGTGGCCGAGGCGCCGATCGAGCCCGGCTTGCGGATGTTGTGCGAGCCGTGCGAGACCGGCCCGCGGTGGAAGCGGTGTCGCTTGATCGTGCCCTGGAAGCCCTTTCCGATCGAGACGCCTGAGACCTTCACCTTCTCGCCGGGCTCGAACGCCTCGACGGTGACCGTCTCCCCGGGGGCGAGCTCGTGCTGACCCCGGATCTCGACCAGGCGGCGGTGCGGGCCCACGCCGTGCTTCGCGAGATGACCGACGCGCGGCCTCGTCACCTTGCGCTCGGACACCTCGTCGAAGGCGAGCTGGACGGCGTCGTAGCCGTCCGTGTCCGTCGTGCGGATGGCGACCACCGGGCAGGGACCCGCCTGGATGACGGTCACCGGCGTCAGCCGCCCGGTCTCCTCGTCGAAGACCTGGGTCATGCCCACCTTGCGTCCGACGATCCCCTTCACTTTCGCCTCCGGCGAAAGTGATAATTTCCGGACGGGAAACCAATATCGCTTTCCCTCCGTCTCTTTACTATGAGATTCCGGCGGAATTTCATAGCTTGATCTCGATGTCCACGCCGGCAGGGAGATCCAGCCGCATGAGGGAGTCGACCGTCTTCGGCGTGGGCGAGTGGATGTCGATCAAGCGCTTGTGCGTGCGCACCTCGAAGTGCTCACGGGAGTCCTTGTCCTTGAATGGGCTCCGGATCACCGTGTAGACGTTCTTCTCGGTGGGCAGCGGCACCGGCCCGGTGACGGTCGCGCCGGTGCGCTGCGCCGTCTCGACGATCGACAGCGCCGACCGGTCGAGCTGACCGTGGTCGTATCCCTTCAGGCGGATGCGGATCTTCTGCTGCGCCAAGGTCCCGTTCCTACTTCTGGATCTCCGTCACGACGCCGGCGCCGACCGTGCGACCGCCCTCGCGG
>JBOGTE010000183.1:0-4296 GCA_050692015.1 Candidatus Limnocylindria bacterium
CGGTGATGCCATAACCCAGGGCGGCCGCGCCGGCGCGCTCGATGGTCGCGCGCGCGAGCTCCGCCGCGCCGACGCGCGCGATCGCCTCGCGCGCGGGCGAGCCGACCGCGAAGGAGACGGTGTCCCGCGTCTGCCGCGCGACGATGGCGATGGTCTCGTCGATGTCCGAGCCGTACACCTCGTGCCGGACGTCGCGCGGAGCCACGGCGCTGGAGCGGAGCGCGCTCATGCGGACACGGCCGGGACCGGCGCCACCCGCCGGGCCTGGCCCGCGATGGCCACGAGGTCACCGTCGTCGAGCACGTGCACCTCGTCGCCGCGCGCCATCGCCAGGCGGTACGCGTGGTCGAGCGCCTCGCCCTCCAGCGGGACGCCAAGCTCGGCCAGCCGCGCGGCCAGGCCGCGCCGGCCCGACATCTTGCTCACCACGATGCGGCGCGAGGGCCACCCGACGGACTCGGGCGTCATGATCTCGTAGGTCCGCGGGTCCTTGAGCACGCCGTCCTGGTGGATGCCGGAGGCGTGCGCGAACGCGTTCGCGCCGACGACCGCCTTGTTGGGCTGGACAGGGATGCCCGTCGCCTGGCTCACCAGGCGGCTCGCCGGCACGAGGCCCTCGGCACGGACGCCCGTGTCCGCGTCGTACCAGTCGCGCCGGCACCGGAGCGCCATCACCGTCTCCTCCAGCGAGGCGTTCCCGCCGCGCTCGCCGATGCCGTTGACCGTCACCTGGATCTGGTCGGCGCCGGCCTCGACGGCCGCGAGCGTGTTCGCGGTCGCCAGGCCCAGGTCGTTGTGGCAGTGCACATCGATGCGGACGCTCGGGTACGCGGCCAGCGCCGCGCGCACCGACCGCACCAGCGTCGCGAACTCGCCCGGCTGCGAGTAGCCCACGGTGTCGGGGACGTTGACCGTATCCGCCCCGGCCGCCGCCGCGACGTCGAACGCCTGGAGGAGGAACGCGATGTCGGTCCGCGTCGCGTCCATGGCGGAGAAGAGCACCCGGTCGGCGTGCTGTCGCGCGCGGCGGACCGCGCGGTCGATGCGCTCCAGGCACTCCTCGCGCGTCATGCGTAGCTGCCCCCGGAGGTGGATGTCGCTGGTGGCCACGAAGACGTGCATGACCGGCTCGCGCGCCGGCGCCAGGGCGCGGGCGCTGGTGTCCACGTCGCCGTCCACCACGCGCATCAGCGCCGCGACGGCGGGACCGCGGACGGTGGCCGCGATCTCGCGTACGGCCTCGGCCTCACCCTCGGAGGCTGCGGGGAACCCGGCCTCGATGACGTCCACGCCGAGGTCCGCGAGCGCCCCCGCGACCTCGAGCTTCTGCTTCGGCGCCAGGCTCGCGCCGGGCGCCTGCTCGCCGTCCCGCAGGGTCGTGTCGAAGACGGCGATGCGTCTCATACCCAGATGGGCGCTTCCGCATCGGGCCGGTGGTCGGCCTCGATGGCGATGCCCATGAGTAGCAGGTCGTGAAGCTCGTGCGGCGCTCGTGAGTAGAGCAGCCCCAGGCGAGCCGTGCGCGCCAGGCGCTCACCCTCCATCGGCATCCCGAGGCCCGCGAGGCGCTCGGCCATGATCGCTATCCAATCAACTGCGCTCCCGCGCACTGCTTGACTGTGTTCGTTGCTCGTCACGGCATCCTCCTCCTAGTCCGCGGCTGTGGGCGTCGGCTCGGGCGGCGCCACCTTCACGGGTAGCGGTGCGCTGGTCGGCGGGACGTCGCGCTTGGGCAGCCAGGGCATGAGGGCGCGGAGCTTCCGGCCGACCTCCTCGATGGGCTGGGCCTGCTCGCGCTCCCGGGTCGCGTACAGCGAGGGCGCGCCGCGCCGGTACTCGGAGATCCATTTCTCGGCGAACGTGCCGTCGCGGACCTCGCCCAGGATCTGCCGCATCGTCGCCCGGACCCGCTCGTCGATCACGCGGGGCCCGGAGGCGTAGTCGCCGAACTCGGCGGTGTCGCTCACCGAGTAGCGCATGTACGAGAGCCCGCCCTCGTACATGAGGTCCACGATGAGCTTCATCTCGTTCATGCACTCGAAGTAGGCGATCTCGGGCTGGTAGCCGGCCTCCACGAGCGTCTCGAATCCCGCCTTCACCAGCTCCGAGACGCCGCCGCACAGGACGGCCTGCTCGCCGAAGAGGTCCGTCTCGACCTCCTCCGGGAACGTCGTGGTGATGACGCCGGCGCGCGTCGCGCCTACCGCCCAGGCGTACGCCAGCCCCGTCGCGCCGGCCGATCCGGTGGCGTCCTGGTGGACGGCCAGCAGGGCCGGGACGCCCCGGCCCTCGACGTACACCTCGCGCATGCGGTGGCCCGGCGCCTTAGGGGCGACCAGGACCACGTCGATGTCCGGCGAGGGCTCGACCTCCCGGAAGTGGACCGAGAACGCGTGCGCGACCAGCAGCGTCGCGCCGCGCCGGATGACCGGCGCGATGGAGGCCTCGTAGACCTCGCGGTGATGCTGGTCCGGGACGAGCAGCGCGACGACGTCCGCGGCACGCGCCGCGTCGATGACCGCGCGGATCTCGAATCCGTCGCGCTCGGCGCGCGCCCAGCTCTTGCTGCCCGCCGCGAGCCCCACGATCACCTGGCAGCCGCTGTCGCGCAGGTTCTGCGCGTGCGCGTGTCCCTGGCTGCCGTAGCCGACGACTGCGACGGTCTTGCCCTTGATCGCCCGCGGGTCGGCGTCGCGGTCGTAGTAGATGGTGGCCATCGCCGTCCTCCTCCTAGAGATACGTGGTGGTCGTGAGGTTGTAGAGACGCGGGTTCAGCCCCACGACCTGATCGGGATCGACCGGGAGATCGATGAGCATCGACCGCCCGCGCCGCTCGTAGCACGCGTCCATGACGTCCTCGAGGTCGCTGAGATCAGGTGACAGGCGGACCGCGTCCCATCCGTGGGCCTTCGCCGCCCCGACGAAGTCGATGGGCCGCAGGCGCGAGTGGTAGCGCCGCTTCGGGACGTCGGGCACGACCACCTCGAGGCCCTTGTCCACGATCCCGTAGGTCCCGTTGTTCACGATGAAGACGCGCAGGTCGAGGTGCTGCGCGTCGGCCAGCGCGCCCCCGAAGAGGCGCCAGCAGCCGTCGCCGGTGAACACGAAGGCGTGGAGCGCCGGGTCGCCGCACTTCGCGCCCACGCCCAGGCCGAAGCCCGCGCCCATGGCCGACCCGTCGTTGTTGGAGAAGAACCGGGCGTCGGGGTGCGGCCGCTGCGTGACGTACTGGCGGTCCTTGTAGGCGATGCAGGTGTCGTCGAAGCCGATCGTCCCGGGACGCCACAGGCGGTGGATGCGCTGGTAGAAGTCCACCAGGTCCACGCGGTCGGGAGCCACGTCTCGCCAGACGTCCCGCGTGTTCAGGTCCTCATGGGCCGCGGGCTCGGGGCCGCCGAGCTCCATCGCCTCCAGGCGCGGGAGGATCTCCTCGAGCGCCCGCGCAATGTCGCCGCGCACCCGGCGGTACTCGCCGCCGACCCGGTGCCGGAACTCGCCGCCGCGGTGGCCCCAGGGCTCGGACAGGTCGCTGAAATGCCAGAGCCAGCCGGCCTCGATGCGCCGGAGGTTCAGCGCGTACTCGCCGGGGTCGAAGCCCAGCGCGATGACGACATCGTCGGGGCCGATCCCGTTCCAGAGCTCCGAAGCGCGGTCGTTCCCCCCGAATGAGACGTGGCCGTACCCGTAGGGGTGGTCCGGCGAGACCGCATTCGCGCCGTTCGCCGTCCACACGGTCGCCGCCCGGAGCGTCCGCGCGAGGCGGGCGACCAGCGGCTGGACGTTCGGCGACGACGCCGCCTCGCCGCTCACGTAGAGAACCACGCGCCGCTTCTTCGCCACCTTGGGGAACTCCGCGAGGAAGGCGTCCACGTCGTGCGCCCGGACGGTGCGCAGCTTGGCGACCGGCGCGACCTCGGCGTCGGTGTCCTGGCTGAGCACGTCGGGCCGGAACGCGATCGCGACCGGCTTGCGCGCCAGCAGCACGCGCTGCGCGCGGCGCAGGCTCTCGTCCAGCGTGTGGATGTTGTCGATGACGACGCAGCCGTCCCCGAGCTCGGCCTGGAGCTGCGGGACGATGTTCGCCCCGTCCTCGCTCACGTCCTGCAGCGGGCCCTTCCCGATCGAGCTGGTCGAGTTGAGCGCGATGAGGTAGACGGCGGGGATGTTCTGCAACTTCGCGTCGGTGATGCCGCTCGAGCCGAGCTTGGTCGCCGCGCCGGTCGTGGTGACGCAGCCCGCGACGCGCCCCGTCGCGTACCAGTGCCCCTGCGGCATGAAGCCGGCGACGTACTCCCC
>JBOGTE010000184.1:0-4289 GCA_050692015.1 Candidatus Limnocylindria bacterium
CGCGAAGGCGAGGGTAGCGCTCGCGATCGCCTCGGCTTCGTCGTCGCCGTCACGCGCGGTGCTCGCGGCGAGCCCGCGCAGCCTGCGGCCCGCGGGGACCATGCCCAGGAGCTCGAGGTGACGCGCGCACGCGCGGAGGAGCACCGCCGCGCGCTCGCGCTCGGCACGGGCGGCGGCCTCCCGCGCATCGCCGCCGTCCCAGAGGAGCATCGCCGCGAGCGCCGCGGTCGCGGGCGCGTCGGGGTCGCAGATCCACGCGAGCGCCTCCCGCTCCGCGAGCCCGCGGGGCAGCGGCCGCCGTCCGTAGCCCATCTCCCGGACGACCTGGCGCACCTGCTCACCGTCGAGTGCCAGGACCAGCCGCAGCGGCGTCGCCAGCGCCGGGTGGATAGGGCCGAACGAGAGCACGAGGTCCTCGGTCGCGAGATCGCCGCTGGCGGCGACCCGGACGAGGCGCGCCGGACCATCCCCGGCGGGCCGAGCGACATCGTGCGAAGCCAGGTCGGCCGAGGTCATCGGTGGTCGAGCGCCCGCGTACAGCGCGGCGAGCGACGGATCGGCCCCGAGCCTCGCCGCCAGGATCGGACCGTGGACCGCGAGCGACACTGCGAGGTCCGCGGGCGGCGACTCCGCCTCGTGCGTGACCCAGAGCGTCGCGACGGAGCGCGGGAGCTGGCCGCGCAGCTCGAGCAGCGCCGCGGCGAGGAGCTCGCCCGGCACGCCCGCGAGGACGAGCGCGTCCGCCCCGTACGGATCGTCCTCGCGGAGCCACCGCGGATGCAGCGTCGCCTCGATCGCCGCGCGCGCGGGACCGACCCCCGTGAGCAGGTAGCGCGTCAGTCTTCCCACTCGAAGACGCCCTCCTTCCAGGCATACACGAGCGCGGCGCCGAGGATCGCGACGAAGATGAACATGTCGATGAAGGCGACCATGCCGACGCGCCGGTAGACGACCGACCACGGGAACATGAACACCATCTCCATGTCGAAGGAGACGAAGAGCAGCGCGAGCACCGCGTAGCGCACGCGGAACCGCACCCAGGTCTTGTGCTCGGTCCGCACGCCCGAGCCGAACGGCTCGCGCGGCGCGCCGCCGCGGCGTCCCCAGAGGAGCGCGGCGATGAACGCGGCGACCGTCAGCGCGATGAGCCCGAGCGCGCCGTACTGCTGGGTCAGGTCGGGCATGCGGGGTACCGTAACGGGTTCAGGCGCTCAGGAGGGACTGCGGTGGGCGCTCAGTCTCGCGAGCGCTTCCGCGCGGTGATCGTTCCTCCATCTCATCCGACCCGCACCTCGAGGTGCGCGGGATCCCATGCGTTCGTCTTCCGCACCAAGAGGTTCGACGGATCGGTGTCCACCAGGACGACGCCGTTCTCCTCACGAACGCGGAACAGGTCGAGCGGGCGCGGGGCCGGGCCGCCCAGCACCACCCCGGTCCGCTTCTCGTACAGCGAGCCGTGGCAGGGACAGTGGAATTGGTCCTCGGACGGGATCCACGGGACCGTGCAGCCGAGGTGGGTGCACTTGCGGTACGCCGCGGCGATCCCTCCCGGCACGTGCAGGAGGAAGAAGCGGCCCTGGACGAAGAGGAGCGGCTCGTCGTTGGTCGCCTGGAAACGGGTCAGGATGTCGCTCGTCCTCCCAGCCGCGACCGTGGCGCCAAGGCCCTCGATCTTGATGACCCCGAAGAACGGGAGGAACACGCCGGTGAACTCGGTGACCGCCAGCGTCACGGCGCCCAGGAACCCGCGCCGGAGCATCTGGCGGCGTTTCAGCCGCGAGACCGCCTTCCCCGGGAGCGCATCCGACCGCAGCCTGATCACGGGCGGACCTACCCTGCCTGGGCGGCCACCACGGGGCGCGACGTCCTGGCGTCGCGGGCGAACAACACGGTCGCCGCGATGAGCGCCGCCGCGAGCCCGGCGAGCGAAAGGACCTGGGCCTCCTGAAGGCCCGCGAACCAGACCCGCTCGACCCGGTAGTAGCTGAGCGCGAAGCGGCCGAGCGAGTAGGCGGCGACGTAGAACAGGAAGAGCGTGCCGGGACGCGCGAAGAGCGGGTGCGAGCGGAGCCGCCAGAGGAGCGCGAAGAGGCCGAGGTCGAAGATCAGCTCGTAGACCGCGTACGGATGGAGCGGCACGCCGCGAAGCTGCTCCGGCACCATCGAGGCGGGGTTGGTGTAGATGAACGCCCACGGCACCGCCGCGGGCGCGCCGATGGCGTCGCCGTTCGGGATGCAGGCAAGGCGGCCGATCCCCTGGCCGAGGATCATCCCGGGTGCCGCCGCGTCCGCGACATGCCAGACCGGGAGCCGCTTCCGGAGCGCGAAGGCGAGACCCGTCAGCACGCCGCCGATGAGCCCGCCGTACACGGCGAGGCCGCCTTCCCACAGCGCGAACGCACGGAGCGGGTCCGCGGCGTAGAGCTCCCAGCGATCGATCACGTGGAAGAGTCGCGCGCCGATGAGACCGCCGCCCACCGACCACATCGCGAGGCTCTGCACCTGATCGACGTTCAGCCCCCGGCGCGCCGCCTCCCGCACGCCCACCCAGACACCGGCGAGGATCGCCAGGCCGAAGAAGATGCTGTACCAGCGCAGCATGAAGTGGCCGATCTGGAGGGCGACGGGGTCGATGCCGATGACGATCCCGCTCATTGACGATGTTCCTCCCGAGGCAGTGGCCACAGCGAACTATATCGCGTAGTAGGCGCGCCGCAGAGGCGGCGGCGGAGTTGGCGCTCGGCCAGCGGCTGCTGCCCCACTGTACTATGCATCATAGTAGGCTCCAACGGTCCACGAACGGCGACAGCAGCGAAGACGATAGAGCATGGGGAGAATGGCAATGGGTATCCAACTGGGCGATGGGGCCCCGGACTTCACGGCGCAGACGACCGAGGGCGAGATCCGGTTCCACGACTGGCTCGGGAACAGCTGGGGCGTCCTCTTCTCGCACCCGAAGGACTTCACGCCGGTCTGCACGACCGAGCTCGGTGAGGTGGCGAAGATCAAACCCGAGTTCGAGCGGCGCGGCGTGAAGGTGATCGGCCTTTCGGTCGACCCCCTCGACGCTCATCAGCGGTGGTCGGAGGACATCGAAGAAACGCAGGGCGCGGCCCCGAACTTCCCGATGATCGCCGACCCCGACAAGGAGATCGTCGACCTCTACGGGATGATTCACGCGAACGCGAGCGATACCGCGACCGTGCGTTCGGTGTTCGTCATCGGCCCGGACAAGAGGGTCAAGCTGATGATCACCTACCCCGCGAGCACCGGCCGGAACTTCAGCGAGATCCTGCGCGTCATCGACTCGCTGCAGCTCACCGCGAAGCACCAGGTCGCGACGCCGGTCAACTGGGTGCCGGGTCAGGACGTGATCATCGTCCCGGCCGTGAGCGACGAGCAGGCCAAGGCGAAGTTCCCGAACGGCTGGAAGACGCTGAAGCCGTACCTGCGGGTGGTGAAGCAGCCGGAGATCACGCGGTAGGCGTCACGGACCCCATCGGCCACGGCGAGCGCGAGGCCCGTCATCGACCGCCGCGCCGCCGCGCCTCCTCGTAGAGCGTGCGGACCATTCCGGCGGCGTAGTCTCCCCCGGCGACCTCGAGGTAGACGCCCCACGCGGCGATCGCGCCCGCGTCGTCTTGCGCCCCGTAGCGGATGAGGCCCTTCAGGAAAAGCGCGTCAGGATCGCGCGGCCGGAGCGCGAGGACCCGATCGGCGGCGACCTCCGCGCCCTCGGGCGAGCCGGAGCGGAAAAGGATGAGCCCGAGGCGGTTGAGGGCCACCACGTTCCTCGCGTCGATCGTGAGCACCGCCCGGTAGACCGCGACCGCATCCGGCAGGCGCTCCTCGGCGAGATACGCGTCGGCGAGCTGGAGCTGGGTCGGGACGTCGCCCGGATCGGCGCGCACCCGCGCCTCGAGCTGGGCCGTGGTCGGCGTGATCAGGCCGCCACCGGTCCCGGTGATCGGGACGCCGGGCGCGCGGTCGCCAGGCGCCGCCGGCAGCGTGAGCGCGACCGCGACCGCGATGCTCCCGGCCGCGAGCGCCGCGAGCGCGATAGTGAGCACGGGCGCGCCCTCGGGGCGAGCGGACACCTGCGGCGGCGCCAATGCGTCGCGCTCGAGCAGCGCGCGCAGCCGAGAATGGTCGGCGGCGTCGATCGTCCCCGCCGCGCGCGCGAACTCGAGGTCGCGCAGCGAGCTGACCGCGCGCGCGACATCGTCGCGCTCGCCGGCGCGGTCGCGCGGCCACGCGTCGCGTCGGGAGAGGAGCGGCCGGCCCAGCAC
>JBOGTE010000185.1:0-4209 GCA_050692015.1 Candidatus Limnocylindria bacterium
CCGCGGCCGCGGAGCGAGCGCTCGCGCGCCAGCCGCGCGTGCTCGCGTTCGAGCATGCCCAGGCGCGCCTTCCGCGCGCCGCCACGCAGGGGACGGCCGGAACGGTCCAGGAGCAGGGCATCGGGGACCCGCAGCGGCACCGGCAGGCCGAGGACGTTCGCGCGCGACCAGAGCGCGGCGGAGGTCCAGGCCGCATGCGCCTGCCGGGCGAGAGCGGTGACCGCGCCGTCAGCGGCCGCGGCGATCAGGACCCCCAGGAGGAGGAGCGTGAGAAGGCCGGCCCGGAGGAGGCCGCGCATGCGCGCACCTCCGCTCGGCGTGGCGGAAGAGACCTCGAGGAGGAGCGCGGCGGCGAGCGTGACGGGTCCGCGCGTGCGCAGCCAGCTGCGGCCGGAGCGCAGGCGCGCGACATGAACGGCCAGACGCGGTCCCACCCCTGCCTCCTCCCTAGCACTCCCCAATGAACGCTCAGCGGCCGGGCAAGCGGGGTCGCTCGGACTATCCCCCGGGGCCTCCTGAGCGGGGCTACAGGCGGGTCTCAAGCCGCCTAACGGGCAGGCGAGCGGTGAGGTGCGGGGAGGGGCCGGCGCCTACACGCGGGGGGCCAGGATCAGGTAGCCGCCGACGCCGATCAGGATGACGGGCACGAAGAGCGGCTGGAGCCCGGGCGGGATGATCTCGGCCACGCGGAACATCTCCGCGAGCGCCACCAGGCCGATGATCGCGGCCGGAACGAGCGGCCAGCGGCGCTGCGGACGGATGACGAACACCGCCGCCAGGCCGACCGCCAGCGAGGCCAGGAAGATGGGGGCCACGGCGTCCTCGGGCAGCCCCAGCCAGCCGGGGATGAGCAGGCCGGTACCGAAGCTGATCAGGATCGCCGCCGGCACCAGGTACACGTACGGACTGAGACCGGTCAGATACGCTGCGAAGAACGCCGCGCCGAGCGCGAGGAAGAGATACGAGGTCGCGTCGGGCACGCCCAGGCTCGGCAGCAGATACGTGAGGCCGACCGCGACCAGGACCGCGCCGCCCAGCACGCCTCGCCTCCGGCGGTTCACCGCCGGTCCGCTCTCCACTACCGCTTCGCCCTCGGTCATCGCGACCCGCTCCGTCATGCCCTTCCTCCTCGTCGCGTAGTCCTTAGTCCCTCGGCGGGGAATACTCCTCTACTCCGACCAGGAACGGTCGGGTGCGTCCGGGCTGGATGGTGAGGGGCTCGGCAAGTCCCTCGCGCAGGAACACCGGGACGCGGAGGCCGTGGAGCCGGTCGGTGCGTTTCTCCCACCGCGTGGAGCACACCGGGCACACGAAGGCACCCTCCCGCATCCGGGCCCCGTGCGTGAGCAGGATCTTCGCGCAGCAGCGCTCCACGAGCGGCTCGACCCCGTCCGCCGCGGCGAGATACGGGAACGCCGCCCCGGCGGAGGCCCCCCGGCGCTCGCGACGCTCGAACTCGCGGCCGTCGGCGCGCCGGAACGCGTCGGCGCGCGACTTCTTCCACTCCGTCCCGCACTCGGGGCAGGCGAAAGCGCCCTCCACGGGGTAGAACTCCCCCCACTCCAGGATCCAGTCCTCGCAGCAGTCCGCCAGGATCACGCGCTCCGTCACCGCGGTCCTCCCAGCAGCCAGCGCAGCAGCGCCTTCTGCGCGTGCAGCCGGTCCTCGGCCTGGTCGAACACCGCGCTCTGGGGGCCGTCGATCACCTCGTCGGTGATCTCCTCTCCCCGGTGGGCCGGCAGGTCGTGCAGGACGATGGCGTCGCGCGCGGCCAGCGAGAGCAGCTCCGCGTTCAATTGGTATCCCTGGAAGGCGCGGCGCCGGCGCTCGTACTCCTGCTCCTGCCCCATGCTCGTCCAGACGTCGGTGTACACAACGTCCGCGCCGCGGACGGCCTCGCGCACGTCGTTCCCCACCTCGATGCGCGCACCCGTGCGCCGCGCGATCTCCCCGGCGCGGTCGCGGAACCGCGCCTGGGGCTCGAAGCCGGCAGGCGTCGTTACGCGCAGGGTCTGCCCCGCCAGCGCGACCCCGAGCATCAGCGAGTGGCACACGTTGTTCCCGTCCCCCACGTAGGCGACCGCGACGTCGCGGCCGGCGCCCTTGTGCTGCCTGATGGTGAATACGTCGGTCAGCCCCTGGCATGGATGCGACAGGTCCGACAGCCCGTTGACCACCGGCACGGGGGACCACCTCGCGAACTCCTCGACCGTCTCGTGGGCGAACGTCCGGAGCACCACGAGATCGACGTAGCGGCCCACGACGCGCGCGACGTCGGCCACGCTCTCGCGCCGGCCCAGTCCGACCTCGGCCGGTGCGAGGTAGGCGGCATGGCCGCCGAGGTGGACCATGGCCATCTCGAACGAGAGCCGGGTCCGGAGGCTCGGCTTCTCGAAGATCATCGCGATCGAGCGGCCGCGCAGCGGGGCGTCCGGCGGCGCCGGCTCGCGCTTCAACTCAGCGGCGTCGGACAGCAGGCGCTCGAGGTCGTCCGGCTCGAGATCCGCCAGCGACGTGAAGTGGCGGGCGCGCGCAGCGACGGCGGTCAAGGTGCCACGCCCACGCGCCTCGAGCGGCGCTCGCGCGCGAGCGCGACGAGGGCGTCCCCGACGCGGTCCGGGTCGTGCCGGATCGTGTCGAGCTTGTCCCACAGCTCGCGCGGACCGGACCAGGTGTCCACCAGCGGCGCGAGAACGGGATCGACCCCCAGCCCCCGGACCCCGGCCTGCTCCGCGGCCGTCGGGTCGAGGTAGCGCAGACCCTGCGCCGCGTAATGCCCGAGGAGCTCGGCGCTCGGCGGGTCGTCGTTCAGCAGCACCGCGTCCAGGCCGCGGCCGCCCAGATGGTCGAGGATCGTGCGCACGTGCTCCGCGATGGTCATGCCGTCCGTCTGCCCGGGCTGCGTGGTGGTGTTGGCCACGTACACGACGGGCGCGTCGCTGGCGGCGATCGCGCGGGCGATCTCGGGCACCAGGAGGCAGGCGCAGACGGTCGTGTACAGGCTGCCCGGGCCGAGCGTGATGAGGTCGGCCTCCGCGATGGCCTCGACGGTGCCGGCGCACGGCTCGACCCCCCCGTCCTTCAGGAAGACGCGGGCGATCCGCGCCTTGCCCGGGCGGCGGACGTTGACCTCCTCCTCGACGACGCTGCCGTCCACCAGCTCCGCGCAGAGGTGCGTGTTGTAGAGGGTGACCGGGAGGACCCGGCCGCGGACGCCGAGCAGCCGCGAGGCCTCCTCCACCGCTCCCAGGAAGGACCCCTCCAGCTGAGTGAGCGCGGCGAGGAACAGGTTGCCGAACGCCATGCCGTCGAGGTCCTCGCTCTTGTCGGTCCGGAAGCGGTGCTGGAAGATGCGCCTGATCTCGTCCGGGCCCTCGGCCAGGACGACCAGGGCGTTACGGATGTCGCCGGGCGCGGGTACGTCCAGGGCGATGCGGACCTTGCCGGTCGAGCGGCCCGAGTCGGTGACCGCGATGAGGCCCGTGATGCGGTCGGTGTGCCGTTTGAGCCCGCGCATCACGGTGGGCGCGCCCAGCCCGCCACCCACGCAAACGACCCGCAGTGCGTCCACGGGTGAATGGTCGCAGAGATCGCCCTGTCGCCCGCGCGGCCGCGCCTGGCCCGATACTGGGCAAACCTCGGTGTATCTCTTGCGCCCTTCGGGCGGCTGCGACACGGTGGCGGGAGTGCTGACGGCCGCGCCGGTGGTCCTCTCCCTGCACCAGCGGAGCGCTCCCCTCGACGCGCGGGAGCGGATCTGGGCCGCCGTCGCCGACCTCCCGGCACGCCCGGACCTCCTGACCCTGATGAGCTGCCACCGGGTCGAGGTGTACGCGGCGCTGGACGGGGAGAGCGCGCGGCGCGAGGTCCTCGAGCGCGCGCTGGGCACGGCCGGCCCGGACCTGGCGCACGCGCGCTGGATCGCGGGGGAGGACGCCGTGCGGCACCTCTTCCGTGTCGCGGCCGGGATCGACTCGGTGGTCGTGGGCGAGGGGCAGATCGGCGGGCAGCTGCGGCGCTCTCACCTGGAGGCCCGCCGCCGGGGGCTCCATCCGGTGCTCGACCGCGCGCTGCAGCGGGCGCTCGCGGTCGCGCGCGAGCTCCGCACGACGACGTGGCCCGCCGGCGCCGACCGCTCGGTCGGGTCGCTCGCGGTGGACGCGGCGCTGTCGCAGCTCCAGGACCCGCGCGAAGCCACCGCCCTCGTCG
>JBOGTE010000186.1:0-4188 GCA_050692015.1 Candidatus Limnocylindria bacterium
CTCGCGAGCGCCGGCCTTTCGGCCTTCCGTCGCGCGGGCGCCTTCGATCGCGCGGAGTTCGACGCCGCGGCCACGAGCGTCGCGCGCGGGTCCATGGCCCTCTTCGTCCGGACGGCGATCGCCGACCGGCAGCGGGTCGACCGCGCGCTCGACCGCGTCGCGGAGGCGATCCGGGGCGCGGGCGAGCGCTGGCGGCGCGTGCAGACGGGGGCACTCGAGCACTACCTCGTCGCGCTTGGCGGCTGGCTCCTCGTCGTGGCGGGCGCGGCCGTCGCGATCCTCGTGGCCGGCGCCGTGCGGCCGTGATCTCGCTCACCGTCTTCCTGCCCGCCGCCGCGGCGCTCCTGCTGCTCGCGGTCCCGCGCGCGCGGACCGACCTCATGCGGTGGATCGCGGCGGTGGCCGCGGCGCTCACGCTGGTTCTCTCCGCCGCGCTCCTCGTCGACACGATGCGCTCGCCGGGCGGCCTGCGCGGTGACGAGCGCGTCACCTGGCTGCCGCAGCTCGGCTCGAGCTACGTGGTCGCGGTCGACGGCCTCAGCGCGTCGCTCATGGCGCTCACGGCGCTCCTCACCCTGGCCGCTCTCGCGTACTCGTGGCCACGGACCGACCGCGTGCGCGGCTACCTCTTCCTCTTCCTCGTGCTCGAGACGGGGCTGCTCGGGACGTTCGCCGTCCAGGACCTCCTCCTCTTCTATCTGTTCTGGGAGGTCTCGCTGGTGCCGATGTACTTCATCATCGGCATCTGGGGCGAGTCGGGCGGCAAGGCCGCGGCCCTCAAGTTCTTCCTCTACACGAGAGCGGGCAGCCTCGCGATGCTCCTCGCCTTCCTCGGGCTCTACCTCGGCACCGAGCCGAACACCTTCGACCTGCGCGCGATCGTCGCGGCGCGCCCCTACGCGGGCGACGGGCTCGCGGGAGGCCTCGTGCTCCTCGGGCTGTTCCTCGGCTTTGGCGTGAAGCTGCCGGTCGTGCCGATCCATTCCTGGCTCCCCGCGGCGCACGTCGAGGCGCCGACCGCGGGCTCGGTGCTCCTCGCCGGCGTCCTCCTGAAGCTCGGGGGCTACGGGCTCATCCGCGTCGCGCTGCCGACGCTGCCCGAGGCCTTCGCAGCGTGGGCGGTCCCGATCGGCATCGTCGCCGTCGTGAGCAGCGTCTACGGCTCCGCCGTCGCGTTCGCGCAGACCGACCTCAAGCGCCTCGTCGCCTTCACGAGCGTCAACCACATGGGCTACGTCCTGCTCGGCGTCGTGGCCGCGGCGGCCGCCGGCGCGGACAGCGCCGCCGGGCGGATCGGCCTCGTCGGCGCGGCGCTCCAGCTCGTCAGCCACGGGCTGCTCACCGGCGGCCTCTTCTTCGCGGTCGGCATGCTCCAGGACCGCGCGGGCACGCGCGACCTCGCCCGCTTCGGCGGGCTGTGGCGGCGCCTTCCGGCGTACGCCGTCGTCATGACGGCGCTCGCGCTTGGCTCACTCGGCCTGCCGGCGCTGTCCGGCTTCGTCGCGGAGTTCCAGATCTTCGCGGGCGCGCTCGGAACGGTCCCCGCGCTGGCCGCGGTCGCGCTCACGGGGCTCGTCGTGACGACGGCGATGTTCCTCGTCGTCCTCCAGCACCTGTTCAGCGGCCCCGAGCGGCTGCCCGAGGCGGGTGTGCGCGGCGCCGCCGGCCACGGCCGCAGCCTGCCCTGGCGGGACCTCGACGCGCGGGAGCTCGCGGCCGTCGTGCCGCTCGTCGCGCTCGCCGTCCTCATCGGCGTCGTCCCGGGCCCGCTCACGGGCGCGCTCGACGGCGCGATCGGCGCCCTCTTCGGGGCGCGGCCCTAGGAGCAGCCCGCGGTGCCGATGGAGGACATCGTCGGGATCGCGCCCGAGCTGTGGCTGTTGTGCGTTGTCGTCGCGCTCCTCGCCATGGCGCCATTCACGCGCGAGCGGGCGCCCTCGCTCACGACCTGGCTGGGGATCGCCGGGCTCCTCGTCGCGGGCGCGATCACGGTCCCGAAGCTCGGCCTGTCCGCCCAGCGGATCTTCGGGGGCACCTACGCCGTGGACCCCTTCGCGCTCTTCGCGAAGCTCTTCGTCATCGTGGCCGCGGTCGCGGTGCTCCTCGCGGCGCGCGACCGGCTCGCGGGCTCGACGCACGCGGTCACCGTGCCCGCGCTCGTGGTCCTCACCTCGCTCGGCGCGATAGGCCTCGCGGCGTCTGTCGACCTCGTGCTCATCGCGCTCGCGCTCCAGATCACGGCGGTCGCTTCCTACGGCCTCGTCGGCGCGCTGAAGGACGACCCGCGCGCGAACGAGGCGACGCTCAAGTTCTTCCTGTTCGCCGCGGCCTCGGGTGCGGTGATGCTCTACGGCATGTCGCTCCTCTACGCGCTCACGGGAACGCTCGACACGCTCGCCATGGCGTCACGCGTGCGGAGCGTCGACGGCGCCGCGCTCCTCCTGGCGGGCGCGCTCTTCTTCACCGGGTACGCTTTTAAGATCACCGCGGTGCCGCTCCACTGGTGGGTGCCCGACACCTACGAGGGCACGACGGCGCCCATCGCGGGGTTCCTCTCCGTCGTGCCGAAGGCGGCGGGGCTCGCGGTGCTCCTGCGCACGCTCATCGCGGCCTTTCCGGAGAACCCCGGCTGGCCGCTCGGCATCGCGGTCGTCGCCGCGCTCACCATGTCGCTCGGCAACCTCTTCGCGCTGCGGCAGGAGAGCGCCAAGCGGCTCCTCGCGTACTCGAGCATCGCGCAGGTCGGCTACCTGCTCATGCCCGTCGCGGTCGTGCGCACGGAGGCGCTCGCGGTCACCGCGTTCCTCGTGTACCTCATCGCGTACCTGGCGATGAACCTCGCGGCCTTCCTCGTCGTGGGGATCGTCGAGCGCGCGGCGCGCAGCGACCGCATCGCGGCCTTCGAGGGCCTCGGGCGATCCGCACCCTGGCTCGCGGCGTCGATGGCCCTGCTGCTCCTATCGCTCGCGGGCATGCCGCCGCTCGTCGGCTTCGTCGGCAAAGTCGCGCTCTTCGTGGTGACGATGGCCGGTGGCTACACCTGGCTCGTGGTCATCGCCGCGGCGAACACGGCTCTCTCGATCTACTACTACCTGCGGATCATCGCCGCGATGTACTTCGCCGAGGGGACCGCTCCGGCACCCGGGCGCGCGCGCGCGAGCGGCGCCGCCGTCCTCGCCGGGGCGATCGCGACGCTCGTGCTCGGGCTATTGCCGCTCCCGCTGTTCGCCTTCGCCGCGCAGAGCGCGGGCCTCGTCGGGCAGTGAGCCGGGCCGCCCAGATGGCCGGCCCGCGAGCGTACCGACGGCGGGACAGCGCGGCGGTCCGGCCGTTCAATGCCCCAAGCACGAGGTGGATGGCGATGGGAGCGCCACCGCGCCACCCGAGCGACACCAGCGCGTGTACTATTCGGTGTAGTAGGTCTCGGTCATTCGGAGAGCGGACGATGATCCGGCCGCACGACGAGACCAAGATCGCGGGCCGCCGAGCCCGGTGAGCTTGTTGACCTATCGCGGTCCCGTCAGGGGCCGAATATGCCGTACCGGTTCGCGTACATGTCGTTGATCCACACTCCGAGCAGGGCAAAGACGAGGATGGCGGCGACGATCATGCCCACGATCCAGTCGGGCGACAACGACCCGTCGAATTCGTCCTCCCAGGGAAGGCGCTTCGGGCCATTCACGGGCGCCATGCTACCAACTCACGGCCGGCGCTGACCCGGCCGCCGACCACACTGAACTGCTACTACGCTCAATAGTAAACTAGCGATGTGGGAGCGCGGGCGCGGATCCCTTCCCCAAGTGCGCCGCTGCGAACGCGCGGCGGCCCGGCGGCTCGCGCCTCCGCGAGCGCGCCGCGGACCTTCGCAGCACGCGACGGCGCCGCGGCGCTGCTGGCCTACGCCACGCAGGAGATCCTCTCGGTCACGTACTGGCTCGATCCGGGCGACCGGGGCGAGCCGTTCTCGGCGCAGATCAGGTTCTCCGGTCAACGCACCGCAGCGGGCAAGCCCGGGCCACGGGACCGCTTCAGCCAGGTCGAGAGTGTGGAGATCGTTCCCGGGAGCGGTCCGCTCTCGGTGACGACAAAGGTGTTCGGGATCGAGCCGGGGACGTGGACGGTCGGTGCCGAGCCGGTCTTCCGCAAGGGCGCGCCCGCGATCCGGGGGTACGTCGCGCGCGGCCACGA
>JBOGTE010000187.1:0-4151 GCA_050692015.1 Candidatus Limnocylindria bacterium
ACCCGCCGCATCCCGACCGCGCTCCGCGCCGAGGCCTCGCCCGCGCTCAGCGCCGCGATCGAGCGCGAGGTCGGCGACCTGGTCGAGGTCCTGGTCGGATAGGCCGCCCCGCGTCGTGCGATGCTCGCGGCGAAGTGAGCCCGGAGGACCCCCAGAGCTCGGACCTGCCGCCGGCCGCGGCCGCCGCCGTCGAGCGCGCCCACCGCGAGAAGGACGAGTTCCTCGACCTGGTCGCGCACGAGCTCAAGACCCCGCTCACACCCCTCAAGACCGTGGCGCAGCTCATCCGCATGCGCATCCGGCGCGCGCTCGCCGGAACGAAGGAGCTCGACGTCCCGGGTCTCGAGAAGAACGCCGCGATGATCGAGCGGCAGGTGGACCGGATGGACCGCCTGGTGACGGACCTCCTGGAAGTGTCGCGCATCGCGCGCGGCCGCTTCGCGCTCCGGCCCGAGCCGTTCGACGTGGCGGAGGTCGCGCGCGACGTCGTGCGGCGCTGGTCGGAGGCGACCGAGGACATCGAGCAGGTGCGGCATCGGCTCGATCTCGACGCGCCGGCCTCCCTGCCGCTCACCGGCGACCGGGAGCGCGTGGAGCACGCGATCGCCGACCTGATCGGCAACGCGGTCAAGTTCTCGCCGTCCGGTGGTCTGGTGAAGGTCCAGGTGGAGGGTCACGACGGGGAAGTGGCGATCGCGGTGCGCGACCAGGGGATCGGGATCCCGGCCTCGGAGATCGGGTTGCTCGGCCGGGCGCCGTTCGCGGGCCGGGAGCGGACCAAGGACTACGCGGGTCTGGGGATCGGGCTCTACCTCGTGCGTGTGGTCGCGGAGGGGCATGGCGGCCGCCTGGACTTGGCCAGCGACGGGGTCGATCGGGGAACGACCGCGACGATCACGCTTCGGGACATGCCTCAGGAGGACCAGCGGTGAGGCGTCGTCTGCGACAATTGAGACGCGCCGGAGTAGCCGAATTGGCACAGGCGGGCGCCTCAAGAGCGTCTGGACGAAAGTCCATTGAGGGTTCGAGTCCCTCCTCCGGCACCGCTGGCTGGGGTACTACCGCCTAGTCCTATCGTCGGGCTCCCGTCACATCGGCGGCCGACCTTATCGTCGCCCGAGCGAACCTGAGGGGCGGGGAGACACACACATGGCCATCGCGGTCGCGCCAACGCCGCCGGCCCCGCCGGGCCCGGCCGAGCTCGCATCGCCGCTCGCCCCGCAGACCCTCGAAGAGACCGGACTGAACTCGACCTTCATCGCCGACCTTGCGGTCAAGCTCCTGTACCGGAAGGGACAGATGACGGCCGCGGAGATGTCGGTGTCGCTGTGCCTCCCTCTCGCGCGGATCCTCGAGCCTGTCCTCGACTTCCTCAGGGCGGAGCACTTCATGGAGGTCAAGGGTGGCTCGGCCGCCTCCGCCTCCTACATCCACATCCTCTCGGCCAAGGGCGCCGAGCGCGCGAAGGAAGCGCTCGCGCGGAGCGGCTACACGGGTCCTGCCCCGGTGCCGCTCGCCGCGTATGCCAAGCGCGTGCGCGCGCAGTCGATCGGCGACATGCACGTCAGCTTCGACGAGCTCCGCAAGGCGCTGTCCCACCTGGTACTGCCCGAGCGCACGCTCCGGCAGCTCGGTCCGGCCATCAACAGTGGCCGCTCCATCTTCCTCTTCGGCCCGCCCGGCACGGGCAAGTCTTCGATCGCCGAGACGATGGCCTCGCTCCTCAAGGGCAAGATCGTCCTGCCGTACGCGGTCCTCGTGGGGCAGCAGATCATCCGCATCTACGACCCATCACGGCACCGCCCGCTCCTGGACCTCGACGCCCGCTTCGACCGGCGCTGGGTGCCCGTATCGCGTCCCTTCGTCGAGGTCGGCGGCGAGCTGATCCTCGAGGATCTCGACCTCACGTTCGACCCGACCACCCAGGTCCACGAAGCGCCGTTCCAGATGAAGGCCAACGGCGGCGTGCTCCTCATCGACGACTTCGGCCGGCAGCGGGCCGCACCGGATCAGCTCCTGAATCGGTGGATCGTTCCGCTCGACCGTGACGTCGACTTCCTCACCACGCACGACGGCCGGAAGATCGACGTGCCCTTCGACCTCCTCCTCGTGTTCGCGACCAACCGCACGCCGTCGTCCCTGGTCGATGAGGCCTTCCTGCGCCGTATCCAGTACAAGATCGAGGTCAAGCCGCCCACGCACGCGGAGTTCTCCGAGATCCTCCGCCGGATCTGCGTCGCGCGGAACATCACGTTCTACCCGCAGGCCGCCGACTGGATAGCGAAGTACGCCCGCGACCGGCGCATACCTCTGCGGTCGTGCCATCCGCGCGACCTGATGCAGCACCTCGACGCGGCTTCGCGGTTCCTCGGCAAGCCGCCGGAGATCACGCCCGAGCTCGTCCAGCTCGCCTGTGAGACGTACTTCGTGGCGCTGGAGGGGCCCCTGGAGGACGCGGCGGCCGCCTAGGGCCGCGCCGCCCTGACCTCCACCGCATCGCCGCGATGCACACCGATGCGGTCGCTCGCGTCTCGCCATTTCGCCACCCAGGTGTGTCCTGGGCGTAAGGCGGCTGGCTGTAGATCAGCCGCCTTTGTGCTGTAGGGGTTCGATTCCCTCTCTGCCCACCAGATTCCGCAATGACGACGGGCCGAAATGGCCGTCGTCTACTTTGGACGCGGAACTCCGAAAGGATGCGCGAAAGGCAGTAGAGCACTGGTCAGTCGCCTTCCGCTCTCGGGGTTCGATTCCCTCGTGCCCGCACGAAACGCGAGCAACGACAGGCCTCACGGTTCACCCGACCGCCGAGGTCGGGGCCGCGCCCAGTCGTTCTCGCCAGCGAAGAGCCGCTACCGCTCAGCTGCGCTACGTCCAGGGACCAGACGTGCGATCGCGCGGTCAAGGTCATGCGTGGCGGTCAGTCCCCTTGCGACCAGCGCCATCTCAGCCATCGTCGCGACCCGCGGATACGGTCGTTCTCGTTCGGAGAGCCGGACCTGCTCGTGGAGCATCGTCGTCGCATCGCCGCAGCAGGCCCTCGCTGCGTCGCCCTGGATCCGCGGGAACGCCACGTCGTCGTACTTGAACGCAGTCGTCGTGCGGACGAGCGTCGCCAGGCCGGACAGCGCATTCCAGGCGTTCGGACTGACAACGATCCTGCGCTTCCGTTCGCCATCGATCGGCGAGCCCGCGAGGTAGATGTCGCCCCAGACCGGATACCGCGTGGCGTCTCCGACCGGCCTCTGGATGCGCGGGGCGGGCGCAACGAGCCGCTCGAGCTGGAGAAAGAGGACCAGCTTGTCCTCGACCGCGGCCAGCACTTCCTCGGTCGCAGAGCCACGGGAGAGGCCAAGAAGCGGCCTCGCTCGTGGTCCGATGTCCGGAGCCACGAGGCGACTGGCGACGATCTGGCCTCCGTCGGGTAGGGGCGTGCTGTACGGGGCGTCGTGCTCCGGAACGTCACGCCGGACGGGCAGGACGCCGATCTGGGACATCGTTTGGTTCCAGCGGTCGTTCGTGATGACGAGGAAGGCCTCGGTGCCGGGAAGCTGCTGCGCGGCCGCGTAGATCACGCCGCGCAGGAATGGCACTACAAGACGCCGCCCCGCACGAGCTGCTCGTGGTCGGCCCGCGCGACCGCTTGGCGCTCCGGATCGGCCTCGTAGGCCGCGTACGCGGCGAGCTGCTCGCGATCGCGCTTCGCCTGCAACACGGCGTCCCAGCCGAGTCGGATCAGCTGCTCGAGCACCTTTGAACGCGAGGCGTCCTTAGCCAGCCCGACCAGCTCAGGGTGCTTTGGCGCCTCCCGCTGGATCTCCGGCGGAACGGAGAGCGAAACCCGCCCCACGGTGGTCGGCTGACGCCGTGCTCTTCTCATGAATCATACTCTGCTTCACATCATGATTCTTGTCAAACCTGCTGCATCGGAGTCTTGAGCGGCGTTGGTCGCGTCTCCGGCAGCCATCGCAGCTGCGAGACGTCGAGAGGACCGAGGTGGATCGACGCGGTTCGAGGGTCTGTTGGCCTGTAGATCAGCCGCCTCTCGTCTGCGGTGGCTCGACCGTCTCTGTGCCGACCGGCGATGAGGGCGCCGGCTGCACAGCGACGACGTCGAGGAGGCCGGCCAGTCCCGAAAAGTCGCTGGGGTTTCG
>JBOGTE010000188.1:0-4124 GCA_050692015.1 Candidatus Limnocylindria bacterium
CTCCCACGACCAAGTGCAGAGCGCGCAATGGACTCCGTCGCCACCTTCTCGTAGGCGCGACGGATCACTTCTACCGCGACAGCCTGGGGCACGATCACAATGCCGTCGTAGTCTCCGACCACCAGATCTCCGTTAGTGACGCTGATGCCGTCGATCTTCACAGTCACTCCATCGACCAGGAATGCCGCACGCCCCCTTGAGTCGAGCGGGCTGACACCGCGCGCGAACACTGGATAGCCCATCGCTCTCACCTTCTCGGTGTCACGGACATATCCGTCGACCAGAGTCCCGCGCGCTCCGCGTGCGCGCGCGGCGGTGGAGAAGAGTTCGCCCCATAGCGCACATCGGGTCTCGCGTGCCACGAGGACGACGACCGAACCGGCCGGGATGCGGTCCATGGCGCTGATAAATCCCTCATAGGGCTGCTCGGGTTCGCTGAAGGCTGGGACAAGCTGCATGGTCATCGCGCGTCCGACGAGTCTGCTTCCGTGGTCAAACGGTCGTATGGCTTCGGGAAGTGCGTGGTCCCGGTGGCCTATGGCATCGAGTACGTCCGACACGACCGCCGAGTGCAGATCCTTCGCGATCGCGTCGAATTCGAGATCCTCGGTCGTCACGTCTTCCTCCCGCCCCGTTCCGCCCCCTGCATTGCTTGGCGTTCCGGCACTTGATAGCGTGGGACGCCTCCGCAGCGCTGTCCCGCTCGGGCGGCTTGGCAAGGCTAGCGAGATCGCGAAGCTAGCCGCTTATCTGGCGTCGGACGATGCGGGTTTCATCACCGGGGAGATCATCCGGTGTGCAGGCGGCACCGCACTGAGCGCGTAAACACCTAGGTCAAGCTTCCATGCCGGGACGCACGCGCTGCAGCTCCTCTTGGGCAAGAGAGGCGGCCAACCGAATATCGAGATGAGGCGTCGGGCGCTTTGAGCGCCGCTCGACCACTCCAGTAACTACCGCGCCGCCATCTCAGTAGGGCGGCTTGCTCACGCGGCATGGCGACGGCGGCGGTGTACGACGAAGTCTTACCAGTGGGGGTCGCGCCTGTACGTGCTCCAGAACGGCCGATCCCACATCCCGCCGTCGACCCAGACCTTCTGCGAGACGACCGCGCGGGCCTCCCACCGGACCCAGCCCGCCTGGGCGGCTGGGATGTATCGCCCGTCGCTGTAGAGGTAGGGGCCGTCGATCTCGACGTGGTATGGGGTGAGCTCCGGTGGAGCCCAAACCTCGATCGTCAGCGTCTGGGCCTGCGTGTCGACGCGCGCGAACAGACGGACCGGATGGTCGTAGAGGTTGCGGATCACGAGGTCGGGCCCCCACGGCGGAGCGACAGTCGCGTCGAAGCCGAAGCCCTCGCCGTAACCCCACCAGAAGTAGGGGAAGTACGAGTGCGACCTGCGCTCGACGATGTCCAGGCCGGCTTTGGCCGCGGCCGGGAACATCGTCGAGGGCAGCTGGCAGATCCCGCCGCCGATCGCCGGGATGTCGACGAGCTCGCCGTCCTCGAAGCCGATCGCTTTGCCCCAGACGTAGCCGGTCCGGGTCGAGATCTCTCCGAGCAGGTACTTCAGGGAGAGGCTGTCGCGCGGGCCGATGTAAGGGTGGGCCGAGTCATCGAAGAAATTGTTGACCGCGTTGGCGGAGACGATGATGTTGGTGACGCGTTCCCGGGGGGAGCCGACGAATCGACTCGTGTGGCTCGCGATGACCTTCCACCTCGAGTAGTCCGCCTCGAAGGCTGGGAAGGCCGGGCGCGGGCCGGAACCGGGGATCCGGAGCCGAGTGCCCGGCGGCAGCGCATAGATGTTGTGGAGCTGTGGGTTCCACAGGAGCACCTCGCGAAATGCGTCGGGTCCGCTGATGCCCATGTGCTCGAGGAGGCTCGTCGGGTGCTGGTCGCCCTCGACGAGCGTGTAGAACGAGGCCACCGACGCGGCGGCCGTATCGCCGTCGTCGGCGCTGGCGGGGATCGGGACGAGCGTGAGCGCCAACCCCACCACCAGGGCGCTCCAGCCCATCGGACGCTTCATCGACGAGCGTCCTACGCAGGTAACGTGCCCCGGCTAGCTCGCTTATAGCCGCGAAGGGCATCTGCGATGGCTCGTTACGCCACCTACACAAACCGTCCTGCGCCGTCGTAGCGTTGCACCGTGAGCCGGGAAGTCGAGGATCTGAACCGGCGCCTACTGCGCGCCCGCGACGCCATGGACCGCGCCTACACGGAGCCGCTCGACGTCCGCGCCGTGGCCGCGGTCGCCCATCTCTCGGAGGCGCACTTCAGCCGGAGCTTCCGCGCCGTCTTCGGGGAGACGCCGCACCGCTACCTGCAGCGGCGGCGCGTCGAGCGCTCGATGTTCCTGCTGCGCGAAACTGACCGCAGTGTCACCGACGTCTGCTTCGACGTCGGCTTCAGCAGCCTGGGGACCTTCAGCCGCACGTTCCGGGAGATCGTCGGCGAGACGCCGTCCGGGTACCGCGACCATCACGAGCCGATGGCCGTGCCCAACTGCTTCCAGATGGCGGCCACGCGCCCGCGGGCGGCCGCGGGTTGGCGATATCGATCGAGCAGTTTTGGAGAAGCCGCGGCGCCGGCGACTTCCTAGGGTCGTCCCATCAAGACTCGCGAAGGAGTGAACAGGGAATGCTCGACAAGCTGAACGTCACCCCCCTTCTGGTCCTCGACCAGGACGAGGCTCTCGACTTCTACGTCAACAAGCTCGGGCTGGAGAAGGCCAACGACGTCAAGCAGGGTCCATTCCGCTGGCTGACCGTGCGCGTCCCGGGCGAGCCGGGCATCGAGATCAACCTGCTGGAGCCGGGCCCGCCGGTGCATGACGAGGCGACCGCGGCGCAGCTCCGCGAGCTGATCACCAAGGGCGCCCTCGGCGGCCTCGTGTTCCATTCGGACGACGTCCGGGGTCTCTACGAGACCCTCCAGGCGCGCGGCGTCAGCGACTTCACCCAGGAGCCCATGGACCACTTCTACGGCACCGACATGGGTATCCGCGACCCCTTCGGCAACGCCATTCGGATCCTCCAGCGGGCGAAGGTCGGCCAGAAGGTGACGGCCTGATGGCTCAGAAGAAGGTGGCAAAGAAGGGCACGCAGAAGCCGGCCAAGAGCACTACCGCGGGACTGACGGCAGAGGAACGAGCGGCGCTGAGAGAGACCGCCCGGGAGCGGAAGGCGGAGGCGCTCGGCGCGAACGACGAGAAGGCCTTGCTCGCGAAGATCGCCGAGATGCCGGAACCGGATCGCTCCATGGGCAAGCGGCTCCATGCGATCATCAAGGACAGCGCGCCAAACCTCTCGCCGAAGACCTGGTACGGGATGCCCGCGTATTACAAGGACGGCAAGGCCGTCTGCTTCTTCCAAAGCGCGGATAAGTTCAAGGCAAGGTACGCGACGTTCGGCTTCAGCGACACGGCGAACCTCGACGAAGGCGCCATGTGGCCGACCTCCTTCGCGCTGAAGGAGTTGACCGCCTCCGAAGAGGCAAAGATCCGCGGGCTCGTGAAGAAAGCGGTGAGCTGAGCCGGACTGGCACCGCGACTGCCAGCTAGACGCAGCGTGGTCGGTGAGCGTGAGTCGATCGACATGCCCGGTACGGGTGATGCGGCGGTGCTCGCGTCAAGCCATCCCCGCGTAGTTGTCGGCGGGCTCTCGGCCGGCGCGACGCTCGGGCTGGCGCTCGCGCTCGAGTGGGACGCTCACGGTGCACTCCCCGCGGCGACACCCGGCCGCGCGCTCTCGGCCCGGGTGCGGCGTTCCCCGACGAGGAACCACGTGCGCATCGGGCCCTTCCCCTTCACGTCGATCGTCCCGCGCGGCTCGCACTCGAAGTCGTCTCGGATGAGCTCGTACGTCGCGTCGCTGAGGTGGATCCGCCCTGGCACGCCGTACGACTCCATCCGGCTCGCGGTGTTCACGGGATCGCCCCAGATGTCGAAAACGAACTTTCGCAGACCGATGACCCCGCCCACACAAGGCCCGCTGTTCATGCCGATCCGGAAGTCGATGCGGTCTTCGCCTGCCGCGCGGAGCTCGTCGACGCACGTGCACATGTCGAGGGCCAGGCGGGCCATCGCCTGCGCGTGATCCGCGCGGCGGCGTGGGACCCCGGC
>JBOGTE010000189.1:0-4049 GCA_050692015.1 Candidatus Limnocylindria bacterium
GCCGTGATCTTCCTGGGCTACGCCGCGCTGACCTTCATCGACGGCCTCTTCGCGCCCTGGCGGATCCCGCTCGAGGCCGGCGACTACGCCGCGGCGGTCACGATGGGCAAGATCGTCCTCTTCGCGCCGATCGCCGTCGGCTTCCTGCTCCTCGAGCGCACCAGCCGCACGCACGCGCTCGGCGGCGACCCCGACCGGTACCTCTTCGCGGCGCTCGGCTTCGTGTTCGTCACCAGCGGTGCCGTCGCGCTCGCGTACCTGCTCGCCCCGACCTTCTTCACCGGTCTGATCGTGGGCGATCAGTACGACGGCGCCGCGCCGCTGATCCGCCTTTACGGGCTCGCGGCGCTCTCTAACGCGCTCCTCTCGCTCTGGATCGCGTACTTCGTGGGGCGGGGCTGGATGCTGATCGGTACGGTCATCGCCGTCGCGGTCGTGGCGGAGATCGGCCTCCTCCTGGCCGTCGCGCACGACGCCGCCAGCATGGTCACGGTCGTCCTCTCGGTGGCGCTGGCGACCCAGGCCGGCGCCATCGCCCTCTACGTGGTCGGCCGCAGCCGCGCCGCGCGTATACGATCGTCCGGGGCCTAGTGCCCAGCTGGGAGGTGCGTGTGGGCGTTGACAAGGAGCTCCTCGAGATCCTGGCCTGCCCGCTCGACAAGGCGCCCGTCCGGGAGGAGGGGGACCGCCTGGTCTGCGAGAAGTGCGGCCGCCGCTACCCCGTGCGCGACGGCATCCCGGTCATGCTCGTCGAAGAGGCGGAGCTCCCGCCCGGGGGCGCCGCCGCCTGACGTACGCCGCTCGCCGTACCCGATCCATCCTGCCGGACGATGCGGCGGGATGGGCGACCTGACAGCCTGGGAAGCGTGAACGTCCTCGCCGGTCTGGCCGAGGGCGTCCTCGACGCCATCCTGGAGCGCGAGGACGACCCCGGGCGTGACCCCTTCGCCATGGCCCTGGAGCGCTACCGGACGGCCGGTCCGCCGCTGGAGGCCGCGCCGTCGTGGCGCCGAGGCCGTCGCGCGCCGCCGTCCGCGGGCGACCCCTCGCGGGTGCTCCGGATGCTCGACCGGGAGCTGCTCTCGGGGGTTCTCGGCTACGCGACCGCCACGGCGACGGCGGAAGGGGAGCCGGCCGACCGAGCGGAGGAGGAGGACGCCTCACCGACGCTCGCGGTGATCGGCGCGGGCGGTCCCATGCCTTCGCTCGAGATGGCCGCGGACGGGACGTGGCACGTCGCCGCCTCCGCGGCGGCCGAGGCGCGCCATCCGGGCGACGCGGCGCGCGCGAGCGTTCCCACGCTGGCCTCGCGCTACCCGGCCCGGCGCGGTGGCGCCGCACCCGGCCTGCCGCCGCCGCACGACCGCTCCTAGGGCGCACGGCGTGGTCCGCCCTCGGAGCGCGGCCGATACTGCTTGCGCATGGCAGGTCGCGACGACGGCGGTGAGTACCTCTCCCTCGTGATCCACGAGCTGCGGAACCCGCTCGTGGGCATCGACGCCGCCGCGCGCGTCATGGCCCGCGACCTCGGCCGGCATCCGGCCGCGCGCCGCGCCGAGCGGGTGGCGGAAGAGGCCCGCCACCTGCTCGAGCTCCTCGAGAGCGTCACCGACGCCGAGGCCGCCGCGAGCGGGCGCCTCCGCTCGGTGCCGCGCAGGACCGACCTCCGCTCCGTCGTGCGGGACGCGGTGGCTGACGCGGCGCACCTCGCCGGCCGCTCCATCTCGGTGCGCCTCCCGGACCCGGCTGTGCCCGTGAAGGCGGACGCGCGCCGCCTGCGGCAGGTCCTGGTGAACCTCCTGGCCAACGCGGCGCAGTACTCGCCGCCGGACCGCCCCATCGACGTCACGCTCTCGGTGGACCAGCGAAGGCGCCGCGCGACCGTCGAGGTCCGCGACCGGGGGCCGGGGATCCCGCTCGCCCAGCGCCGGCGCCTCTTCCGCCGCTTCGTCCGCCTCTCGACGGCGGACGGCACGCGCGGATCGGGCCTGGGGCTCTACATCAGCAAGGCCATCGTCGAGGACCACAAGGGGACGATCCACTACGCCGCCGCGCGGGGCGGGGGGAGCGTCTTCGGCTTCACGCTGCCGCTGACCGCCGCGGCGCGGTCGCGGCAGCGGAGGAAGGCATGACGCGCGTCGAGATCGTGGACGACCACTTCCTGTTCGCGGACGCCCTGGGCAGCGTGATCCGGCAGCTCCCGGGCTACGAGGTCGTGGGCATAGCGCAGAGCGGAGCGCAGGCCGTCTCCATCGCGCGCACCTCGAGCCCGGACGTCATCCTCCTCGACTACCACCTGCCGGGCTACGACGCCGCGGACCTGATCCCGCGCCTGCGCCAGCTGAGCCCGGACGCGCGGATCGTGGTGCTGACCAGCGACACCAGCGACGCGACGCTGATGCGCGGCCTGCGCGCCGGGGTTGACGGCTACCTCACGAAGGAGCGCGCCCTCGACGACGTCCTGGAGGCGCTCCGTGCGGTCGCGGCGGGCGACCGCTACCTCACCGACGAACAGGTCGCCCGCACCCGGGCGCTCTCGGGCGAGGGCACGGGCGAGGCGCTCACCGACCGCGAGCTGGAGGTCCTCCGGCTCCTTGCGCGGGGCAAGGAGTCACAGGCGATCGCGGACGAGCTCACCATCAGCGCCAACACGGTGCGGACGCATCTCCAGAACATCTTCTCCAAGCTGGGCGTCCACTCGAAGCTGGAGGCGGTCACGGCGGCGAACGCCCGGGGGCTCCTCTAGCCGACGGTGACCTCGGCGGTGATCTCGAGGTCCATCCAGGCCACGCCGTCCACAACGGGCGCGAGCAGGATGACGTAGTCGCCGGCCTCGGTGCCGGTGATCTGGAAGGCGAACCGGCCCGTGTCACCGGGCTCGACGACCGCCTCGCTCTGGACCGCGGCGCGCGTCGGCAGGGGCCACTCCGCCGCCATGCCGAGGTCGAAGAAGCGCTCGTCCTCTCCGACGACGCCGAGCCGCACCTCGGACGCCGCTCCGCGGACCCACGCCGCGGAGCCGGTGTTCCGGAGGACCACCTCGACCGTGACCGTCTCTCCCTCGGCGATGGCGACCGCCGGGCTCTGCGACACGAGCTCGGCTCCGAGCTCCTCCGGGAGCGGCGTGCTCACCGCCAGCGGCGTCTCGGTGGGCTCCGGGCTCTCGCGCACGACGGGCGGGGGCTCGGCCCCACCCAAGAAGTCATCGACGAAGGGAGCGACGACGAAGACGAACAGCGCGCTGCCGGCCGCGATGGTGAACAGGATCGCGCCCCAGTGCGTTCCTCGGCCCGAGGACATGAGCATGCCCGCCCTCCAAGCGAGGAGCATGCCGATCTCTCGCCAGAGGACGGATGTTCGCTCCAGGGCGGGCCCAGCGGCCATACGTAGAACGTCGTAGGCGGGACCACCCGGATCTCGTATGCCCGCTGGCCTGCCCGGCCGAAAGACTGCTCACATGGCCAGTCCAGGCTCGCGTCCCCGTCTGGGGGAGCTGCTCGTGCGCGCCGGCGTGGTCACGCCGGAGCAGGCGGACGCGGCCGCGGCGGTCCATCGCGCGAACGAACGGACCATCGGGCAGCAGCTGCTGGCCGACGGCGCGGTCACCGAGCTCGAGCTGGCAGCCGCGCTCTCGTACCAAGTGGACGTGCCGCTCGTGTTCCTGGGCACGCTACCCGTGGACGAGGTGGCCGTGCACCTCACCCCCGCCGACATGGCGCGACGGCACCAGCTGCTGGTGGTCGGCGCCCGTGACGGCGAGCTCCTCGTGGCCATGGCCCGCCCGACCGACCTCCGCGCGCGCGAGGCCCTCGCGGAGCGCACCGGCCGCCGCGTCGTACCCCTCCTGGGCCTCGACTCGGAGCTCGCGGCGGAGATCGAGCGCCGGTTCCCCGCGGACGCGGAGGCGGAGGCGGAGAGCGCACCCGTGGAGACAAGCCGGCCGGAGGCCGCTCCCGCCGCCGCTCCGTCCGCGCCGGCCAGCGCGGCCGCTCCGGCGCCCGCGCGAGCCCCGGGCGAGCTGGTGCCCTTCCCGCGGGGTGGCCAGGCGC
>JBOGTE010000190.1:0-4040 GCA_050692015.1 Candidatus Limnocylindria bacterium
GGGCGCCCGCCGCCACCTGCGCGCGCAGGTAGCGGACGAGCACCTCGACCAGGACGTCCATCAGGGCGGACCAGGTCTCCGGCTCCCCGAGGAGCATGGCCTTGGTGCGCGGAAGGTCTCGCGAGGGCCGCCCCTCGATGAGGTACGACGCGAGCGTGAACGGACCGCCGCCGAAGCCGATGAGCGCGACCTCGGGCGCGAGATCCCGCCGGAGCCCGCGGATCGTCTCGAAGAGGTACGGCGTTGCCTCCTCGGCCTCCACCACCCGCAGTCCCTGGACGGCGGCCGCGCTCCGGACGGGCCGCTCCACGATGGGCCCGACGTCGGGCTCGATGTGGAACGGCACGCCCATGCCGTCCAGGGGCAGCATGATGTCGGCGAAGAGCACGGCGCCGTCCACGTCCAGGCGCTCCACGGGCATCGCGGTGACCCGCGCGCAGAGCTCCGGCGTGCGCGCGATCTCCAGGATCCCGTGGCGCTCCCGGAGGGCGCGGTACTCCTCGAGGCAGCGCCCGGCCTGGCGCATGAACCAGACCGGGGTGCGCTCCACGGGCTCGCGGCGGCAGGCGCGGACGAGAAGTGGCTCACTCGACGAGCGGTGTCGAGGCGGCGAGGCCGAAGGCCAAGCGCGAAGAGCGGACGGGTCGGTCACGCCGGGACGCGCTCCGTGGCGCCGTCGATCTCGTCGAGCGCGCGCTCGAGCGGCATCCGGGTGCCGACGATGATCGGCGTCTCGCGCTCGGTGTAGGCGGAGGCCTCCGTCTCGCGCAGGTCCGCGACGAGCGCGAGGAAGCGGCGGACGTCATCCACCTCGAAGGCGACCACGAACTCCTGGTCGTCGATCCCGAAGCTGTATGCGGTGTGGATCCTGACGTCCGGGTAGCGGTGACCGATCTCGAAGTGCTTGCCCATCATCCGGGCCCGCTCCTCGTGCGGCAGCGCGTACCAGGCGCGCTTCTTGACCATCGGGTAGATCACGACGTGCGCCCTGTCGCCCACCGGCCCCGCGGTCCCGCGCGAGTGCTCGCTGCCCTCGTGCGCGTGGTCGCCGAGGTAGGGGGAGCGGCGGCGCGCCGCGAGGTACGCGTAGGGCCGGGTGCTCCAGGTCCAGAGCTCCGTCGCGGCGAGGCGCCGCTCGAGCGCGCGCAGCTCCTCAAGGTCGTCGCCGACCGCCCAGAGCAGCAGGTCCGCGTCCCCGCGCGTCCCCACGAGCGAGTACGCGTGCACGCGGGCCTCGCCGACGGCGCGCGCCAGCTCGCGCTTGTGCGACGCGCGCGTCTCCGGGTCGAGCCGGCGCCACTCGGGCGACACGGCGAGGGTCAGGTAGCGGTAGAGCTCGTTCAAGCGACCTCCTCGAGCGACGCGGCGGCGGCGGCGATGACCTCGTCCACCGCATCGTCGTCGTGGGCCAGCGAGAGGAACCAGCACTCGAGCCCGGAGGGGGGCAGCATCACGCCCCGCGCGAGCATGGCGCGGTGGAACGCGGCGAAGCGCTCGCGATCGCTGGTCATTGCGTCGTCCTCGTTGCGCACCTCCTTGTCCGTGAAGAAGAGGGTGAGCAGCGAGGCGATGCGCTGCACGCGCGCCGTGGCGTCGCTCGCGCGGACCGCGTCGGACAGCCCGCGCTCGAGCCGCGCGCCGAGCCGCTCCAGGTGCGCGTACGCCGCGTCGTCCAGGAGCGCGAGCGTCGCGAGCCCGGCGGCCATCGCCAGAGGGTTCCCCGAGAGGGTGCCGGCCTGGTACACGGGGCCGACCGGCGCGACGAGCGACATGAGATCGCGGCGCCCGCCGTACGCGCCCACCGGAAGCCCGCCGCCGATGACCTTGCCCAGACAGGTGAGGTCCGGCCGCACGCCGGTGCGTCCCTGGGCGCCGTCGCGCGCCACACGGAAGCCGGTGATCACCTCGTCGAAGACGAGCAGGGCGCCGCTCCGGTCGGCGACCTCCCGCAGGCCCTCGAGGAATCCGGGCTCGGGCGGGACGCAGCCCATGTTGCCCGCGTACGGCTCGACCAGGATCGCGGCGAGGGGCGCCTCGGCGGCGGCGCGCTCGACGGCGCCCAGGTCGTTGTACGCGACCGTGACCGTGTCGCGCGCGGCGCCCTCGGTGACCCCGGCGGTGCCCGGCAGCCCGAGCGTGGCCACGCCGGAGCCCGCCTTCGCCAGCAGCGCGTCGGCGTGGCCGTGGTAGCAGCCCGCGAACTTGAGGATCGCGGCGCGCCCCGTCGCCGCCCGCGCCAGGCGCACCGCGCTCATGGCCGCCTCGGTACCCGACGAGACGAACCGCACCATCTCCACGCTCGGGAGCGACGAGGCGATGGCCTCGGCGAGCTCGACCTCGAGCGGCGTCGGCGCGCCGTAGGAGCTCCCGCGCCCGGCCTGCTCCCGGATCGCCGCGACCACCGCGGGGTGCGCGTGCCCCGCGATGAGCGGCCCCCACGAGCAGACGAGGTCGATGAACGTCCGGCCCTCCGCGTCGTGCACCTTGCAGCCCTCGCCCCCGACGATGAACGGCGGGGACCCGCCCACCGCCCGGTAGGCGCGCACCGGGCTCGACACCCCGCCGGGCATCACGCGCTCGGCGCGGCGGAGGAGATGCGTGGAGTCGGTCAGCGTTCGCGCAGCCACTCGGCGACCTCCAGGGCGAAGTAGGTGATGACGATGTCGGCGCCGGCCCGCCGGATGCCGGCGACCGTCTCGAGCGCGGCCCGGCGGCGGTCGAGCCAGCCCCGCTCCGCGGCCGCGGAGACCATGGCGTACTCGCCGCTCACCTGGTACGCCGCCACGGGCACGTCGAAGCGCGCGCGGGCGGCGGCGATCACGTCCAGGTAGGGCCCGGCGGGCTTGACCATCACCGCGTCGGCACCCTCCTCGAGGTCCGCCGCGATCTCCGCGAGGGCCTCGCGGCCGTTCGGCGGGTCCATCTGGTACGCGGCGCGGTCCCCGAACTGCGGCGCGCAGTCGGCGGCCTCCCGGAACGGTCCGTAGAACGCCGACGCGAACTTCGCCGCATACGACAGGATCGCCGTCTCCGCGTGACCACCCAGGTCGAGCGCCTCGCGGATCGCCGCGACGCGGCCGTCCATCATGTCGCTCGGCGCGATCACGTCCGCGCCCGCCGCGGCGTACGCGGCGGCGGCCTCCGCGAGGAGGGGCAGCGTGGCGTCGTTGTCGATCGAGCCGTCGTCCCTCGGCACGCCGCAGTGCCCGTGCGTCGTGTACTCGCAGAGGCAGACGTCGGCGAGGAGCGCGAGGTCATTGCCGGCACGGCGTATGGCCCGCAGCGCGCCGGGCACCGGCCCCAGCGGATCGGCCGCAGCGTGCCCGTCGTCCTTCTGGTCGGGAAGGCCGAACAGCAGGAGCCCGCCCAGGCCCGCGCTCTCCGCGAGCGCGGCGACCTCACCCACGCGGCCGACCGGCCAGCGCGCGTGTCCGGTCAGCGAGGCGATGGGGGACGGCTCCGTGATGCGCGCGTCCACGAAGACCGGAAGCACCAGCGCGGAGGGGTCGAGGTGCGTCTCCCGCACCAGGCGCCGGAGGGCTCCCGTCCGGCGCAGGCGGTGCAGGCGGCGGAAGGCGCTTGCGGTGGAGGCCGTCGTGACGGTCATGCCGGCACTCCGCCGCGCGCGGCGCCCCGGACGGCGCGAGCGATCTCCGACGTGCCCGTCCCTCGGGCGACGAGCGGCTCGACCCCCAGGCGCTGCCTGACGGCGGCCGCCGTCGAAGGTCCGATGGCGACGATGGCGGCACGACGGACCAGCTCGAGCGGCAGCCCGTCAAGCATCCCCTCGACGGCGCTCGGCGAGGCGAAGAGCACCACCGCGTCACCGCCGGCGAGGGAGGCGCGCGCCGCCGCGACGTCTCCGCCGACGCCCGGGACGGTCCGGTACGCCTCGAGCTCGCGCACCCGGGCGCCGCGGCGCCGGAGGATCTCGGGCAGGTCCCGGGCAGCGCGGTCCGATCGGGCCAGGACCACCTCGCCGGCCGGCAGGGGCAGCTCCGCCGCGAGCGTCGCGCCGTCGGGACGGCTCGGCACGAACG
>JBOGTE010000191.1:0-4029 GCA_050692015.1 Candidatus Limnocylindria bacterium
ATACCGAACGGATGTTCTCAGTGTCAAGTGCCGAGGGCCGGGCGGCGGGCTCCGCCTATCCTGCCGCCGTTGACCCTGGACATCGAGACGCTCCGGCCGGTCCTGGTCGAGTACCTGATCCGGACGCTCTGGGCGCTCCTGGTCGTGATCCTCGCCATCGCCGTCGCCCGGGCCGTCCGGGCCGCGGTGGTGCGCGCCCTGGCGCGGGGCAGAGCTCATCCGAACGTGACCACCCTGCTCGGGAACATGTCCCAGGCGGTCGTCTTCATGCTGGCGTCGCTCGCGGTCCTGGCCATCTACACCCAGGACGCGTTCGGCTGGGTCCTGGGCGCCTTCAGCATCTTCGGCCTGGTGATCGGCCTCTCGCTGCAGGACATCCTGAAGAGCTTCTTCGCGGGCATCTACATCCTGGTCGAGCGGCCCTTCCGGATCGGCGACACGGTGCAGGTGGAGGGCGGCCACCGCGGGGTCGTCCAGGAGATCTCGTTCCGCGCGACCCAGCTGCGGACCGACGACGGCCGCGAGGTCGTCGTCCCGAACTCCATGCTCGTTACGACCTCGGTCGTGAACCTCACCCGCTACCCGAACCGCAGCGCGCTCCTCACCGTCTCGATGAGCGCCGAGGAGATGTCGGCCGAGATCCCGCAGAAGCTGCGTGACGCTCTCAGCCGATCCGACGCGATCGCCGAGGAGCCGCCGCCTGCCGTGCTGCTGCGCGGGGTGGCCAACGGGTCCGCCCGCTACGAGGTGACGGTCTGGGGCCGCGACCGCGACCGCGCCCTCAGCGCAGCCGTCGCCGAGGTGCGCGGGGCCTTCCCGCAGTGGGAGGTGCAGGGTGCGTAGACTCGACCGAGTCGCGCGGCCGCGCGGCGACCACGACTTGCAGGGGGACAGCAATGAGCGACCGTGACGGCGGCGGCTTCTTCGGGTTCATCGAGGCCATCCTCGCGATCATCGGCGCGCTCACGGTCATGGGCATCGCGGCCGTGGCCGTCTCCGTCTTCGCGTGGGAGATGGAGCTGCGCCGGAGCGAGCAGCAGGAAGCGGCCGCCGGAGAGCCGCCCGCAGCGCCGACCGCGTAGCGGTGCGCGTAGTCCTGCGCAAGGAGGTCCCGGGCCTCGGACGGCCCGGTGACGTCAAGCACGTCGCGGAGGGCTACGCGCAGAACTTCCTGCTACCGCGCGGTCTCGCGGTCGAGGCCTCCGAAGGCGAGCTGAAGCGCGTGGCGCAGGTGCAGGCCGTGGCGAATGCGAAGAAGTCGCGCGCGCACGCCGAGGCCGAGGCGATAGCGGCGCGCCTCGCCTCGACCAGGCTCACCTTCCAGCTCAAGGCCGGCGAGTCCGGCAAGACGTTCGGCTCCGTCACCAACCGCGACGTGGCCGACGCTCTGAGGCGCGAGGCCGGGATCGAGGTGGACCGCACCAAGATCCACCTGGAGGAGCCGCTGCGCGGCCTCGGCACGCACGAGGTCGAGGTGCGGCTGCTCACCGACGTCCGCGCCAGGCTCACCGTCACCATCGAACCGCAGGCCTGAGCGGGCCATCGGGCGCAACTTCGGTCCTCGGGCCGCGTTGCGCCTGGCGAAGGTGAGGATGCCCCGATGATCCGCGGTCTATTCAGCCTCGCGCTCCTCCTGGTCGTCGGCGGCGGTGCCGCCGCGTACCTGCTGTCCCAGGCGGAGCCCGAGTCGGCCAGCGGCCTTCCGGCAGTGCCGGCATCGACCGAAGCGGCGGCGGCGTTCGACGAGAAGGTGCTCGCGGTGCAGGCCGCGGTGGACGCGGCAAAGCAGACCGGCACCGCGCAGCCGGTCTCCCTCGTCCTCACCGAGGCGGAGCTGACGAGCAAGGCCGCGCTCGCGGTGCGCTCCTTCACGGGCGGCGTCATCCCGACGGACCCGCAGATCCACCTACGCCCCGGGAACGTCGTCCTCACCGCCGGCATATCGGTACAGGGCTTCCCGATGAAGCTCGCGGTCACGGCGATCCCCGTCGTCGTCGAGGGCAGGCCGTCGTTCAGCATCGACGAGATCGACACGCCGCTGCCGCTCCCCGACGGCGTCAAGAAGGAGATCGACGAGCAGATCGCGAAGATCCTCAGCCCCGAGTCGCTGGCGCTGGGCTTCGAGGTCACGACGATCGAGGTGCAAGAGGGCCGGCTCGTGCTCGAAGGGATCGCCAGGCCCTAGGCCCCGCTAGGCCTCCCCCTGCGCCTCGCCCAGGTCGCGGAAGCGCGTGTACTGCGGCTCGAAATGCAGGTCGATCTCGGCGGTGGGCCCGTTGCGGTGCTTCGCCAGCTTGAGGCGCACGATCTGGTCGCGCCGGTCGTTCTGGTCCTTCTGCCACAGGAACATCACGATGTCCGCGTCGGCCTCGAGGGCCCCCGACTCGCGCAGGTCCGACAGCATCGGCTCGGTGCCGCGCGTCTCGATCTGCCGCGAGAGCTGCGAGAGCGCCAGCACCGGGACCTGCAGCTCGCGCGCGATGGCCTTCAGGGACCGGGAGATCTTGGCCACCTCCAGGACCCTGTTGTCCTCGTCGTCGGCCCCCTCGATGAGCTGCAGGTAGTCGATCACCAGCAGGTCCAGGCCCCGCTCGGACTGGAGGCGCCGGGACTTGGCGAGGATGTCGGTGACCGTGAGGCGGCTCGCCTCCTCGATGTAGATGGGGGCGGTCTGGAGCTGCGACGACGCGGCGTTGATGGACTGGAGCTCGGGGACCCCGAGCCGGCCGCGGCGCATCCGGTTCCCGTCGATCTCGGCGGTCAGCGAGATGAGGCGCTGCACGACCTGGAGCTCGCTCATCTCCATCGAAAAGACGGCGCATGTCTTCCCCTCGTGGAGCGCGGCATGGTTGACGATGTTCAGCGCGAAGCTGGACTTCCCGAGCCCGGGCCGGCCGGCGAGCAGGATGAGATCGGAGGGCTGCAGGCCCCCGGTGCGCGCGTCGAGCGTCGCGAAACCCGTCGGCACACCCGTCTGCTCGCCGTCCACCCGCGAGGCCAGCTGCTCGACGAACCGGCTCATGGCGATGTCGAGGGACACCATGTCCCGGTGCATGAGCGTCTCGCTCACCCCGAAGAGCGTCGCCTGCGCCTCGCGCACCGCGGCCCCCGCCTCGTCGCGCGTGAGCGCCAGGTGCGCGATGTCGTTCGCCGCCCGGATCAGGCGACGCAGGACGCCGGTCCTCTCCACGATCGTCGCGTACGTCTCCGCGTGCGTGACCGAGGGGACGTTCTGCATGAGCCCGACGAGGAACTGCGCGCCGCCGACGGCCGCCAGCTCGTCGTTCGCCTCGAGATCGGCCTGGACGGCGCGGTAGTCGATCGCCTCGCCCCGCGCGGCGACGCGGGCGATCGAGCCGAGGACCAGGCGATGCGCGTCGCGCGAGAGATCGGGGGCGGCGATGCGGCCGTCCACCAGGCCGCCGTAGAGCGTCCCGTCGAGCAGCAGCGAGCCGAGCAGCGAGGCTTCGGCCTCCGGCTTCTCGGGCGGCGGCTGCGCGGCGACGCGCTGCACGTCCATGGTCATACCGGCAGGTCGTCCTCTCGCGCCGGGCTGAAGAAGCGGGCCTGCTCCGGCTCGAAGTAGAGCTCGAAGTGCCCCGTGGGGCCGTTGCGGTTCTTCCCGAGGCTGCCCTTGATCACCTTGGGCGCTCCGGGCGGGACCTCCTCCTTGTCGCGCCACAACATGATCACCTGGTCCGAGTCCTGCTCGATGCTGCCGCTTTCACGAAGCGTCGAGAGCTTCGGCTCCTGACCCGAGTCGCCCGCGGCGCGCGACAGCTGCGACAGCGCCATCACCACGACGTTCAGCTCGCGGGCCAGCGACTTCAGGTTCCGCGTGATGGTAGAGATCTCCTGGACGCGGTTCTCTTCCTTCTCGGCGGTGCGCATCAGCTGCAGGTAGTCCACGACGATGAGCCCGATCTCCATGTGCGACATCGCGCGCCGCGCCTTCATGCGCAGCTCCATCACCGAGATGCCGGGCGTGTCGTCGATGAGGATCGGCAGCTTGGTGAGCGCGTCGGCGGC
>JBOGTE010000192.1:0-4028 GCA_050692015.1 Candidatus Limnocylindria bacterium
CTATCGGCCCTGGGCCGCGGCGAGGAAGCTGGCCGGGAGCTGGCCGAGGCGCGGGCGGTCGCCGAGCGCCTCGGCGCAGCCGCGCTGCGCGCCACCTTCGAGGCCCAGCCGGTCAAGGTCTGACCTGGCACGCGCGTGACCGTCCCTCCCGGGGCTGCGACCGGCCTGACACGCGCGCTGCCAATGCTCGCTAAGGGTGCGCTAAGCAGGTCCTAGTACAAAAGGCGCCACCACGAAATGAACCGTTCGAACGTGCTCATCGCCGCGGTAGCCATCGCGGGAGCAGCGGCTCTGGTGCAGGCCTCTCTCCGCGTCTCCGTGTACGCGTTCGACCTCCCGGTCATCCTCCTACTCGCCGCCGCGGCCGGGATCGCCCAGCGCGTGCCGGTCTTCCTGTTCCGCTCGAGTGCCGTCTCGGTAGCCTACGCCGCGACCATCGCCACGTTCGTCCTTTACGGGACGGGCGTGGCCCTCTGGGTCAACCTGGCGTCGGCCGCGGTGAACGCCTTCACCCCGGCCCGCAAGCCGCTGCGGAAGATCCTCTTCAACACCGGCTCGCTCACCGTCTCGGCGTACCTGGCCGGGACGGCCTTCGAGCTGCTGGGCGGGCACGCCGCGAGTCGCGAGCCCGCCGGGACGGTGCTGGCGGTCGCGGGATCGTCCCTCGTGTACTTCGCGGTGAACAGCACGCTGACCGCCTCGATCATCGCGCTCACCAGCCAGACGGGCGCCCTTCGCAACGCGCTGGCGGTATGGCGCGAGAACTACAGCTGGATGATCGCGAACTACGTGGCGACCGCGGGCGCCGGCGCGGGGCTCGCCCTGGCGTACGAGGCCATCTCGGTCGTCGGGATCGCCGTCTTCATCCTGCCTGTAGCCGCGGGATGGGCGACCTTCCGCGCCTACGTGATCAACTCGGCCGGGACGCGCCGGCGGAACGAGGAGCTGGAGCGCGCGAATGAGCGCCTTCGCCAGACGAACGAGTCCATGAGCCTCGCTCTCGAGCGACTCGGGGTCCTCAAGCCGTAGTTCGCGGCCTCCTCGGCCCGACCCGTAGGCTGCGCCAGGAGGAAGGGTGAAGGACCGGCGCTACCTCGAGCTTCTGCTCGCGCTCACCGCCGTGTACTTCGTTGCCGGCCGGCTGGGCCTCCTCCTGGCTTCGGTCAACGCCAGCGTGAGCCCGGTCTGGCCGCCCACCGGCATCGCCATCGCCGCGCTCCTTCTGTACGGGCCCCGACTCTGGCCGGCGATCCTGGTCGGCGCGTTCCTCGTCAACGTGACGACCAGCGGGCACCTGCTCTCTTCGCTCGGGATAGCCGTCGGGAATACCCTCGAGGCGCTGGCCGCGGCCTGGCTCACCGTCAGGTTCGCGAGCGGGGCGCAAGCGTTCCTCCACGGCGCCGGGGTCTTCCGCTTCGCCCTCCTAGCGGCACTGCTGAGCCCGGCCATCAGCGCGACGATCGGCAGCGCCTCGCTCGTAGCCGGCGGCCTGGCCGAGGCCGCCGAGGTCGGGACCATCTGGTTCACCTGGTGGCTCGGCGACGCCGGCGGCGCGCTCGTCGTGACCCCACCGATCGTGCTGTGGCTGAGCCGAGTGCCGGCGCTCCGCCACGGCGGCGGCCGGATCGAGCTCCTCGCGCTCATCGGAGCGGCGCTGCTCACCGCGGTGCTCCTGTTCACGCCGCTCCGGCCGTTCCGGACCAGCGGCTCGCCGGTCGCGTTCATCGCCCTGCCCGTACTCGTGTGGGCCGCGTTCCGCTTCGGGCCTCGCGTCGCCTCGAGCATCCTCGCCGTCCTGGCGATGACAGCGGCGTGGGCGGCGGCCAACGGGACGGGTCCACTGGCCGGCGCCTCGCCCAACGAAGCGCTCCTCTACCTCCAGGGGGCGACCGCCGTGGCCTCGGTCATGACGCTCGCGCTCGCGGCCGGCGTGCTGGAGCGCCAGGAGGCCGAGGAGCGGCTGCGCGAGGCCGAGGAGCGGCTACGCCGCGAGGAGGAGCAGAAGGTGACTGCGCGCGATGAGTTCCTGGGCATCGCCGCCCATGAGCTGCGGACGCCGGTCCTGAGCATCCAGCTCGCGGTCGGCTTCTTGCTGCGCGCTATCCGCGAGGGAGTCCCGGAGACGGTCGAGATCCGCCGCACACTCGCGGCGCTGGACTCGCAGGTGATGCGGCTGGGGCAGCTCATCGGCCAGCTCCTGGACACCGCGCGCCTCGACGCCGGACACATCGACCTCGAGCTCCGCGAGCACGACGTCGCCGCCCTCGCGGCCCGGTACGTGGCTGAGGCGCGAGCCGGGACGACGCGACACGAGATCAGCCTCACCGTGCCCGCCACGCTCCGGGCGCAGGTCGACGAGCTGCGTTTCGAGCGGGTCCTGCGCAATCTGGTGGACAACGCCGTCAAGTTCAGCCCCGACGGCGGCAAGATCGACGTGTCCCTCACCCGCTCAGACGGCAGGTTCCGCCTGAGCGTGCGCGACCATGGCGCGGGCATCGCCCCCGAGGACCGCCCGCACCTCTTCGACCGCTTCTTCCAGGTTCCCTCGGACAAGCGCACGGCGGGGCTGGGCCTGGGGTTGTTCCTGAGCCGACACATCGTCGAGCTCCACGGCGGGCACATCGGGGCCGAGTTCCCGCATGATGGCGGTACACGGATCGTCGTCGACCTGCCGCTGGGCGGTGGCGAGGGAAAGGGAATGGCGTGACGCGCCGCCGAGTGCTGGTCGTGGACAACGAGGCCACGATCCGGGAGATGCTCGCGATCATCCTCGACACGGAGGGCTATCTGGTGGACCAGGCCGCCGACGGCGAGGAGGCGCTCCGGGCCATCGAGCGTGCCCGGCCCGACGTCATCCTGCTGGACATCAAGATGCCCGGTATCGACGGGTTCGAGTTCGCCCAGATGTACAAGGAGACCAACAGCAAGAAGTCGCCGATCGTGGTCATCACCGCGGCGCAGTCGGCGGAGAAGGCGGCGGCCGAGATCGGGGCGTGCAGCTACCTGGGCAAGCCTTTCGGAGTGGACCAGCTCCTCGCGACCGTGAGCGACTGCATCACCAGGGATGACGGCGTGGCATGAGCGGGGTCAGATAGGTCAAATACGCACCAATCCGAGCTCGCCGGCCCTTACGACGGCCTCGATCCGCGAGTGCGCATCCATCTTCTCGAGGACGCTCTGCACGTGGTCGCGGGCGGTGTGCACCGAGAGGCCCAGCCGTGTCGCGATGGTCTTGCTGTCGCAGCCGGCGGCGAGCAGCGCCAGGACGTCGCGCTCGCGCGGCGTCAGTGCGCCGGTGACACGCTCGCGCTCCTCCGCCTCGCGCTCGCGGCGCGCCCGTCCGCGCATGGCTTCGGCGACGATGGCGGGCGAGAAGAGGTTCTCCCCGTCACGCGCGCGCTCGATGGCGCGGACGAGGTCCGCCGGTCGCAAGACCTTCTCGAGGACCCCCGCGGCGCCGGCCTCGACCGCTCCGGCCACGTCATCCTGGCCGGCCGCGCCGGTGAGGATGATCACGGCGGTGTGTGGAGCGAACTCGCGGATCTGGCCGATGGCGGCCACGCCTTTCTCTTCACCGATGCACTGGTCCAGCAGCACGACATCCGGGGCGACCTGGCGCGCGAGCGCTACCGCGTCCTTGACGTTGGTCGCCGTCCCGACCACATGCATGCGCTCGTCGCGTTCCAGCAGCAGCCGCAGGCCCTCAGCGAACACGGCATGGTCGTCGACGATCAGCACCTTGATGCGCTCCATGGTCATGACACCTCCACGGTCGTCCGGAGCGCGTCGCGCACGCGCGCGAGCAGGGCTTCCGGCGTAAATGGCTTGGCTAGGAACCCGTGATCGGCCGCTAGCGGGCCGTCCGGCGCGAACCCCGAGATGAAGAGGACCGGTACCGCCGGCCGGCGTTCGCGGATGTGCTTCGCGAGCTCCCGGCCGGTGATGCCGGGCAGCACGATGTCCGAGATGAGCATGTCGAAGTCGTGCGTCGCGGCGAGGAGCGCGTCGCTCGGCGTCAGCGCCTCGAC
>JBOGTE010000193.1:0-3977 GCA_050692015.1 Candidatus Limnocylindria bacterium
ACGCCGCCTTGGCCACCTCGTCCTCCCGCACCGCGGCGCGGTAGCGCTCGTACTCGGCCAGCGACGGGAAGCTGAACAGGTGCACCGCGATGTTGTTCGGCCCCTCGTGCGGCAGGAAGGCGCCGTGGTGCACACCCCCGTACTTGGCGGCCAGGGGCAGGATCATCCGGCTGTAGCGCTCGAAGACCTCGAGCTGGTAGGGATCGATCGTGTAGCGGAGGTAGCACGTGATCACGGCCTGAGCGCAGTCTACACGATCCCCTGGACCGCCCAGGCCTTCGCGGTCAGCTCGATGCGCCCCGCGGATGCGGCGAGGCGTGCCTTCAGGTGCGACCGGATTCGCTCCCGTCCCTCGTCGCTCAGCGAGGCCAGATACGTCGGGGCCGAGCCCTGTCGCCCGAGAAACGGGCTCCAGTAGTCGTCGAAGTCCCGGAAGACGGTCGGGATCTCGATGGCGCGGGTCTCCACCGACCGGAGCCCGACGCGCTCGAACAGCCCGCGCAATGGCCCGGGCTGGCACACCGGGAACCGGTCCGCCTGGTCGAGCTTGGCGTCGTGCGGATTCACCGCGATCGCCGCGTCCCAGAAGGAACGGACCATCTGCATGCCGCCCGCGTAGTCCCAGACGTACACCGCGACCCGGCCGCCGGGCTTCGTGACCCGCGTCATCTCGCGCACCATCGCCTCGTGATCGGCGACGAAGTTGAGGACCAGGCCCGAGATCGTCACGTCGAAGGCGGCCGGCTCCCACGGCAGGCGCGTCGCGTCGCCCGTCACGAACCGGACGCGCGGGTTGCCCAGGCGCTGCCGCGCGTGGGACACGAACCCCTCGGAGGCATCAAGCCCCTCGATGGATACGGGCTCCCACGTCGCCAGAATGGTCTCGGCCAGCGCGCCGGTCCCGCAGCCGACGTCCGCCCAGGCAAGGCCGCGCCCGGCCGCGAGCCAGCGGAGGAATTCCGTGGCCACCTTCCGGCTCCAGCGGCCCACGTACCGCTCGTAGGCGTCGCCGGAGCCCCACGTCTCGGTCGGCCTCGCGCTCATGGCGTTTTCGCTTGACAGCCTTGGCGGGCGGGGACCATCGCCTCGCCCCCGCCTTCGCGGAACTCCGGCCCAGCGGTCCGCATGGACCTAGCCCAACTTCCGCAGTTGGGGTAGGCGACCGGCGCGATCGCAAGGTCGCGCCGGTCGTATGTGTCGTCGCCATCGACCGCCTCGGTCTGAAATCACGATGTAGTGCCAACCAAGTTCGTTGACTTCGTGCGGCGAGATGACGGATAAGCTGGGTGATGTACCTGCGCCACACGACGCTGCGGAAGGATGGGAAGGTCCACCGGTACTGGCGTCTCGTTCGCTCGGTGCGTGTGGGGCGCAAGGTCATCCAGCAGACGGTCGCCCACCTCGGCGAACTCGATCCGGAGGGCCGCGCGCGGGCCAGGGCGCTGGCGCGGGCCATCACCGGCGATCGCGAGCAATCGGACCTCTTCGAGCCCGGGGATGGGGATGCGGCCCTCCCCGTCCGCCTCAAGCGCATTCGGCTCGAGCGCGGCCGGACCTTCGGCGATGTCTGGCTGGGCTGGACGCTCTGGCGGGCGCTCCGACTCGATGCGGTGCTGGAGCGGCGGCTGCCCGAGGGGCGGGAAGCCGTGCCCTGGTCGACGATGGCCGCCGTCCTGGTGCTGGCGCGGCTCTGCGAGCCGTCGAGCGAGCTGCACATCGCCGAGGCCTGGTATCGCCGGACCGCGCTCGAGGATCTGCTCGCGCTGCCCGCGCCGCGGGTCAACGACGACCGGCTCTATCGGGCGCTGGACCGCCTGCTGCCCCACAAGCGGGCGCTCGAACAGCACCTCGTCGCGCGCCTCGGCGAGCTCTTCGCGTTCGACTACGACCTGCTCCTCTACGACGTGACGAGCACCTACTTTGAAGGGCTCGCGGAAGACAACCCGCTCGCCCAGCGGGGCTACAGCCGCGATCACCGGCCCGACTGCAAACAAGTCTGCCTGGCCCTGGTCGTCACGCGCGAGGGGATGCCACTGGGCTACGAGGTCTTTGCCGGGAACCGGACCGACGTCACGACGGTCGAGGAGATCGTCGAGGCCATGGAAGGCCGCTACGGCGTGGTCCAGCGCATCTGGGTCATGGATCGCGGGATGACCAGTGAGGACAACCTGAGCTGGCTGCGCGAGAGCGGGCGACGCTACCTCGTCGGCACCCCGAAGAGCGAGCTCCGGAAGTGGGCGCGGCAGATCGCCGACGCCCAGGACTGGCACGCGGTCCGCGACGGCGTGGAGGCCAAACAGTGCGTGGGCCCAGACGGTGCGGAGACGTTCGTGCTGGTCCGCTCCATCGAGCGGCGGGAGAAAGAGCGGGCCATGCACGAGCGCTTCTGCCGGCGCATCGAAGACAAGCTGGAGCGGCTCGCCCGGCGTCTTCGCCGGGCGCGGCGCCCCCTCGAGGCGCGCCGCCTGGAGCGGCAACTCGGCCGCCTGCTCGCGCTCAATTCCCGCGCGGCGGGCCGCTACGTCATCGAGTTCGTGGCGGATCCGAGCCTCCGCGCAGGGCTCCGGCTGGAATGGACCGCCCGCCCCGAATGGGATGACTGGGCCCGCTGGAGCGAGGGCTGTTACGTGCTGCGCTCGAACATCGCCGCCTGGAGTCCCGAAGATCTGTGGCGGACGTACATGCAGCTGGCCGAGGCCGAGGCGGCGTTTCGTATCCAGAAGAGCGAGCTCGCCCTCCGCCCGGTCTGGCACCAGCGCGCCGATCGGGTCGAGGCGCACATCCTGGTCTGCTTCCTCGCCTACGTGCTGTGGAAGACGCTCGAGCAGTGGCAACGGCGCGCCGGGCTCGGCCAGAGCCCGCGCACCATCCTCGAGGAACTCCGGCGGATCCAGAGCACCGACATCGTGCTCCCAACCGAGGACGGGCGCGAGCTCAGGCTGCGCTGCGTGGTGCGGCCCGATGCGGCTCAAGCCGCGCTCCTCGACCGCCTCGGTCTCGAGCTCCCTGAGCGCCTGAGGATCCGGTCCCCGCTCGTCGAACCAGCGCAGGTGTAGTGCTAACTTTTCTCGTAAGTGCGTGAAAGATCGCACCTGCCCCCCTCGAACTGCGGAAGTTGGGCTAGCACCCAGCAGCAGGAGCAGCGACGCGGCGACGCCGTACGCGGCGGCCAGGGTGTGCGGGGTCCCGCTCGCGACCGCCCACGGCCAGAACACCGCCCCGTCGGGGCGCGGCGAGTGGATGAGCCCGAAGAGCGTCGCCACCGCCGCCACGGCCAGCACCGCCCCCGCGACGCGCAGGCGCCGGTCGATGATGGCGACCAGCGCCGATCCCCATAGCAGCGCGGTGAGGATGAAGCCGTTTCCCAGGACGAGCAGCGCGTCCCAGATCCCGCGGCTCTCGCCCGCGAGGTCGGCCGCGCTCTTCCCCACCCCGCCCAGCAGCAGGTTCCCCTGGATGAGGACCAGCGCCGCCACCGCGGGCAGGAAGGACACCGCGACCGCGGGGGCGTGGCGGCCGGGGGAGGCCAGGAAAGCCTGGGCGGTGATCTGGAGGCCGACGAAGACGAGGATCGGGGCGACCGCCGCCTCCGGCAGGAGCCGCACCAGCACCGCGACGATGCCGACGGCGGCGCCGACGCCGATCAGGAGGCCGGTGGCGAGCGTGTACCCGGCCCGCGCCCCCATCGCCTTGTAGGCGGGATGGCCGATGTACGGCGTGTTCTGGACCACGCCGCCGCAGCAGCCGGCCGCGATCGTCGCCACCGCCTCGGTGAGCAGGATATCGCGCGTGCGATAGCCGTCGCCCGCCACGATGGCGGACTCGGTGTTGTCGATGCCGCCCACCACGGTGGCCAGCGCGAAGGGCACCGCCAGCGGCAGGTAGGGCAGCGTGGCGTCGAACGCGCCGAGCCAGTGAAGCGTCGGCCACGGCAGCGCCAGGCCGAGCGCGCCGAGCGTCACCGCCGGGTGCGGCCC
>JBOGTE010000194.1:0-3923 GCA_050692015.1 Candidatus Limnocylindria bacterium
GCGCTCGAGCGCGCCCGCCCACTCGCGCGCCACCGCGTGCACCACGTCCGCGCCGCGCAGTAGCGCCACGAGCGCGCCCGTGTCCGCCAGCGAGGTGGGCAGGAGGCCGTCGATGGCGGCCCCGAGCCGGCCGAGTCGCGGCGGGAGGTAGACGTAGCGGACCGCTTCTGCGACCTCGTATGCCGGGCCGTCCATCGAGCCAGAGGCGTGCGCCGGGATCCCGGGCCGCGGCCAGGCAGGACGCATCCCGATGCAGGTGACCTCGTGGCCGCGCTCGGCGAGAGCGTGACCCAGCCGCCGGGCGGCCATCTCGGACCCGCCGACGGCCGAGAGGAGCTTCTTGGCGATGACGATCCGCACGGCGCTAGGCCAGCGCCACGGACCCGTCCACCAGGGAGGCGGAGAGCGCGCGCTCGTAGGCGCTCTCCAGGCGGTCCACGACCAGGTCCCAGTCCCAGCGCCGCGCGATCTTCGCGCGTCCGGCGGTGCCCATCGCCCGGCCGAGGGCCGGGTCGTCGAGGATCCGGACGATGGCCGCGGCGACTTCGGGGGCCCGCTGCCGCACCAGCAGGCCGTCCACTCCGTGCTCGATGACCTCGCGCAGCGGCGGGATGTCGCCGCCGATCACCGGCCTGGAGTGCAGCCAGGCTTCCAGGTACCCGAGACCGAACGTCTCGTGGCGCGAGGGCATGGCGAACAGGTCGCACGTGTCCAGGGCCGCGGCCTTGACCGCCGGCGCCGCGCACTCGATGTCGATGATCCGCTCGTCGCGGTAGCGCGCGAAGTCATCGAAGAACGTCGAGTAGAAGCCGTCGATCCCGATGAAGACGAAGCGCGTGTCCGGGTGCGTCGCCCAGACATGCTCGGCGGCGTCCAGGAGCTGGATGTAGCCCTTGTAGCGCTCCTTCCGCCCGATATACAGGACGAGCGGCGCCCGGGCCGGTATGCCGCTGGCCGCCCGGAAGGCGGCCCCGTCCCCCGTGCCCTGGGTGTTGGGGCCCATACCGGTGGTGACAACGCGGGAGGGCTCGATGGCGTGCTCGAGGTACCAGCCACGCTCCCAGTCGGTCATCGTCGTGATCGCCGAAGCGCGGCGGTACCGCGCGAAGTCCGACGAAGCGTCGCCGCCGTGGAACTGTCCGGGGTGCGCCAGGGGCGTGAGCACCAGCGGGACGTCGAGCTCCCCCGCCACGTCGATGGAGGAGTCGAGGTACTCGCGGCCCACGTTGTGGATCAGCTCACGGTCGGCGGCATAGCGCTCCAGGACGTCGCCGCGCATGAGATCGACGAGAGTCGTGGCGTCGGCCGCCAGCCCGAGAAGCCCGCCGCGCGGCTTGACCTGCACGACCTCGACGCCCCGGTGGCGGAAGACACGGTGGCCGTCGAAGAGCTCCGCCGCGCGGTGGTCGAGCTGCCACTTCGCGTGCTCGCGCTCGCTCGGCCAGGCGCAGACCACCCGGACGTCGTGGCCGCGCGAGGCGAGACGCGTCGCGAAGCCGTAACAGAGGCTCTCCGATCCGCCGATCGGCGCGTAGCCGCGCTTGACGAAGAGGATCCTCATCTGTGCGGGCCCTGTGGACCGCAGATCGGATGCCAGCGCGTGGCTAGGAGGCTGCCGCGGCCTCTTCCACTCCCAGGAACTTCAGCCACGTCCGCTCTCCAGACCTGATGTACGACGAGAACAGGTACTTGGGGGTGGACGGCGGCCGGAACGGCGGCCGGAGCATGTGCATGTGCGCCTCGGCGGCCGTGCGTCCGCCCTTGCGGTGGTTGCACCCCTTGCACGCCGTCACCACGTTGTCCCAGGTGTGCTGGCCGCCGCGGTGACGGGGGATCACGTGGTCGATGGTGAGGTCGGGACCGTGCTTCCCGCAGTACTGGCACCGGTGGTCGTCGCGCGCCAGGATCTCGCGCCGGGTGAGCTTCACGACCGGCCGGGGCCGCTTCACGTGGTACGCCAGGCGGATCACGGACGGCGCCCGCAGGGCGCGGCGCTCGCTCCTGATCACGGCGCCGTCGAGCTCGACCGTCAGGGCCTTTTCCTTCTCGAGCAGCACGACAGCCCGCCGGACGTTGCACACGTTCAGCGGCTGGAAGTCCGTGTTCAGGACGAGGACGTTGGCATCGACGACTCCCATGGCAGCATCAAGCGTATCAGGAGCGCTGTACGATCTACTGCTGAGATGAGTGCCTCCAACGGGACGAGCGGCTCCTCCGGCGCGGCCCCCAGCTTCACGCTGAAGAAGGGCCTGGCGCAGATGCTGAAGGGCGGCGTGATCATGGACGTGGTCACCGCCGACCAAGCGAAGATCGCCGAAGAGGCCGGCGCCGTCGCGGTCATGGCGCTCGAGCGCGTGCCCGCCGACATCCGAGCGCACGGTGGCGTCGCGCGCATGAGCGACCCGCAGAAGATCATCGAGATCATGACGGCGGTGACCATCCCGGTCATGGCCAAGTGCCGCATCGGCCACTTCGTCGAGGCGCGGGTCCTGGAGGCGCTCGGTGTGGACTACATCGACGAGAGCGAGGTGCTCACTCCCGCCGACGAGCAGTTCCACGTCGAGAAGCACGGCTTCAAGGTCCCGTTCGTCTGCGGCGCGCGCGATCTCGGCGAAGCTCTGCGCAGGATCAACGAGGGCGCGGCCATGATCCGCAGCAAGGGCGAAGCCGGGACCGGCAACATCGTCGAAGCGGTGCGCCATCTGCGCGCGATCACCTCGCAGATCGCCGCCCTCGCCGGCATGGACGAGGACGCCCTCGCCGCGAAGGCCGCGGAGTACCGCGTGCCGGTGGACCTGGTGCGCCAGGTCGCGAAGGCCGGGAAGCTCCCGGTCGTCCTGTTCTGCGCGGGCGGCATCGCGACGCCGGCCGACGCCGCGCTCACCATGCAGCTGGGCGCCGAGGGGAACTTCGTCGGCTCCGGCATCTACAAGTCCGACGATCCGGCGCCGCGCGCCAAGGCGATCGTCCAGGCCACGACGCACTTCACCGACGCGAAGCTGATCGCGGAAGTCTCCCGCGGGCTGGGCGAGCCCATGCGCGGTCTCGCGCTCGAGACCATCCCGCTCGAGGAGCGCCTCGCGGCCCGAGGCTGGTGAAGCAACGCGCGCCGGAGTCCTAGGACTACAGGGCGACTTCGCGGAGCACCTTCACACCCTGCGTGACATGGGCGTCGATGCGATCGACGTCCGCCGGCCCGAGCAGCTGGACGCGGTCGACGCGCTCATCATCCCGGGCGGCGAGAGCACTACGATCGGCAAGCTCGCGGCCGAGTACGGGATCATCCCGAGGCTCCAGGGCCGCGTGGCCGAGGGCATGCCGGTGTGGGGCACGTGCGCGGGCGCGATCTTCATGGCCCGGGACGTACCGGGCCACCCGCACCCGCTGGCCGGGCTCATGGACATGACCGTGGAGCGCAACGCCTTCGGCCGGCAGCTCGACTCCTTCGAGGCCGACCTCGAGATCGACGCGATCGGACCGGAGCCCTTCCACGCGGTGTTCATCCGCGCGCCGCGCATCGCGAGCGTGGGTCCCGGCGTGACCGTGCTCGCCGCGCTGGCCGACGGGACGATCGTGGCCGCGCGCCAGGGGCGGCTCCTCGCGACCTCCTTCCACCCAGAGCTGACCGAGGACCACAGGCTGCACGCGCACTTCCTGTCCCTGGCCGGCGGCTAGCGGTGGGGGTCCGTGCCGCTGGGCCGTTCGACCTGCCCTGGGTGAGCGCCTACGTGGACGGGATCCTGCGCGACCCGGCCGCGCTCATCGGCTGCGTGCTGCCGGGGCCGCTCGCCGGCCGCGCCTTCGCCGGATGGCCGCGCCTGGTCCCGGCCCTGTTCGGCCTCCGCTCCCGCATGCGCGTCTGGATCGAAACGCACGGCGGGCGGGTGCGCAGCGCGGCGCTCGTCTACGAGGGGCAGCGGCCG
>JBOGTE010000195.1:0-3921 GCA_050692015.1 Candidatus Limnocylindria bacterium
TTCGGCGTCTCGACGCTCGGCGACTTCTCGACGGCGCGGCCCACGGCGACGATGGTGGACGCGATCGCGACCCTCATCGCGGCGGAGCTCGGCGAGCGCGGGATCCAGCCGATGGGCGCCGACGCGTTCACGCACCAGGAGCAGGACCGCTCGGGCCGCTGGGTGAAGGTCCGCTCCAACCCGCCGAACGTGATGGGCCACCGCGACGCGGTGGACAAGGTCGGCGCACGCGGCGCCGCGACGGCCTGCCCGGGGAACCGCCTGTACTCGCAGATCGAGGCGGTCCGCGGCAAGGCGCAGGCGCTGGTCTCCGGCACCACCTGGGCGGCCAAGCCGCCCGCGAGCGCGGCGGGGACGCAGCTCGCGGTGAAGTGGGTGAACGACCGCACGCCCAAGGGCCTGGGCGCGGAGCCGATCACGGTGCCCCTCACGATCCGCAACACCGGTCAGCTGCCCTGGCTGCGGGGCCTGGTGAACGTCGCGTACCACTGGTACGACCACCGCGGCAGGGTCTCGGTCTGGGACGGCGCGCGAAGCGCGCTGCCCGCGGACGTCGGTCCCGGGAAGCAGGCGACGGTAGATGTGCGCGTCCTCCCGCCGCCACGCGCGGGCCGCTTCAAGCTCGTGTACGACCTCGTCTGGGAGGGCCAGTGGTGGTTCAGCTCCCTCGACGAGAAGACGCTGGTGAGGAAGGTCACCCGCCGCTAGATCGCGCCGGGACCCGCTCGCGCGCGTTAACGTTGCCCTTCTTGAGCGTCCTCTCCGGGGCGCGCGTCGTCGTCACCGGCGGCGCGGGCAACGTCGGATCCCACATCGTCGACGCGGCCCTCGCCGCGGGCGCGCGCGAGGTGATCGCCCTCGACGCGCTGGTGCGCGGCGTGCCCGAGAACCTGGACCAGGCGCTCGCGAGCGGCAGAGCGCGCCTGGTCGAGCTCGACATACGCGACCGCGAGGCGGTGATCGCCAGCGTGGCCGGCTGCGACGTCCTCTTTCACCAGGCGGCGCTGCGCTGGACGCGCTGCCAGGAGGCGCCCCGCGAGTGCCAGGAGGTCATGGTCCAGGGCACGTTCAACGTGCTGGAGGCCGCCGCGGGGGCGAAGGTGCAGCGCGTGGTGCTCGCTTCGAGCGCGGTGGTGTACGGCGAGCCGCTCCGCCTGCCCATCGACGAGGACCATCCACTCGGCGGCACCACCGTCTACGGCGCCGCGAAGGCCGCCAACGAGCAGATGGGGCGCGCCTTCGCGAAGCTGCACGACCTTCACGTCGTGTCGCTGCGCTACTTCAACGTGTACGGGCCGCGCATGGACATCCGCTCGCGCTTCGTCGAGGTGATGGTCCGCTGGCTGGACGCGATCGACGAGGGGAGGCCGCTCACGCTGTTCGGCGACGGGTCCGCCTCGGCCGACTTCGTGTACGTGGACGACGTCGTTCGCGTGAACGTGCTCGCCTGCGAGGCCGACGCGAGCGGCGCTATCGTCAACGTTTGCAGCGGGGTGGAGACGCGCATGCGCGACCTCGCGGCGCTCCTGCTCGAGCTGACCGGCAGCGGCGTGGGTCTGCAATACCGACCGGAGCCGCCCGGCGCTCTCCCGCAGCGGCGCTACGGCGACCCGCGGCGGGCGGCCGAGGTGCTGGGGTTCCGCGCCGAGACCGATCTGCGAGATGGCCTGCGACGTCTGATCGACTGGCGCCGCAGCGCTCTCGCGGGCAGGGTGGCGACGCTACCGTGATGGACGACGTGCAGGTCAGGCAGTGCGCGTGAGCGCCTTAAAGGCCACGCATTGCGCGTGAGCGCCTTAAGTAGGATGAAGCGCTGATGGCCGTCGAGGCGAAGAAGAAGATGAACGTGCCGATAACCAAGCCGACGCTCGGCGAGGAAGAGGCGCAGGCGCCGTTCGAGTCGATCCGCACAGGCTGGGTGACGCAGGGGCCCAAGGTCGCGGAGTTCGAGAAGGTGCTCGCGGCCTACGTCGGCGCCAAGCACGGCGTCGCCACGAGCTCCTGCACCACGGGTCTGCATATGGCCCTCCACGCCCTCGGGCTGGGTCCCGGCGACGAGGTCATCGTGCCGTCGATGTCGTTCATCGCCAGTGCCAACGTGGTGCTCTACACGGGCGCCGACGTCGTCTTCTGCGAGGTCGATCGCCGGACGTTCAACATCGATCCGGCCGACGCCGAGAGGCGGATCACCAAGAAGACCAGGGCGATCCTGCCGGTGGACCAGATCGGCCTGGCCTGCGACATCGACGCCGTCAAGGAGATCGCCGGCCGGCGCGGCCTGGAGATCGTCGAGGACGCGGCGCCGGCCATCGGCGCGACCTACAAGGGTCGAAAGGTCGGCAGCGGCGTCCACCAGGTGGTCTTCAGCTTCCATCCCCGCAAGGTCATCACCACGGGCGAGGGCGGGATGATCACGACCGACGACGACGACCTGGCCGCGCGCCTGCGAACGCTGCGGCAGCACGGCATGAGCGTCTCGGACGTCGCGCGCCATGCGGCCGACCGCGTGATCATCGAGGACTACCCCGAGATCGGCTTCAACTACCGGCTGAACGACATCCAGGCCTCCATCGGGATCGTGCAGCTGCGGCGCCTGGACGAGCTCCTGGCGGCGCGGCGCGCCCGGGCCGAGCGCTACAACAAGGAGCTGCCCGGCATCCGCGGTCTCGAGGTCCCCTTCGTGCCGCCGTACGCGGAGCACACCTACCAGTCCTACATGCTCACGCTCACGAAGGAGTGCCCCCTGGAGCGCGAGGATCTGATGACGCGGATGCTGCGGCGCGGCATCGCCACGCGCCGCGGGATCATGGCCTCGCACCTCGAGAAGACGTACACCTCGCGCTACGGCACGGTCTCGCTGCCGGTCACCGAGGAGGTCTGCAAGACCACCATGCTCATCCCGCTCTACGCGACCATGACCGACGACGAGCAGTCGTACGTGATCGAAGCGCTGCGCGAGGAGCTCGGCCCGGCCTAGCAGTGCCCGCGCCGGAAGAGCTGCTCCGCGCGGTCCCGTTCTTCCGAGACCTCGACCGCGTCGCCATAGCGCGCCTCGCCGGCGCGCTCGAGGAGGTGCGGGTCCGGAAGGGCCAGGTCCTCTTCCGCGAGGGGGACCCCGCCGACGGCCTGTACCTGGTGGAGCGCGGAGACCTGATCATCACGATCCGGTCCGAGGACGACGTGGAGGTCGGAGCGTTCGGCCCCGGCGAGTCCTTCGGCGAGCTCGGCCTGCTCCTCGCCCGGCGCACGGCCACGGCCCGCGCGGCCTCGGATGCGTCCCTGTGGCGCCTGCCGCGGTCCTCGTTCGAGGCGCTCGTCCGCGACCAGACCGACGTCGCGCTCGCGGTGGCGGGCGCGGTCGCCGACCGTCTGGAGCAGCGGCAGCGCGGGCTCATCGGCGCACCGCAGCCGGAGACCGAGGCGCGTCCGCTCACGGTCGAGCGCCGCGCGGAGCGGCGTGGCCTGCGCCGGCGGGTCGTCGGCCTGTCGCTCGCCTTCTTAGTGCCGCTCGCGCTCTGGCCGCTCGCGCCGCCCGGCGGCCTCGACGAGCGCGGCTGGCACGTGGTCGTCGTGCTCCTGGGCGCGGCCATCGCGTGGCTGTTCGAGCCCGTGCCGGACTTCGTCGTGGCCATCGCGCTCGCCGCGGGCTGGGGGATCACCGGCGCGGCGCCCCTCCCGTCCGTGTTCGGCGGGTTCGCGACGTCCACCTGGGTCCTGGCGCTCGGAGCCCTCGCGCTCGCCGCCGCGATGGCCCACTCGGGCCTGCTGTACCGCGCGGGCCTGTTCCTGCTGCGCGCGTTCCCGGCGACGCATACGGGCCAGGTCGTCGGCCTCGTCGCCGGCGGGCTGGTGCTCACGCCCTTCGTGCCCCAGAGCGTCGCGCGCGTGGCCGCGATCGGCCCCGTGACGGCCGAGCTGCGC
>JBOGTE010000196.1:0-3876 GCA_050692015.1 Candidatus Limnocylindria bacterium
GAGCGGCGCCGCCCGCGCGTCGCGCGGCGAGGCCGCCACGAGCCGCCCGCCGGCGACCGCAACGAGCCGCACGCTGACGTCGCGGCGTAGCGGAGGTGCGCGGTAGTGATCGACCGTGGCGCGGCTCTTCGTCTTCCAGCCGTCGCGGTCGGTGAACGGGTAGGGGTCCACGGTGTTGCCGGCGCCCAGGATGGCGTAGGGACTGTCGGCGATGCCGTCCCCGTCGCCGTCGGTCCCCTCGTGGTCGGCCCACCAGTTGCCTTCCTTGGTCTCGGGGTCGTGCCAGAGGTTGTCGGTGCGGCTGTCCGAGACCTGCGGCCGGTTGCCCAGGACGTTGTTGTGGAAGAAGACGTTCTCGCGCGAGTTGCTGTACCAGACGCCCCAGTTGACGTTGCTGTCGATGGTGTTGCCGACCACCCGGTTGGCCCGCCCCTCGTAGAAGTAGATCCCGTATCCGCCCGGACTGTTGTAGGTCTGGCGCGACAGGTCGTTCCCCTCGATGAGCGACTCGCTGGTGTTCTGAAGGTGCAGCCCGTAGATGTTCCGCTCGACCGTGTTCCCGCGGATCGTGTTCAGAGTGGAGTCGTGGACGTAGAGCCCGTAGCGGCTCCTCGAGGCATGCACCCCCTCGATCACCCCCTCGGTGACGCGCACGAAGTACACGGCGGTCGAGAACTCGCCGATGGACCCGTTCTTCACGGTCACGCCGCTGCGCCCCTCGACGCGCACGCCGACGCTGTCGAGCTGCGGCTGCGGCCACGTCTGCGGTCCCATGCCCGGCCCGGTGATGCGCTTGCCGCCAAGGTCCACCGTCACGCCGTCCGCGACGACGACGAGGCCGTCGCCCTCGCAGACGAGGTCGCCGGTCAGCACGAAGTCCGTCTCGATCCTCTGGCCGCAGCCCGCCGAGGGGGCGGTCGCAGTAGCGTCGGGTGCCGGGGACGTGGGCGGCGCCGCCGGTGTCGAGGCGGGCCCCGCGGCCGGCGGCTCGCACGCGGCGGCGACGAGGGCGGCCAGCGCGAGGGCGAGCGCGGCGCGCATCGTCATCCGAGCGCACATACAAGCCGCCAGGTGACGCGGTTCCGCACCAGCACGGCGCCTGCTAGGCCGCCGCGGCCGGGATCCGCCCGAGCTCCTCGCGCACCCGTCGCAGGTCATGCGTCGCGCCCAGCCCCTCGAGCTCGCCGGCCGCCGACGCGAGCATCGCGCGGTCGGCGAGGAGCCGGCCGGCGTCGGCTAGGCCGAGGGCGTGCTCGTACCGCAGGCCCATCGCGGCCGCCACATCGCGGCCGCGGGCCCACGCCTTGACGGCCGCGTCAGGGCGGCCGCGTAGCATCTCGTAGGTTCCGGCAAGGCGCTGCACCCGGGCACGGCTCTGCTTGTCGATCCGGCTCTGTCGGCGAGCCCGAGCGAGCGCGGCCCCGGCCCTTGCCAGCCAGGCCCCACGGTCCTCGCGTTCCGCGCGCTCGGCAAGGGCGAGGTAGACCTGGGCCGCGGCGGAACGGACGGGTGTGGTGAACCCGCGGAGCTTCCGCTCGTCCACCAAGCGCTGGCTCTCCTCGACCTCCGCGAGCGCCTCGTCGTACCGCCCCTGCCGGAGCAGGACCAGTCCCAGCTCGGATCGCGAGCGGCACATGTTGGGGAAGTCGGGCACGCCGCGCAGCAGCTCGATCGACCCCCGCAGGTGTCGCTCGGCCTCGTCGAGCGTGCCGCCCTCCCCCAGGCTCCAGCCGAGGAGGAAGTCCGCCCATCCGCGCACCTGCGGATCGCCGGCGTCGCGACCGACACGCGCCATCTCGCCGGCGTAGTCCCGGCACGCGGCCGGGTCGCCCGTGCTCTGCGCCACCCAGCCCCGGCCCCAGCTCACGGCGCCCCAGCGGCGGATGTCGCCGGCCTGCCAGAAGTGGTGCGCCGCGCTCTCCCAGTGGCGAGCCGCTGCCGCGCGGTCCCAGTTCAGGTGGTGGTGATAGGCGAGGCCGAGGTCGCCGTAGCCGCGCGCGACCGGGTTCTCGAGTCCCGCGGCGACCCGCTCGGTGCGGCGGTGGTAGGAGCCGGCGATCCGCGACAGGCCGAGGAGATCGCAGCTGAATCCAACGCCGAACGAGCCCACGACGATGCCCAGCGCGAAGCCCTCGCGCTCGGAGCGGTCGAGGAGCCGGAGCGTGGAGAGGACGATGCGGTACGGGTCCACGTAGTACTCGATCCAGCCGAAGATCTCGTAGATGCGGAGGCGCTCGGCCGAGCCGGCCTCCCCCTCGCCCGGGGCCCGCGGGGCGAAGACCCACGGCAGCAGGCGATGGCCGAGCTGGACGAGCACCTCCCGCAGGATTGCCCGCCGCACCGCGAGCTTCCCCGTCGGGATCGGCTCGCCGATCGCGGCCAGCGCGCGCCGGAGGTGCTCCCGGGCGCGATCGTGCTCGCCCCGGCGGAACAGCGCCTCGGCGATGCGGCGCTCGAGCGACGCCCTCTGGAGGGGCGCCCAGAGCTCACCGAAGGCGCGCGTGTACGCGTCGATGGCATCCTGGTAGTGGGTGAGCGCCTCGGCGTCGGCCGCGATGCGCCCGGCCTGGTCGCCCGCCTTGAAGAGGTGGTCCTGCGCCCTCGGCCACTCCTCCGCGCGCGCGTAGTGATACGCGAGGACTCCATGGAATTCATCGATGCGCTCAGCGAACAGCCGCTCGATGGCCTCGCCCACCCGGCGATGCAGCTCGCGGCGCCGGCGGACGAGGATGCTTTCGTACGCGGCCTCCTGCGTGACGGCGTGCTTGAACCAGTACTCGAGCTCAGGCGCGCGGGTGCGCTCGACCACCAGCTCGAGGTCGATCAGTTGCTCCAGGTCGCGGTCGACGCTGGACGCCACGTCCGCCACCTCGCGGAGCACGCGGTACAGGAACGTCCGACCCACGACGCTCGCCACCTTCAGCGTCCGCTCGAGCTGGTCGTCCAGGCGATCGAGGCGCGCGGTCACGACCGTGCGGAGCGAGCTGGGGAGTGATACGCGCTCGAGATCGCCGACGAGCAGCCACCGGCCTTCCTCGTCGCGCGCCAGGACACCGAGATCGATGAGGGAGCGGACGACCTCCTCGAGGAAGAAGGGGTTGCCCTCGGTCCTCGTGACCAGCCGCTCGGGGAGCGGGTCCGCCGGATCGCCGGCCCCGAGCAGGTTCCGCGCGAGCGCCTTGCTGGCATCGGCCGAGAGCGGCGCGAGGCGGACCTCGATGTAGCGCGCGCCGAGCGCGGCGGACGCCGCCCTCCCCAGCGCGGCGGCGGGCGTGTCCCGCTCCGGCCGGCTCGTACCGATCAGCAGGAGCGGCACCTCTAGCACGAGCGGAGCGATGTGCTCGAGCAGGGACGCGGACGACGCATCGACCCAGTGGAGATCCTCGAACACGAGCACCAGTGGCCGGCGCCGCGCCAGGCCGGACACGAAGAGCCGGGCCGCGCGGAACACCTGGCGTCCGACGGCGTCGCCGGTCAGGTACCGGACGCGCGCCTCGACGTCCGGCGGGAGCCGGAGCGCTATGGCGGTCGCGAGGTAGGGCAACACGTCGTCCGCCTGCTCGGCGAAGAGGTCCCGGCAGTGCGACTCGAGCTTCGCCCAGGTCGCAGCCTCGGTGTCCTCGTCGGCGATGCCGGCGGATGCCCGCACGATCTGGATGAACGGCCAGTAGGGGACCGCCTTGGTCAGCGACGCGGAGCTGCCCTCCAGCCAGGTCACCGACGGCGCCGCGCGCGCCCGCGCTTCGGCGAGCAGACGCGACTTGCCGATCCCGGCCTCGGCGATGATCCCCAGCGCGGCGCCTTCTCCGCGCGCCAGGGCCGAGCAGTGCCGCGCGAGCTGCTCGAGCTCGCGCTCGCGGCCGACGAGCGGCGAGG
>JBOGTE010000197.1:0-3846 GCA_050692015.1 Candidatus Limnocylindria bacterium
GGTCCGCCCTCGTGCGGCCGGCCGGTCAGCGGCCAGCACTCGCCGGTGCAGCCGACCGGAGGCGGCGGCGGCGGGGGCGGCGCGCTCCCGTCGGGGTTCAGGACGGTGACCGACCAGTACACGCCGAAGTCCTCGAGCCACGTCGCGCCCTCGATGAGCGGCCGGAGGTAGAGCTTGAAGTGGCCCGGCGTCGCCGGCGCCTGGATCGTGAACTGGAACCAGGAGACCTGTCCAGGGCCCACCCAGTCCGCTGGCTGGATGGCGATCCGGTTCGGGCCGGGCCAGCCCGTGGCGACCGAGCCGCCGGTTCCGTCGCCGCCGAGGGGCGAGCGGCGGTCCTGGCCCGGCTCGGGGCCCCAGGTCCCGAGGTAGGCCGAGTGGCCGAGCAGCCCGCGGTGCCAGCCGGCGGTCCCGCTGTTGTAGTAGGCCACCACGGCGGTGGACGGCTCGCCGGGGCAGAGGGTCGGGTAGCCGCTCTGGCCGTACCAGTGGGCGTGGAAGCCCGGGATCCCCGCGGGTACGGAGGCGGGCGGGGGGATGGCGGCGCCGACGGAGCCCACGCAGGAGGCGGCCTGGCTCGGTCCGCTTCCGCCGGTGAGCCCCCGTAGCCGGTCGGCGGCGAGAGAGGCCGACGCCGCGACCACCGACAGGAGGAGCGCCAGCGCTACGACGAGCGCCCAGCCACCCGAGGACCTTCCCTTGCCCACTAAGGACACGAACGAGCCTAGGGCTCGGACGTCACGACCCAGTCCTGGTGTACGAAGTGGACCCAGCTCTGGCCGGGCGCCAGGAGGACCTCTACCCCCGCCTGGTCGTAGAAGCTGAACATGTCCAGCACCGAGTCGCGCTTCCAGGTGCCGTCCACCCGGCGGCCGTCGCGGAAGACGGCGGCCTTCCCGCCGCCGGTCATGCGGTAGTCGAGGCCCCTCGAGCCGAAGCGATCCTGGATGACGCTCGTCTCCCAGATGTCGGTCCAGATGACGATGACGTTGCGGGCGTTGATGGTGACGTTGCCGTCGGGGTCCACCGTCTGGACGCCGCCCTGGGTGCGGCGGTAGCCCCTGGAGCCCTCGTCCCAGACGAAGGTGGCGGGGTCGGCCTGGAACGGGACGACCAGCCTCGACGCGGGCTGGCTGGTCCCGAAGCCTCCGGCCAGGGGATCCCCGCCCTCCGGAGGCAGGAACGCCAGCGGCGGGACGTCCACGGGGTCCTCGCCCCCCGCCTCGTTCACGGCCTCGCGGGCGCGGACGAGGTCCGCGAAGAGATCGTTCGGCCCGGGACGTCCGGCGACCCGGTAGTAGAAGCCGAACCCTCGCTGGGCATCGACGCTGATCATGTTCCCGTCGCGCACCGAGCGCGTGACCGCGTCGCGCTCCTCGACGGTGGCGCCCGAGGCGACGAGAGCCCCGCGGAGCATCTGCGTGATGTGCAGGTCGCTGAACCGGTAGCTGCGCACGGGCCCCACGGTCTCGGACTCCTGCGAGTGGTAGATGGCCGCGTGCCGCGTGATCCCGCCCTCCACGATCATCTCGAAGACGATGTCCGCCTTGGAGAGGCCCACCTGCGGGCGCGCGGAACGGTCGTTCGGGAACCGCACGTTGAGCGGCCGCCGCTTCACCAGCGAGGGGTCTTCCGCGAGCTGGCCGGTGAGCGGCCAGTACACGGGGGCGGGGGTGGGGGACGGCGTCGGCGTCGGGGTCGGCGTGGCCGGGTTGACTGCGACGGTGGACGTCGCCGTGGGCGACGGCGAGCCCGGCGCCGCCACCGGTGGCGCGCTCGGGCCCCCGCAAGCTGCGGCGACCAACACAAGGAAGAGGAAGTGAGTCACCGACTTCCGTAGGCGTCTGATCAAGGCCTTCGAGCCTAGCAACGGAAAGTCGTCCGCACGCTTCGACCCGGTGCCAACTGTGTGCCAGGGGATGTGCTTACGGCATCTCTAGGCGGCGCTGCCGAGCGCCTCCCGGACGAGCTTCGGGATCTCGCTGGGCGCGTTCGCCACGGGGATGCCGGCCTCCTCGAACGCGCGCACCTTGGACGCGGCGGTGCCCTGGTTGCCCGAGACGATGGCACCGGCGTGGCCCATGCGCTTGCCGGGCGGCGCGCTGCGGCCGGCTATGAACGCCACCGCCGGCTTCTTGCCGTGCGCTCGCATGTACTCCGCGGCGCTCTCCTCGGCGCTCCCGCCGATCTCGCCCACGATGACGATCACGCCCGTCGCCGGGTCCTCGTTGAGCAGGCGCACCGCGTCCGGGGTGGGCAGTCCGATCACCGGGTCGCCCCCGATGCCGATGCAGGTGGACTGGCCGAGGCCCGACCGCGTCAGCAGGTCGGCGATCTCATACGTGAGCGTGCCGCTGCGCGACACGAACCCGACCGGGCCGGGCGAGAAGTTCTCGCCGGGCATGATCCCGATCTTGCACTCCCCGGGCGTGATGGCCCCCGGGCAGTTCGGCCCGATCAGCGTGGACGAGGTCTCCCCCAGCACCGCCGCGACCTTCAGCATGTCGTGCACCGGGATGCCCTCGGTGATGCAGACCACCAGGCCGAGCTCCGCGTCGAGCGCCTCGAGGATGGCGTCGGCCGCGGCGGGCGCCGGGACGAAGATGAGCGAGGCGTCCGCCCCGGTCGCGTCCACGGCCGCCGCGACGGTGTCGAACATGGCGACACCGTCCCGCTCCGTCCCGCCGGTGCCGGGGCCCACGCCGCCGACGACCTGCGTGCCGTACTCCCGCATGCGGCCGGCGTGGAACCGGCCCTCGCGGCCCATGCCCTGGACGACGACCCGGGTGGAGCGCCCCAGCAGCACGCTCACGGGCGCTTCGCCGTGGCCGGGCTGGACGGGACGCGGTCCCGCGCCCCGCGCGCCAGGGCCACCGCCTCCACCGCGGCCTCGTCCATCGTCTCCTTTGACACCAGCGGCGCTCCTTCGAGCAGCCGCCGCCCCTCCTCGGCCTCGGTCCCGGAGAGCCGGATGACCAGCGGGACGCGCGGCGGGTGCTCGCGGATCACGTCGGTGATCCCCTTGGCGACCTCGTCGCCGCGGGTGATGCCGCCGAAGATGTTGATCATCACGCTCCGCGCGCGCGGGTTGGCCAGCACGATCTCGAGCGCCGCCTTGACGACCTCTTCCTTGGCGCCGCCGCCGACGTCGAGGAAGTTGGCGGCCCGCCCGCCGGCGTTGCGCACGGCGTCGAGGGTGCTCATGACCAGGCCCGCCCCGTTCCCGATGACCCCCACGTCGCCGTCCAGCTGCACGTAGCTGAAGCCGAGCTCGCGCGCCTTCTCCTCCATGGCCTCGTCGGCCGTCGTCTCCTTCCAGCCGGCCAGCTCCTCGCGGCGGTACAAGGCGTTGTCGTCCACGTCGAGCTTGGCGTCGCCCGCGATGACCGTCCCGTCCTCCTGCACGAACAGCGGGTTGATCTCGAGGAGCGTCGCGTCGCTGTCCTCGAACAGGCGGTAGAGGCGCTCGGCGATGGCCGCGACCTCGGCGACCTGCTCCTTGGGGACGCCGGCCTCGAAGCAGAGGCGCCTGGCTTCGAAGGCCAGCAGCCCCAGGCGCGGGTCGGGCCAGCCGCGGGCGATGCGCTCCGGCTGCTCCGCGGCCACCTGCTCGATGTCGATCCCGCCGACGGTGGAGAGCATCACGACCGGGCGGCGGCGGCCGCGATCGACGGTAATGCCGAGGTAGAGCTCGCTCCGGACCTGAGCGGCGCGCTCGACGTAGACCTTCGCGACCCGGAGGCCCTTGATGTCCATGCCCAGGATCGCGCGCGCCGCGTCGCGCGCCTCGGCCGGCGTGCTCGCGAGCTTGATGCCGCCGGCCTTGCCGCGGCCGCCGGCGTGCAC
>JBOGTE010000198.1:0-3820 GCA_050692015.1 Candidatus Limnocylindria bacterium
CCATGGTGCTCGGCCACGAGGGCGCCGGCGTCGTCGAGGCCGTGGGGCCCGGCGTCACGTCGGTCGCCGCAGGCGACCACGTCGTGCTCGCGGCGATCGCGCGCTGCGGCCGGTGCGAGCAGTGCGTGCGGGGGGAGCCCTGGCTCTGCTCGACGGCCGCCGCCGCCATCTTTAGCGGGACGATGCCCGACGGCACCACGCGCCTCAGCCAGAACGGCCAGCCCGTCCACCACTTCTTCTCGCAGTCGTCGTTCGCCGAGCGGGCCGTCGTCCCCGAGGGTGCGGCGGTGAAGGTGCGGCCGGACGTCCCCCTCGAGCGCATCGCCACGCTCGCGTGCGGCGCCGCGACCGGCCTGGGCGCGGTCTTCAACGCGGCGCGCGTCCCGGTGGGGGCCGGCGTGGCCGTCATCGGCTGCGGAGGGGTCGGCGCGGGCGTCATCGCGGGCGCGGACCTCGCGCACGCGGGCATGATCGTGGCGATCGACGTCGCGGAGGACAAGCTCGCCTACGCGAGGACGCTCGGGGCGACGCACACCATCCACGCGACGGAAGAGGACGCGGTGGAGCGCGTGCGGGAGCTCACCGGAGGCGGGGTCGAGATCGCCTTCGAGTGCGTCGGCGGGCCGAAGACCATGGCGCAGCTGGTCGCCATGCTGCGTGCGGGCGGCAACGGATACATCGTCGGCGCGGCGCCGCCGGGCACGACCTTCCCGTTCCCTACCGACGGGTTCATCCGCAACAAGCACCTCCACGGCGTGCTCCTCGGCAACATCCGGCCGAGCATCGACATCCCCCGGTACGTGGACCTCTACGCGAAGGGCCGCCTACCGCTCGACAAGCTGGTGACGCGCACGTACCCGCTCGAGGGGATCAACGACGCGCTCGCGGCGATGGAGCACAGCACCGGGCGCGGCGTGCTGGTGCTCTGATGGACCTGGTGCCGCTGCGGCCGTACTGGTACCCCGTCGCGCTGTCGAGCGAGGTGCGGGACGGGCCGGTCTCGACGCAGCTCCTGGGCGAGCGGCTGGCGGTCTACCGCGGCGCGAGCGGGAAGGTCGCCGCCTTCCGGGACCTCTGCATCCACCGCGGCACGCCGCTCTCGCTCGGCTGGATCGACGGCGACGAGCTCGTGTGCGCGTACCACGGCTGGACATACGCGGCGAGCGGCGCGTGTTCGCGCATACCCTCTCTCGCCCCGGGCCGGCCGATCCCCGCGAAGGCGCGCGTCGAGGCGTACCGAGCGGAGGAGCGCTACGGCCTCGTCTGGGTGGCCCTCGACGACCCCGCGGGCGCCGTCCCGCCGTACCCCGAGGCCGAGGACCCCGCGTTCAGGACGATCTGGACGCAGTACCACTGGAAGGCCAGCGCCCCGCGGGTCATCGAGAACGTCATGGACTTCGCGCACTTCCCGTGGGTGCATCCGGGGGTGCTCGGCCAGCGCGAGAAGCCGGTCTACCCGGACGTCGCGGTCGAGACCGGGGACGGACGCATCGCCTACACCGTGGACGACGAGGCGACCAGCGCGATCCGGCGCTACACGGTGACCCTGCCGCTCGCGCTGCACATGTGGGTCGGCCGCCGCACCGCCGGCGGTCCGGCCGCGGCCGTCGCACCGGCGAAGGGCGCCGAGGAGCGGATCACCGCCCTCTTCTTCGCGGCCCGGCCGATCACGGACCGCGAGACGATGTTCTACTTCGGCCACGCGCGGAACTTCGCTCTCGACCAGGCGGACGAGGTGTGGGCGGAGCGGAACACCTCGGTCACGGAGCAGGACCGGCGGATCGTCGAGGCGCAGCGTCCCGAGGAGCTGCCGCTCGACCTCAGCGCGGAGCTCCACCTGAAGGGCTCCGACGCCCCGGCGGTGGAGTACCGCCGCGCGCTGGCGCGGCTCGGTATAGAGAGCCATCCGAGTACGGGATAGGGGAGGGCGACCGATGGCAGTAGCGGAGAAGCCACAGGGGCGCAGGGCGGGCAGGCCGCCGCTGCGGGTGGACCCGATCACGTTCGAGATCCTTCGCCACCGGCTCTGGAGCATCAACGCGGAGGCCGGGAACACCCTCGAGCGCGTATCGGGGTCGCTCATCGCGAGCGAGGTCCACGACATGAACGCGTCGATCATGACCGCGCGCGGCGACTCGCTGGTCATCGCCCCCTACATCTCGGTGCACGCCATCTCGATGGAGACGCTGGCGAAGGAGGTCGTCGCGACGTGCGCGGAGAACCCCGGCATCGGGCCGGGAGACATGTTCCTCTCGAATGACCCCTTCGTCGGGGCGCAGCACCAGATGGACGTCGTCGTGCTCGGCGCGGTCCACTTCGAGGGTGAGCTCATCGGCTGGGTCGGCTCGACGATCCACCAGATCGACATCGGCGGCCCCGTCCCTGGGCAGGTGCAGGTCGGCGCGAAGGACATCTACGGCGAGCAGCCGCTCTTCCCGCCGATGAAGATCGTCGAGGGCGGCCGCCTGCGCGAGGACCTGGTGCGCGTCTACACGCGCATGTCGCGCGTCGCGCACATGGTGCGCCTCGACCTGACGGCGAAGATCGCCTCGAACAACGTGGCCACGCAGCGGATCCAGGAGCTCTGCCGCCAGTACGGCGTCGAGACCGTGAAGAAGGTCATGGAGGACATGCTCGACCAGAGCGAGGCGCGGATCCGCGAGCGCCTCGGGGACCTGCCGGACGGGACGTGGCGCCACCGCTCCTATCTCGAGTACGACGACAAGATCTACACGGCCGTGCTGGCGATGACCAAGACGGGCGACAGGCTCCTCTTCGACTTCCGCGGGTCGTCACCGCAGGCGCCGGCGGTGATCAACAACCCGGTCCACGCGACGATCTCCGACGTCCTGTCGTGCGTGATGACGTACCTCTGCTGGGACATCCCCTGGGTGCCGGCGGGCATCGGCCGCGCCATCGAGGTCGTCTCGGACCCCGGCACGATCGTGCACGTGCAGTGGCCGGGCGGCGTGAGCAAGGCCACGACGAGCACGACGCAGGCGGTGATCAACCTCGCGGACAACGCGCTCGGGAAGCTCCTGGCCGCCTCGGACACGCACCGCGAGCGCGCCATGGCCAACTGGGTCGGCAGCCTCACCACCGAGGAGCTCTTCGGGACCGACCAGCGCGGCCAGTGGTTCGGCGCGACGGTGCTGGACACGTACTTCGGCGGCGGCGGGGCTCGCAGCCGCAAGGACGGCGTGGACACCGGCGGGTACGTCGGGAGCATCTACGAGCTGGCCCCCAACGCCGAGGCGTACGAGTTCCAGTACCCGATCCTGTACCTGTTCCGCCGTCATCAGGCCGACTCCGGGGGCGACGGGATGTGGCGCGGCGGCGCGGGCTGCACGCTCTCGTACGTCGTCCACGACACCGAGCGGATCCCGACGAAGATCATGCACACGTCGGGATCGGAGTGGCCCGAGTCCGCCGGCATCTGCGGCGGCGGGCCCAGCCAGACGAACCAGTTCATCATCAAGCGGAAGACCGACGTCCGCGCGCGCTTCACGGCGGGCGAGGTGCCGCAGGAGCTCGCGGATCTGGGCGGCGAGTGGGACATCCAGAAGGTCATCGCCGTCTCGTACCTGGACCACGACGACGTCTACCAGGTGCGCACGCAGTCGGGCGGAGGCTACGGCGACCCGCTCGACCGCGACCCGGCCCGCGTCCTCGAGGACACCCAGAGCGGGGTGGTGTCGCTCGACGGGGCGAGGAAGCAGTACGGCGTGGTCATCGACCCGAAGACCGAGACCGTGGATCACGCGGCGACCGACGCCGCCCGCCTGGCGGCCCGCGCCGCGCGGCGCGAGCGCTCCAAGCC
>JBOGTE010000199.1:0-3776 GCA_050692015.1 Candidatus Limnocylindria bacterium
CGGGGACGATCTGCCGCGCGATCCACACCGCGGCCGCGCCCTTCAGGATGTCGAGGAGCGCCACCAGGATCCCGGCGCCGGGCCCCAGGGTCCGGAAGGTGTTGGTCGCGCCCGTGGAGCCCGATCCAACGCGGCGCAGATCGACGTTGCGGTACAGCTTGCCCACGAAGTACCCGCTCGACAGCGAGCCGACCGCGTACGCGACGACGCCGATCAGGGCGATCGTCAGGAGGGGCAGGGCCGCCTCGCCGGTCACTCGCGGCTCCCGCGCAGCTCGATGCGCACGGGCGTGCCCGGGAACTCGAAGCGGTCGCGGATCCGGTTCTCCAGGTATCGCCGGTAGCTGAAGTGGACCCCCTCGGGACGGTCCACGAAGAAGACGAACGTCGGCGTCGCGGAGCGAGCCTGCGTCACGTGGCGGAAGCGTACCTGCCGACCCCGGTCCGTGGGGGGCGGATGGGCCGCGATGGCCTCCACCAGCAGCCGGTGGAGGTCCGCGGTGGCTATGCGCTGCCCGCGGACGTCCACGATCCGGACCGCGTCGCCCAGCGTCGCGGCCACATTGCGGCCCGTCTTGGCCGAGGTGAACCGATGGCTCATCCAGGGCGCGAAGTGGAACTCCCGGGCGATCTCGCGCTTCATGTCGTGGGTCTGGTCCTCGCTGCGCTCCACCACGTCCCACTTGTTCACGGCCAGGACGAGGCCCACCCCCGCCTCGATGGCGTAGCCCGCGATGTGGGTGTCCTGCGCCGTGATCCCCTCGTTGGCGTCGATCAGCAGGACGGCCACGTCGGCGCGCTCCAGGGCATGGACGGTGCGGAGGAGCGCGTACTGCTCGATACCCTGCTCGATGCGGCCCCGGCGGCGGATGCCGGCCGTGTCCACCAGACGGACCACGCGACCCTCATGCACCAGGGTGGTGTCGATGGTGTCGCGCGTCGTGCCCGGGGTCTCGGCCACGACCGCGCGCTCCTCGCCGGCCAGCATGTTGAGGAAGCTCGACTTGCCCACGTTCGGGCGCCCGACGATCGCGATGCGCGCCTCGCGCGTCTCCGCCTCCGGCTCGGGCTCCGGGGGAAGCGCGCGCACGATCGCGTCCAGCAGGTCGCCCGTGCCGTGGCCGGCCAGGGCCGACACGGCGTGGACCTCGCCCAGGCCGAGGGCGTAGAACTCGCCGGCCTGCGCCTCGCCCCGCCAGGAGTCCGCCTTGTTGGCCACGACGATGACGGGCTTGTCGCTCCGGCGGAGCTGGTCCGCCACTTCGTGGTCCACGGGCACGACGCCGCTCTGGGTGTCCACCACGAACAGGAGGATGTCCGCCTCGGCGATCGCCGCGTCGGCCTGGCGGCGGACGGCCGTGCCGATCTCGCCCTTGGGCAGGTCGAGGCCACCCGTGTCCACGACGGAGAACTCGCGCGAGCCCCACTCGGCGGTGCCGTAGAGGCGGTCTCGCGTCGTCCCCGGGATGTCCTCGACGATGGCCAGGCGCTCGCCCACTAGCCGGTTGAAGAGCGTGGACTTACCGACGTTCGGCCGGCCGACGACGGCGACGACGGCGCGGCCCACGGGCTTAGGCCGTTGCTTCGGTGCGCGCCTCTCGGGTCCCGGATGGCCCCTCTGCTCCGAGGGCCTCGGCCCGGGCCTTCACCTCGAGCAGGGTCTCCATCGGCGTGGAGCACCCGCCGATGAGGCCGACGGTGTCCTGGCCGGCGAGCCACTCCGGCAGCACCTCGTCCGCGCGCTCGATGTGGTACGCGCTGCGGCCCTGCATCCGCGCGAGGTTGACGAGCTCCCGGGTGTTCGCCGAGTTCTTGCCGCCGACCACGAGGATCGTCGCGACCTGCTCCGCCAGCTCGCTCGCGGCGTGCTGCCGCTTCACGGTGACGGGGCACACGGTGTTGAAGACCTTCAGCTCCTGCGCGACCGTCGCCACGTGCGCGACGAGGGCCGTGAACGCCCACGGCGGCTGCGTGGACTGCGAGACGACCCCGGCCTTCTTCATGCGCGGGAGCCGCTCCCACTCCTCCTTGGTCTCGACGACCACGAAGTCGCTGCCAGCGAAGCCCTTGAGCCCCACCACCTCGGGGTGGTCGGGGGTGCCCAGGATGACCACGCGGTAGCCCTCGTCGGCCAGCTGCTTGGTGAACCGCTGGGCCCGCAGGACCAGCGAGCAGGTGGCGTCGATGCACTCCAGGCCGCGCTCCTCGATCTCCGCGCGGACCGCCGGAGGCACGCCGTGGGCGCGGATGACCACGATGCCGTCGGCCGCCTCGACGGGGTCCTTTATGACCTTCACGCCCCGGTCGGCGAGGCGGCGGCTGATGATCGGGTTGTGCACGACCTGACCGAGGTTGTGGACGGAGCGTCCAGTCTCGGCCGCGGCCTCGGTCAGCTCGACCGCCTTCTTGACGCCGAAGCAGAACCCGTTCTCGCGCGCCAGCAGCACCTGCATAGCCTCAGTGTACGGGCGCGTACTCGCCTTTCATCTCATCCGGGAGCAGCTCCGCGATGCGCCGCACGATCGCGTCGGCGAGGGCCTGGTCGTCCATCCTGTCGGGTCCTGCGAGGTCGGCCAGCGTGAAGGGCTTCCCCACCCTGACGTGCATGTCGCGGCGGGGCGGGACCCGCAGGCGGGCGCGCGCGCTGCCGGTGATGGCCACCGGGACGATGGGCGCGCCCGATCGCCGGGCCAGGAACGCGATGCCGGGCTTGGCCCGGCGCAGCCGTCCGGTCCGGCTCCGGGTGCCCTCGGGGAAGAACCCCAGAGGCTGGCCGGCCTGGAGGACCCGAAGGGCCGTCTCGAGCGCCCGGCGGTCGCTCTCCCCGCGGCGCACCGGGAAGTTCCCGATCCCTCGGAGGATCCCGCCGATCAGCGGGTAGCCGAGGATCTCGACCTTGGTCATGTAGCGGATGCGCTCGCGGAGGGCGAACTCGATCCAGAACGGGTCGAGGCCGGTCACGTGGTTCGCGACCAGGATGTAGCCGCCGCTCTGGGGCACGTTCTCGCGGCCCTCGGCGTCGATCGGCAGCAGCGTCGTGGCTACGGCCCGCACGAGCGGGAAGCCCAGCCGCCAGAGCCAGAGGCGCTCACGCGGCCACTCGGGGCGTCCCACCCAGCTCATCCGGCTATTCCCGCCGTCAGGCGTGAGTGCGTGTGACCACCGCGAGTATCCGCTCCAGGGCCTGCTTCACCGAGAGCCCGTCGGTCTGCACCACCACGGCGTCCTCCGCCGGCCGCAGGGGCGACACCACGCGCTCGCTGTCGAGCTGGTCCCGCCGCAGGATCTCGTGGAGGAGCTCCTGGCGCGGCCGGATCTCGCCGCGGGCCGCGAGCTCCTCGCCACGCCGCTTGGCGCGCTCGGCGGCCGAAGCCGTGAGGAAGATCTTCCGCTCCGCATCGGGCAGCACCACGGTGCCGATGTCCCGGCCCACCATCACAACGCGGCCGCGCCCGGCGAGCGTCTGCTGCTGGGCGACCATCGCGTCGCGTACGCCGGGCACGCGCGCCACCTGCGAGACGGTCCGGTCGATCTCCGCCGAGCGGATGGCCCAGGTCACGTCGTCCCCGTCCAGGAGGACCGAGTAGGCACGGCCGTCCTGGACCGTGGGAGGCCCGATCGCGACGCGCACCGCCGTGGCGAGAGCGGCGAGCGACGGAGCGTCGTCCGGGTCGATGGCGCGCCGCTGCGCCGCCAGGGCGACCGCGCGGTACATCGCGCCCGTGTCCAGGAAGAGGTAGCCCAGGCGCTCCGCGACGAGCGCGCCGATCGTGCTCT
>JBOGTE010000200.1:0-3757 GCA_050692015.1 Candidatus Limnocylindria bacterium
TCCGCCCGCCGCGCGAGGTCGGACACGATGCGGTGTATCTCCGGCGCCTCCGCCTTCGACACCTCTTTGGCGCCGGCCATCCGGAGCGCGATCTTGTCGCTGAACCAGTAGGCGGAGACGTTCATGACGCCGGCGAGGACCAGCGCCAGCACCATGCCCTGCTCGCCGGCGATGAGCCGGCCGCCGAAGACGAGCAGCACGGTGAGGAGCGCGAGCAGGAAGGCGGTCTTCACGGTGTTCATGTCTCGATACTCCCACGGTCCTGGGCTCGCCGGCGCCAGGCGTGGGTCTCGTTCAGCGCGAGCTCCATCGCCTCCTTCTCGGTCAGGTCGCTTCGTGCCCGACTCGTGCCCGACCCCAAGCCCAGCCCGAGTAGTCCGGATGGGAGAGTCCATGCGGCGTCGAGGATCGTCCCGACCTGGGACCGATGCTCATTGCCGTGGTGGATCGCCTGAGCGAGGATCGTCCCGACCGTCTCCCTCCGACCAGACCTGCTCTCGCGGACCTCGTCCGGATCGATCGGGTCGCTCGCGTACGCCTCGTATCTGTCGGCGGCCTCGCGCGCCCGCTCGAGAAGATCTTCCAGATCGACCGACGGCTCCTCTTCGAGCTCGCCCGCGGAGGGCCACTCGCCGGTCAGCCGGAAGAGGTAGTACGTGTCGGCGCCGACGAGATGCGCGAGCGTCTGGTCGATGGCGCCGTACGTTCCAGGGGCGGTCCAGGCGCATTCTTCCGGGCCGAGGCCTCGGACGAATTCGATCAGCGTGATGGTCGCCCAGGTGTGATGCCCGAGGAGGTCGCTGAGAGCGGTTCTCGACATGGCGGGCCCGATGCTACGGACCCGTGGCCCCGCGCGAAGAACGGGAGATGGCTAGGCTGGGACGGCCATGGGGCAGACGCTTGACCGGAGCGACTCCTCGCCGCTCCTGTTCTACGCCGACTCGTATCGCTTCCCCGACGTCTACCAGCTCACCCGGTTCCTGGCGCCGGACCCGTTCATCGCCCTCGAGCACGGTGAGGAGCGGATCCTGGTGATGAGCTCTCTCGAGCAGGGCCGCGCGGAGAAGGACTCGCGGGCGACCTCCGTCCGCAACATCGACGAGTTCGGCTACCGGGACCTCGCCAAGAAGGGCCTGCCCGCCGACGAGGTCAACGCCGCGGTGATCCACAGGTTCCTGGCGGAGCGCGGGCTGTCCGGCGTGTCGGTGCCTCGCTACTTCCCGATCGGCCTGGGCGACAGGCTGCGCGCGCTCGGCGTCGAGCTCGTCGTGGCGACGGACCTCGACGCTCGCCGGCGGATCAAGCGGCCTGACGAGATCGCCGCGATCGAGGCGGCGCAGCGCGCGACCGAGGAGGCCTGGGCCGAGGGGGTCGAGGCGATCCGTCGCGCGAAGGTCCGCGGCGACGGGATGCTCACGCAGGGCGGCGAGGTGTTCACCGCGGAGCGGCTTCGCGCCATCGTGGAGCGTGGCCTCCTCGACCGCGGCTGCCGGGTGCCCGAGGGCACCATCGTCGCGCCGGGGAAGCAGGCGGCCGACCCGCACGAGGACGGGAGCGGGCCTCTCCGGGCGCACGAGGCCATCGTCATGGACATCTACCCGCAGCACAGCTCGCGCTACTACGCGGACATGACGCGCACGGTCTCGAAGGGCGAGCCGCCCGAGGCGATCGTGAAGATGTACGAGGTCGTGAGGCGTGCCCAGGACGAGGCCATCGCCATGCTGCGGCCCGGGGCGACGGGACGCGCGATCCACGAGCGGGTGGAGGACATCATCTTCGAGGCGGGCTATGAGACGCTCCGCGAGGGGCAGCGCCGCTCGCAGAGCGGGCCGGTACGCGGCCTCATCCACGGGACGGGTCACGGCGTGGGCCTCGAGATCCACGAGGCGCCCTCGATAGGGCGGGGCCGCTGGGGCATGGTGCCGCTCGAGCCCGGCGACGTCGTCACCATCGAGCCCGGCATCTACGATCCTGACGTCGGCGGCGTCCGCCTCGAGGACCTGCTGGTCGTCACGGCCGACGGCGCGCGCGACCTCACCCGGGCCCCACGCGAGCTCATCGTCTAGCGCCGGCGCTTGACTCCGCTCCTCTTCGGCGTCGGCGCGGCCCTCGGCTGGGGCGTGGGCGACTACGCCGGTGCGCTCGCGTCCCGGCGGATCGGCGTGCTCTGGACCTCGCTCGGCATGCAGCTCATCGGGACGACCCTCTACGCGGTCGCGCTGGCCGCAGCGGGCCGCTTTCCTACCGTCACCGCCGCCGCGGTGCCCTGGGCCGTCGCGCTCGCCCTGGTGGGGGCGAGCGCGCTCTTCGTCTTCTACAAGGCCCTGGCGCTCGGGCCTATCGCCGTGGTCAGCCCGGTCGCCGCGTCGTACGCCGCCGTCACCGTGGTCCTCGTCGTCATCTTCCTGGGAGAGCGTCTGGAGCTGCCCCAGATCGCCGCCATCACCGTCACGTTCGTGGGGATCGTGCTTGCGAGCTCCGACTTCCGGGCCATCCTCCGGACGCTGGGGCGGCCCCTGCCGGGGATCCGCCTGGCCTTCGTCGCGACGCTCGGCTTCGGCATGTACGGCGCGGCGCTCGCGGCAGCGGCCCGTGAGCACGATGGTCTCGAGCTGGTCCTGCTGGCGCGCATCGCGAGCGCGGTACTGCTGGCGGCGGCGGTGCTGGCGACCCGTGCGGCCATCCCGACGGACCGCCGGCCGGCGACGCTCGTGCTCCTCGTCCTGACCGGCGTCTTCGACACGGCGGCGAACGTTTCGTTCGTGCTGGGCGTGGAGGCCGGCTTCGCGTCCATAGTCGCGACGGGGAGCGGTCTCTACCCGGTGATCCCGGTGTTCCTGGCGATCTTCTTCCTGGGGGAGCGCCTGGTGCCCAGCCAGTACCTGGGGATCGCGATCACGGTCGCGGGGCTCGTCGCGCTCGGACTCTTCTCCTAGCCGGCTCGGGCGATCCGGTCCCGCAGGGCGTCCAGCGCCGCGACGAGGTCCTCCTGCTCGGGCGTCTCGGCGACGTCCTCGACCGTGCTGTCGGGCGCCACGCCGCGGCCCTGGCCGTTCAGCTCCTCACCCGTGTTGGCGTCCTGCATCCGCGCCAGCGTGACCAGGAGCAGCCCCTCGTCGGGCATGGCCCGCGGCTGCGCGATGCCGACGCAGCCGGCCGTGCGCGTGCCGATGACGGAGGCGACGTCGTTGGCGCGCAGCCCGGCCGCGATGATCTCGCCGCCAGAGGCCGTGCGCTCGTTCACCAGGACCACGATCGGGCCCGAGAAGCCGACGTAGAAGTCGCCGTTGGTGGTGACGTTCTCGGTCTTGCCGTCGCGGCCGACCTGCTTCACCAGGGTCGCGTCCTTGACGAAGATGCTGGCGATGTTCACCGCGGCCGAGAGGTCGCCTCCCGGGTTGTTGCGGAGGTCCAGGATGAGCCCCTTCACCCCGCGGTCGATCTCGCGCTGGACCGTCTCCTTGGTCTGCCGCGCGACGTCGCCGTTCAGCGCCGCGACGGTCAGCTGCGAGATCTGCCCCTCCTCGTGCTGGCGCTCGAACACGCGCGGCGGGATCAGCGTCGCCCGGGTGATGGTGATGGTCACCTCCTGCGTTCCGCGGACCAGCAGCAGGACGACGTCCGTGCCCTCGTCGCCGCGGATGCGCTGCGCGATCTCCTCCGGCGCGAAGTCCGTGACGTCCGTGCCATCGACAGACTTGATGCGGTCGCCCGGGCGCACGCCCGCCTTCTCCGCGGGGCTCTCCGGGAAGACCGA
>JBOGTE010000201.1:0-3742 GCA_050692015.1 Candidatus Limnocylindria bacterium
CGTCGTCGTACCAGTGCGCGGACAGAGCGAGGGGCGACGCCACCGCGAGCGTCCAGGTGGCCACGCCGATGTTGCGCACCGTGACCTCGACGCGCGGGTCCGCGACGGAGACGGTGAGCGGGCCGGTGGGCAGCTCGGCGCGGTAGTCGGCGACCACCAGCAGGTCCACCTCGCCCGCGGCGACGCCGAGCCCGCTGAACCAGGCCACGCCCTCGCGCACGGCGTCCACGCGCACGCGGTACGAGCCGGGCGTGGCCGGCGCGTCCACGACGACCTCGGTCGCGACCAGGCCGCTCGGCGCGACGTCCTCCTCGAGCACCGTCCGGATGCCGTCCCAGAGGACGATCCCGCCGGCGCTGTCCGCGAGGTGCGCGGCCAGGCGCACGGGCACCTCGCCGGCCGCCGTCCAGGTCAAGGTGCCGCTGTTGGTGACCGTCACCGGGACCTCGGCGCGCCCGCCGGGCAGCAGGATGGCCGGCGTGCCGACCTCGTAGGAAGCGACGTAGCCGGCGCGCACGCCCGCCTCGAGGTCGAGCGGCGCCGCGCCCAGGTCCGAGTACCAGGCCACGCCCTCCTGGACCAGGTCCAACCGCAGCGTGTAGGGGCCGGGCTGGAGCGGCGGCAGCACCGGCAGGTCCAGGCTCACCTGCGCGCCTGGCGGGACGTCGGCGGGCAGCGCGCCGCGCAGGCCCTCCCACGTGTGCACCGCGCCGGCCTGCAGCCAGTGGTACGAGAGCCGGACGGGGTTCCCGCCCGTCGCGGCCCAGGTCACCGTGCCGGTGTTGCGCACCGAGACGACGAGCGTGGTCTCGGAGCCCGCGTCGAACGCCGCGGTCTCGGCCGGCGCCTCGTAGGACGCGCCGATGCCGCTGCCGACGCGCACCTCGTGCGCCAGGGCGTCCGCGCCGCGCGTCGAGAAGGCCACGATGCCGTCGCGCACGAGGTCGATGACGAGCGTGTAGGTGGCTGGCTGCGCCGGGGTGGTGACCGGCACGGACAGCGCGACGCTCTCGTCGATGCCGACGTCCTCCGGGAGCCCGATGGTGCCCGCGAGGCCCGGCACCTCGGCCCCGTCGGGGTCGAGCCAGGACCAGCGGAGCGCCACCGCGCTCGGATCCTCGGAGCGCCACGCGAAGCTCGAGCGGTTCGTCGCGACGAGGCTGGCCGTGAAGGGACGCGCCGGGAGGGCCGCGTCGGGCAGCGAGACGGCCTCGTACAGGACGGCGTAGACGTCGTCGCTGGCGATGACCGCGCGCAGCGCGTTCACGCGCCCGTCGCCGTAGGAGTCGTCGCGGCCCTCGGGCCCCAGGTCGTCCGCGGTCCCGCGGATCCGCTCGATGACCTCGGCCCGGCTGAGCTCGGGCTCGGCGCTCCAGAGGAGCGCGGCGAGTCCGGCCACCAGCGGCGCGGCCTGGCTCGTGCCGCTGAAGGCCGCGTACTCGAGGGGCACGGGGTCGGTCTCGCGCTGCGAGAGGAAGGTCGCGTAGGTCGGCGTCGTGCTCACGATCCGCCGTCCGGGCGCGGCGACGTCCACGGTCTCGTTGCGGGTCGAGAAGAACGCGACCTTGTCGTCCACGTCGGTCGCGCCGACCGCCAGCACGTCCTCGTACCCGGCGGGGTACTCGACCTGGTTGAGGGTGAGGCACTTGTCGCCGGTCGTGCCGCAGTTCCCGGAGGCGCTCACGACGAGGACGTCACGGTCGGTCGCGTAGTCGATGGCGCGGCGCAGCGTGGGGCTGTCGCTCATCGAGCCGAGCGAGAGGTTCACGACGCGCGCGCCGTTGTCCACCGCCCAGGTGAGGCCGCTCGCGACGTCGGAGAGGCTGCCCTGGCCGGTGCAGTCGAGGACCTTCACCGCCATCACGCGCACGCCGAAGGCCACGCCGGCGACGCCCACCTCGTTGTCGGCGCTCGCGCCGATGATCCCGGCGACGTGCGTGCCGTGCGAGTTGTCGTCGGTGGTCGTCCCGGGCGTGCAGTCCTCGTCGGGCCTCGAGACGAAGGTGTTGCCGGCGACGAGGGCCTCCTCCAAGTCTGGGTGTGTCGGGTCCACGCCGGTGTCCAGGACCGCGACGGTCAGCGTCGGCGACCCGCGCGCGCTGTCCCACGCCTTGTCCACCAGCGCCTTGCGGATCGCCCACTGCCCGTCCTCGTACGAGGGGTGCTCGAAGTAGAACTCGTCGTTCGGCTCGAACATGAGGCCGACCCTGCGGTCGAGCTCGGCGAACTCGACGGCGGGGTGCCGGGCGATCGTCTCGAGCGCAGACGGTCCGTCCGTAAGCACATCGGTCGCGCCTGCGATGACCACGACGGTCACTCCCAGCGCCCGGATCTCCGCTTCGACCGTGCCTCCGATGAGTCGCAGCGCCGCCGCGCGCTCAGCCGTGGCGGCTCCAGGGAGGAACCGAACGAGCAAACGTGCCGTCGAGTCTTCCCTTGAAGGGGCTGGGGACATCGCGGTCAGCTGGTCGGAGGCACCCCCCTCGGGGGAGGAGAGGGAGACGGAGCTCGAAGTCACCACTCCGCCCGCGGCAGGGGACCCCGCCGCGACCAGGAGCGCAACGACCACAGCCAGCCTCAGAACGGGCAAACGATGCTTCCCTTCCTCTTCCTTGTCGTACCTAGGGTCACGCAGTAGACGGGCGAGCGGTGTCTCTCTTCCATTTCCTTGTCGTACCTAACGCCACGCCAGACCTAGTGGCACCGCTGAGAGACTGTTCAGCGGTCGAGCGAGCGACCGTCAGTCCGTCTTGACGATCAGGACCTGCTCGAGCCGGCGGAGCTCGACGGCCGGCAGCAGGACCGCGCGGACGTAGGCCGCGCTCTCGGAGCGGTCGAGGGCGACCACGGTCCCGATGGGCAGGCCCTTGGGGAAGAGCGACCGTAGCTCGTTGCCGAGCGCCAGGCCCGCGGTGATGACGAAGTCGCCGACCTCGACCCCGTCGGTCTGGAGGATCCAGTCCATCACCAGCGTGTCGCCGTACTGGCCGCGGACGATCCCCGTGGCGCGGGAGTCCTGGACGATGGCCGACACCGTCGAGGCGGGGTCGGTGAGCAGGAGCACCTTGCTGTAGCCGCCGCCGACCTCCGTCACGCGGCCCACCAGGCCCTGCTCCGACATGACGACGTGGCCCACGCGGACGCCCGCGTCGCTGCCGGCGCCGACCATGACCGTGTGGAGGATGCCGCTCGGGTCGCGCGCGATCACTGGCGCGGCGACCGACTCGTACGGCAGCCGGCCGGCGGTCTCGTTGAGCCGCGCCGCCTGCTCCGCGGCGATGGCCGCCTCGCGCAGGCGCACGTTCTCGATGGTCAGCCGGTCGATGTCGTGCTGGAGCGCGGCGTTGTCCTCGCGCAGGCGCTGGATCTCGGAGACGGCCTCGGTGAAGCTCGTGGCCGCGCCGCCCACGCCGGCGATGGCCCGCTCCACCGGGACGAGCGCGCTGGTGAGCGCTTGTGCGGCTTCCTGCACCGGCGCCGTGTTGCGCGCCACCAGGAGGACTAGCGCCACCACGAAGAGGGCCGTGAACTGCCGCAGGACGGTCGTGTCGGCTCGCCCGGCCTTGCGCTGCTGGATCCGTCCGAGGGAGGCCATCGTTACCTACAACGCGCCGGCGTCGGAATGGTGCCGGTCACCGGGGCGCCACCGTGTACGTCTCGGTCACCAGGGCCCGCTCGTACCGGATCAGCTCCTCGAGGATCTTGCCGGTGCCGCGGGCCACGCAGGTGAGCGGCTCGTCGG
>JBOGTE010000202.1:0-3733 GCA_050692015.1 Candidatus Limnocylindria bacterium
CCGCCCACTGAGCAGGTCACGTGCCAGTCAGCGTGCCGTACCCCTCCGGGAAGTAGGCCCGGGCCTGCAGCGAGAAGAGCTCCTGGTAGCGGCCGCCCACGCGCATCAGGTCGTCGTGCGTCCCCTCCTCGACGATCTCGCCCTCGTGCAGCACGTAGATCCGGTCCGCGGAGCGCACGCTCGAGAACCGGTGCGAGATGAGCAGCACGGACCGGTCGCGGAAGAGCTCGCGCATCCGCTGGAAGAGATCGTGCTCGGCGCGCGCGTCGAGGGCCGCCGTCGGCTCGTCCAGGATGACCAGGGGAGCGTCGCGGAAGAAGGCGCGGGCCAGCGCGATGCGCTGCCACTGACCGATCGAGATGTCCTTCCCGCCCAGGAAGACCGGGCCGAGCACGGTGTCGTAGCCGGACGCCCACTCGCGGATGAAGCCGTCCGCGCCGCTGCGCATGCCCGCCTCGACGATGGCCTGGACGTCCTCGATGCGCTCGACCCGGCCGAGCCCGATGTTCTCCTTGACGGTCAGCATGAAGCGGGCGAAGTCCTGGAAGACCACCGTGACCTGGTCGTGCAGCCAGTCCGGGTCGAGGGTCGTGACGTCGATCCCGTCCCAGAGGACCTGGCCGCTGTCCGGCCGGTAGAGCCCGGACAGGACCTTCGCGAGCGTCGTCTTGCCGGACCCGTTCTCGCCCACCAGGGCGACGATCTCGCCCGCGTCGATGTGCATCGAGATGTCCCGCAGCGCCGGGCGCTGGGGCAGGCGCGCCGGAGCGCTGCCCAGCTCCGGCGGCGGACCGCCCAGGCCCGCGACGTCGAAGGCCGGTCCGCCCGGCCCCAGCACCCGCCCGGCCAGCACCGGCACCTCCCGCCCGTCGGTCGGCGACCGGCCCGGCACCTGCCCGGAGGCGAACGTCATCGGATAGGTGAAGCGCGCGTGGCGAAGCTCGATCCGCCGGAAGCGCTCGGGTCCGCGCGGGAGGCCCTGGGGCCGGCGCAGGGCCGGGAGTAGGGCGAGGAACGACTCCGCGTCGTAGAGGAACAGGCTGGACTCGTAGAGCTCGCGCAGCGACCCGACCAGGCCGCCGATCTGGCCGCGCATCTGGCCGACCGCGGCGGCGGCGGCGCCGGCCTCGGGCAGGCCCAGCCGGCCGGTCACGGTGAAGTACGCGAGCGCGCCGTACGCGCCGGCGGTCATCACCGCCGAGCCGAGGCTCCCCATGAAGCTGATCCGCGTTCGGTCGCGGAGGTGCCTGATGAGGCGGGCCACGCGCTCGTCCGAGAGCCGCTCGTACAGCCCGCGCAGGTAGCCGGTGAGCCCGAACGCGCGCACCTCCTTGGCGATGTCCCGGGCCGTGAACAGGCTCATCACGTATCCGCGCTTGCGGTCGTCCGGCGTCATCTCCCACATGAAGCGGTACACCGCGCGGCTGATCGCCATGTTCGCGAGCCACGCGGGAACGGCGCCGGCGACGACGATGACCAGGAGCAGCGGCGCGAGGAGGTAGAGCGCTATCCCGACGCCGACGATCGCCGAGACGCTGCCGATCATCCGCACCGTGTTGAACACGACCTGGAAGAGCCGCTGCATCGCGAACTGCGCGCGCTGCATGCGGTCCTGGAACATCGGCGTGTCGAACTCGCGCATCTCGATCTGCGATGCGACGTCCACGATGCGCAGGGCCGCGCGGCGCTGGACCAGCTCGCTCAGGACCTGCTGCTGCTGCGTCTGGTAGAGGCCTATGAACTGCTGCCCGGCCTCCAGGAGGACCATGGCGACCAGCTGCGTCACCAGCGGCGACGGGTCCACCGAGACGCGCGGGTCGAGCACCGCCGCGATCAGGTTGCGCGTGATGAGCAGCTGTATCCCGACGCCCGCTCCGCTCAGGATCTGAAGCACGACCGTCTGCGAGAAGCGCCGGCGGTCCGCCGCCCAGACGAGCCCGAACGCGGTGCTGAAGAGCCGCGGCAGGTTCCTGAACCCGCCGTGCTCGCGCGGCACCTCGGGACGCGGCGGACGGCCCCCCGGCCCGCCGGCGAAGATCACCCCGAAAGCGTAAGCGGCCGCTCTGGTGGACAATGCTGCGCATGCCACACCTGGATGCAGGTGACAAGGCGCCGGAGTTCGAGCTCGAGGACCAGGACGGCAAGCGCGTCGCCCTCGCTGCCCTCGGCGGCGGGCGGATGGTCCTCTACTTCTTCCCCAAGGCCGACACCAGCGGCTGAACGGTCGAGGCTCTTCAGTTCGAAGAGCAGCGAGCGGCCTTCGAGGGTAAGGGTGTCCGCATCGTGGGGATGTCGCCGGACCCGGTCGAGGCTCTTCGCGCCTTCCAGGACAAGTACGACCTCCACTTCACCTTCCTGAGCGACCCGGACCACGCCACGCTCGAGGCCTACGGCGCCTGGGGCGAGCGCCCCGGTCGCGGTCCCGGCGTGATCCGCTCGACCGTGCTCATCGGCCCCAGGGGCGACGTCGAGCGCAGCTGGCACGGCGTCAAGCCCGACGGCCACGCGCAGGAGGTCCTCGCGGCGCTCACATGACAGGCCGCCCCGCGCCTTTCGGCGCGGGGCGGCCGCACGCGGAGAGGAAGGAAAGGGTGACTAGTGGAGGGGGCGCGAGGACAGGAGGATCCGCGGAGGGGTGGGCGGCAGCGCGTGACCAGGCCGCATGTCTCTCTCCGCTCGCCTGCGGGGTGAGCTGACGGGCTGGGGCCGGAGTTGCCCTGGACTTTCGTCCTTCGCCCCGAGTGAGTGGTTCCCCCGCTCCCTGTGCCATCCAGGGATTCGGCACTTATTGGCACTTCGGCCCGGCGTTCTCCCGCCGGACGCCCATACCCTACCGCGCTCGTCCAGCCCTCGCACTAGGACCGGCCGAGCCGCGCTTGTTCTAGCCCTCGTCCGCCGGGGCGACGGCGGCCACGAGCGCGAGGTCCTGGGGCCGGACCGACTTCGGGTCGAACTTGCGCAGGCTCGCGGTCATGCGGGTCAGGGCTTCGCCGATGGGCATCGGCGGCTTCGTCTCGCCCCGCTTCAGCGGGATCCAGCGGACCGGGTTGCAGCGCGCCACGACCAGCTGCCGCAGATAGGGGCTCTTGAAACCGAGCTCCTGGAGCCGCGTCACCGTCTTGCTGACGCGGTCGTCGATCTCCATGAGCCGCTGCGCCCACTGCTCGCGCTGGCGAAGCGCCTTGGGGAGGCTGTCGTCGAGGAACCGGTCCACGCGCCGGAGCATCGAGGTGTACGACGAGCCGGCGAACCGCCCCCGCGCGTCGTAGGCGATGCCGACCGTGATCAGGTAGGGCTCCTCGAAGGTGGTCGCGTGCTCGCTCTCCTTCGAGCGCGGCTGGGCGTCGGCCAGCGAGCGCGCCATCCGGATGACCTCGAGGCTCTTGTCGCGGAGGTTGTGTGCCTTCTCCGTGTTCAGCGCCAGGATGCGGTAGGCGAGGGCTTCATCGGTCACCAGAAGCGCGGTGATCGACCGCAGCCCCAGTTGTTTCGCGGCGGCGAGCCGGTGCCGGCCGTTCGGCGACCAGAAGCGCCCCTCCGTGCCGGGGACCGCGATCACCGGGTCGAGGAAGAGGCCGGCGGCGCCGATCGCGCCCGCCAGCCGCTGCGCGTGAGTGCGCGAGAGGTCGCGCTGGAAGGGCGTGGGCTCGACCGTCTTCAGCGGAAGGCTGGCGATGACCAGCGGCGTTCCCGCGTAGGGGTCCCGGAACGCGGCAAGCACGTTGCCGCCGGC
>JBOGTE010000203.1:0-3701 GCA_050692015.1 Candidatus Limnocylindria bacterium
GACACGGCGATGCAGCGCCTGGCCGAGGAGAAGCTCGCGACGACGAAGGGTGCCGTGGTCGTCGAGGACGCGTGGACGGGCGAGATCCTCGTGCTGGCGACGGGGCCGCGCGCCGAGGCGTTCGACCGCGCGATGTTCGGCCAGTACGCGACGGGCTCCACGTTCAAGCTGGTCACCGCCGCGGCCGCGCTGCGCACGGGGGCGCTCCGGCCGGACGAGCTGGTGGACTGCCCGCAGCGCTGGACCGGCTTCGGGCCGCAGTGGGTGCAGGTGAACCACGAGTCGAGCGCGCTCGGGATGATCGACCTGCGCACGGCCCTGGCGCGCTCCTGCAACACCTTCTTCTACGAGCTGGGGAAGCGGCTCAACGACCGGGACCCGGACCTCCTGCCGGACACGGCAAAGAGCTTCGGCCTCGGCAGCGCGACCGAGATCGACTTCGTGTTCGAGGCCGAGGGCATCGTGCCGAGCCCCGGCTGGAAGAAGGCGAACTTTGCCGATCCGGCCAGCCAGGTCTGGAACCCCGGCGACGCGACGAACCTGGCCATCGGCCAGGGCTTCCTGCTGGCGACGCCCATCCAGATGGCGAACTACGTGAGCGCCGTGACCAACGACGGGATCCTGCTGAAGCCGCGCCTCGTGGCGGAGCTGCGCGACCGCTCGGGCGCGGTCACGAGGACCTTCGCGCGCGAGGAGCTGGGACGAGCGGACGCCAAGGCCACGGACCTCTCGCTCATCCGCGAGGGCATGCGCGCGGTGGCCGCCGACCGCGACGGCACGGTCAGCTCCGTCTTCCGGACGTACGAGGTGCCGGTCGCGGGCAAGAGCGGGACGGCCGAGATCTCCGAGGCCGGCGGCGTCAACGCCTGGTTCGTCGGCTTCGCCCCGTTCGACACCCCTCGCCTGGCCGTGGCCACCGTGCTCGAGGGCTTCCCGGAGGCGCCGGGCCGGCACGGGTCGGTGGAGGCCGCGCGGATCACCCGGGCGGTCCTGGCCGTGGGCCTGGGAGGCACGCCCTAGCGCCGACGGCGCTCCCGCCGGCCCGACCTATCCTTGTTCGCATCCCCGTGACGACCCAGATCGCCCCGCCTCGCCTCGCGGACGCCCCGGTCACGAGACGCCTGGAGAACGGGCTGGTCGTGTACGCGGCTGCGGCGCGCCACGCGCCCGTGGCCAGCCTCTGGGTCTGGTACCACGTCGGCGGCCGCAACGAGGTCCCCGGCACGACCGGCATGAGCCACTTCCTCGAGCACATGCTCTTCAAGGGAACGCCGGCCCACCCGAAGGGCGACCTCGACAAGCTCCTCGCGCGGTACGGCGCGATGTGGAACGCTTTCACCAGCGAGGACGTCACCTGCTACTTCGAGACGGTGCCGAAGGAGCGCCTCGCCGTCGCGATGGAGCTCGAGGCGGACCGGATGCGCAGCGCCCTCATCGCGGCGGACGAGGTCGAGGCCGAGCGCACCGTCATCGTCAGCGAGCGCGAGGGGCTCGAGAACGACCCGTCCTTCCTGCTCGGGGAGGAGCTCCAGGCCGTGGCGTTCAGCCGCCATCCCTACGGCCAGGGCGTGATCGGGAGCAAGGACGACATCAAGCTGATGACCCGCGACGGTCTGTACTCGCACTACCGGCGCTTCTACTCGCCCAGTAACGCGTACGTCCTGGTGCTCGGCGACGACGAGGACGAGGCGCTCCTGGAGCGCGCTTCCAGCGCGTTCGGCGCGCTCGAGGCGGGGGACGCGGCACCGCCGGTGCGCTCTCCGGAGCCCCCGCAGCACGGCGAGAAGCGCCTCGTGGTGCGCCGCGCGGGCGGCGCGCTGCCGCTCGTCCAGGTCGCCTTCAAGGCGCCCGCGGGGACCGATCCGCTGGCGCCGGCGCTTGAGACGGTGGCGACGGCCCTGGCCTCGGGCGGCTCCCAGGAAGCGGCGTCCGGCCGGTCCTCGCGCCTCTACCGCGCCCTGGTGGTGAGCGGCCTGGCCACGGAGGTCGAGGCCAGCTTCACCCTGCGCAAGGACCCCTACCTGTTCTGGATCGAGGCCACGCTGCCGCCCGGCGGCGACCACGCCGCCGTCGAGGCGCGGATCCTGGAGGAGACGGAGCGACTCGCGACGGAGGCCATGTCCGACGCCGAGTTCGCGCGCGTGAGGCGTCAGGTGCTCGCGGGCAGCGCCTATCCAAGTGACACCGTGACCGGGCGCGCGTACCGGCTCGGACACCTCCTCTCGACGGGCGCGGCGTCCTCCATCTCCGAGTGGCACGAGCGCCTCGCGGCGGTGACCGCCGAGGACGTGCGCGCAGCCGCGGCGGCCACGTTCGTGGAGCGGTCACGCACGGCCGGGTGGTTCGTGCCCGCATGACGAACTACCGGGGGGCTGCGCCCCCCGAGAACCCCCCGACGCTGTCCGTTCACCGCGGCGAGGTCGGACGGCTGCGCGTCGCGGTCGCGCCGATCGCCGGGTTGCGCTCGGTCGTGGCGCTGCTGGCGCTCGAGGCGGGGCAGTGGTCGGAGCCGGACGGGCGGCCGGGCATCGCGCGCCTCGTGGCGCAGACGCTCCTGCGCGGCACCGAGCGGCACGACGCCGCCGGCTGGGCCAGCGCGCTCGACGACCTTGGCGCCGTCGCGCGGATGGACGTCGGCTCGCACGCCGCGATCCTGTCGGGGCAGTCGCTCGCCGCGGACCTCGGCACCTACCTGGGCCTCGCCGCCGACGCGGTGCTGCGGCCGGCGTTCGCCGCTGCCGAGCTGGAGATAGTGCGCACGCAGACGATCGCCGCGCTCGAGGAGGAGTCGCGCGACACGCGGGGGGTCGCGGACCGAGTCTGGCGCGAGCTGGCGTACCCGCCGCGTCACCCGTTCCGCACCCGCGCGCTGGGCGACGAGGCGGTCGTGCGCGGGGCCACCGTGGACGACCTCCGCGCGTTCCACCGGCGCGAGGTCCTGGGTCGCGGCGGCGTGCTCGTGCTCGCGGGCGCCGTCGAGGCGGGTGAGGGCCTCGCGGCGGCCGAGGAGGCCTTCGGCTCATGGCCCGCCGGCGAGCGCCCGGGACCGCGTCACGTACCGCAGGCCGCGATCTCCGCGCTGCAGCGGCGCGACGAGGTCGTGCCCGACAAGACCCAGACCGACGTCGTGCTGGGCTGGCTCGGGATACCGCGCACCGACCCGCGCTTCGTCGCGGCGCGCGTCACGAACATGGTCTTCGCCGCCGACACGTTCGCGAGCCGGGCGGGCAAGGTGGTCCGCGACGAGCTGGGGCTCGCCTACTACATCTTCAGCACCATCGGGGCGACCAAGGGTCAGGGTGCGTGGACGGTGCGTATGGGCGTGAATCCCGGCAACGTCGGGACGGCCATCACGACCACGCTGGCGGAGCTGCGGAAGGTGCTGGCCGGCGACTTCCCGGCCGACGACCTGGCCCTGGCCCAGGACAAGCTGGTGGGGGAACTGCAGGTGGCCCTCGAGTCGCCCGGTGGCATCGCCGGGATGGTGCTCGAGGCCGAGCTGTTCGGCCTCGGCGACGACCACCTGGAGCGCTACCCCGACCAGCTGCGCTCGGTCACCAAGGAGGAGGTCGTAGAGACGGCCCGGGCCTTCCTGCCCGCTGACCGCTACGCCCTCTCGACGGCGGGCCCTCCGCTCGGGCGCTGAGCTTGCGCCGGGGCGCTACCGCTCGGGGCCCTTGTACAATGGGGCGGACAAACCT
>JBOGTE010000204.1:0-3684 GCA_050692015.1 Candidatus Limnocylindria bacterium
GCGGGTCGAACAGCTCTTCGGGCCGCACCGTGCGCGCCATCGCTTCGCGGATGCTACGAGCGGCGTCGGCGCCCGGATCGGTCAGCTCGCGGGCCTCAGAGCCTCTCGCGCGCGCCAGGTGTCGGCGCTCGGCGCGATGAGGAGCAGCAGCATGATCCCGAAGAACGGGAGGTGGCCGAGGAGCTCCAGCCAGCCGAAGTAGAAGAGGCTGATGGTGAAGAGGGCCGCGCCCACGGCCATCACCGGCCGCGTGATCTGGCCCGACACGATCACGAGCCCGATGGCCAGCTCGGTGGTCCCCGCCAGCCAGATGAACGCGGGATCCGGGACACCGACGGGCCGTAGGACGTTCAGGAGCGGGTGCGCGTCCAGCAGGGCCTGCGACAGCGAGGGGTTAAGCAGCTTCTCGGTCAGCGCGGTGTACGCGATCCCGAAGCCCATGAGCACGCGCAGGAGCGTGAGCGCGGCGGCCGGCACCTGCGGATCCCTGACGGGCGGGCGCACGCCGCGCATCCGGTCGAATGACAGCGGCCCCCTCCCGATCAGGAAGAGGAAGACCGCGATGCCGAGGATGTGGACCTGCTCGAGGATCGCCTCGAACGTGAAGGGCTGCATCGCGACGATGCCGAGGAGCGCGAGGATCACGGCACCCGCGCGCGTGGCGAGCCCCAGGAGGATCGAGACGCCCGCGACGGCCTCCATCGTGAGGATCGGAGCGCCCAGCGGGTCGTCCGGTCGGACCTGGAGGCTCGGCACGAACAGCAGGCCGAGCGTCGCGGCCACGAGGAGCGCGACGCCGATGTGCAGGCCAAGGGCGAGCGGGCCGGAGCCGGCGAAGCGCTCGAGGAGACGCACCAGCGCCGGCTCTGGGATGTTGTGCTGGATCCAGTACGCGAGGGCGATGCCCATGAGCCCGGTGGCGAAGGCCAGGAGCACCGGCCAGGTGAGGAGCAGCCCGTACTGGGTCGGATGCGCCGCCGGATCGGTGAACCACTTCACGTGCTCGAGCACTTGGACTAAGCCTGCTGCACGGATGCCCGCTCGTGCCGCCGCGCCGGCGGCACCACCGTGAGGCGTTCGGGGAGGACCCTGCGCGCCGCGCGCACCATCACGACCACCGCACGGAACAGCATCCGCTCCGCGGTCCCGTAGCGCAGGCCGAATGCCCGGCGCAGCCGCGCCGGCAGGAGCGCGGCGGCCAGCGCGTCGCCCGGCCAGTACAGAGGCTCGGGGATCCAGCGAAGCGGCCGGAGCACGTCAAGGCCTACGCGCCGCGCCGTCGCGTCGGGGATCACCTCCTCCGCGAGCATCTCGCGCTCGAGCAGCTCGAGATCAGCGATGGACGCGGGCAGCTGGGCCTTCGGCACCCCTAGGCGGCTAACGACGGGCTTGGTCTCCTCCCAGTAGGCCTCGCGCTCCGTGGACGAGAGCGGTCCCATGACAGCCTCGTAGAGCCGGAGCGAGGTGAGCAGCAGCGTCGCCTGCACCCAGAGCAGCAGCCGCGGGTCGAGAGCCGTGTAGCGCCGGCCATCCGGGGCGACCCCGCGGACCCGTGCGTGGACCCGGTTGATACGGTCGATCGCGCGCAGAGCGGCGCGGTCGTCGCCGAACACGACCGCAAACGTCGTGTCGAGGGTGCGCTTGAGCCGTCCGAGTGCGTCGGTGCGGAAGTCGGAGTGCTGATCCACGCCGGCTGCGATCAACGGGTGGGCCACCTGCATGAGGAGCGCTGTGGCGCCTCCGAGCAGGAGGAACATCTCCCGGTCGATGCGCCGCGCGACGGACGGCTCCGGTACCAGGCTCACGCTCCTAGACTGATCCTGTGAGCGAGATCGATCCAGGGGTCGTCAGGTACGTGGCCGACCTCGCCCGGATCAGCCTCACGGACGACGAGGTCAAGCGGTTCACGGTCCAGCTCTCGGTGGTCCTCGACTCCGTCGGGAAGCTCCGCGAGGTGGACACCGAGGACATCCCGCCGACCGCCTCGGTCCTCCCGCTCGCGAACGTGACCCGCGAGGACGAGGTCCGGCCGAGCCTCTCGCTCGAGGACGCCATGCGCAACGCGCCGACCCGCGACGGCGACCTGTTCCGCGTCCAGACGGTCATCGAGGAGCGTCCGGAGGAGCGTGCCCGTGGCTGAGCTGCCCGGCAGCATCCGTGAGGCCGCGGAGCTGCTGCGCACGCGCAGGACGACAGCCGTCGAGCTCGCGGCGACCGCCCTCGACCGCGCGAGCGCGGATCCCTACAACGCCTGGCTGCTGGTGACGCGGGAGCGGGCACTGGCGCAGGCGCGCGCCGCGGACGAGCGCCTCGCGGCCGGCGACGCGTCGCCTCTATGCGGCGTGCCGTGGGCGTGCAAGGACATCATCGGGACGAGCGGCGTCGAGACCACGGCCGGCTCGAAGATCCTGGACGGCTACGTTCCGCCGTACTCCGCGACCGTCGTGGAGCGTCTGGACGCGGCGGGCGCGGTGATGATCGGCAAGACGAACCTCGACGAGTTCGCGATGGGCTCGTCCAACGAGAACTCGGCGTTCGGGCCGGTGCGGAACCCGTGGGACCCTTCGCGCGTGCCGGGGGGCTCGTCGGGCGGGTCCGCCGTCGCGGTCGCGGCGGGCGAGGTCTGCTTCGGGCTCGGGACGGACACCGGGGGATCGATCCGCCAGCCTGCGGCGCTCAGCGGCGTGGCCGGCATGAAGCCGACCTACGGGCGGGTGTCGCGGTACGGCGTGGTCGCCTTCGCGTCGTCGCTCGACCAGGTCGGTCCGTTCGGGCGCACGGTCCGCGATGTCGCGCTGGTGTGCCAGGCGCTCTTCGGCGTCGATCCGCTCGACGCGACCACCATGCCGCTGCCCGCGGAGGACCTCCTGGGAGAGGTGGACAGCGGCGTGAAGGGCCTTCGCCTCGGCGTGCCCCGTGAGTACTTCGTGAAGGGCATCGAGCCGGGCGTCGAGCGCGCCGTGCGCGCCGCCATCCGCGAGCTCGAGGGTCAGGGCGCGAAGATCGAGGAGGTCTCGCTGCCATCGACCGACCACGCGCTGGGCGTCTACTACATCGTGCAGCCGGCCGAGGCCTCCGCGAACCTCGCCCGGTACGACGGCGTGCGCTACGGGCTGCGCGTCGAGGGCCCCGACCTGGTCGGCACCTACCGGGCCACGCGCGGCGCCGGCTTCGGGCCCGAGGTGAAGCGCCGGATGATCCTGGGTACCTACGCGCTCTCGACCGGCTACTACGACGCCTACTACGTCAAGGCCCAGAAGGTCCGCACCGTCATCAAGAAGGAGTTCGACGACGTCTTCGCCCGGGTGGACGCCCTGCTCACGCCGACCTCGCCGACGATCGCCTTCGGCATCGGCGCGAAGACCGACGACCCGCTGGCCATGTACCTGAACGACGTCTTCACGCTGCCGGTGAACATCGCCGGCCTGCCCGGCATCTCGGTGCCCTGCGGCCTCTCGGAAGGCCTCCCGGTGGGGCTGCAGGTGATCGCCGGGTCGTACCGTGAGGCCACCATGTTCCGCGTCGCGGGGGCGTACGAGCGGGCGACCGCGCACCATCGCATGCGCCCGCCGGCGACGCGCGCGGCTTAGGGGAGGCAGAGATGGCCGTCACGAAGAGACCGCTCACCAACGAACGGGTCGCGCGACTGCCCGCCAGCGGGATCCGCCGGTTCTTCGACCGGGT
>JBOGTE010000205.1:0-3663 GCA_050692015.1 Candidatus Limnocylindria bacterium
CTCGTCGTCGGCGCGGGCAGCGGCATCGGCGAGGCCAGCGCGGAGGCGCTGGCGGCCCACGGAGCGCACGTCGTTTGCGGCGACCTCGACGAAGCGAAGGCGGCCGCGGTCGCCGACCGTATCCGCGGCGCCGGCGGCAGCGCCCAGCCGGTGAAGGTGGACGTGCGCGACACGGCCAGCGTCGAGGCGGCCCTCGACGTGGCGCGCGCGAACATCGTCGTCTCGACGCCGGGCGTGAACGTCCGCAAGAAGATCGGCGAGGTCAAGGACGACGAGTTCGACTTCGTGATCGACACGAACCTCAAGGGGACGTTCCGCGTGGCGCGCTCGGCGGCGGTGCGCATGGCCGCGAGCGGCGGCGGCAGCATCATCGCCTTCGCCAGCATCCGGGCGCAGGTCGTCGAGCCGGGTCAGGGCGTCTATGCGGCCACCAAGGCGGGCATCGTGCAGCTCCTGCGGGCCATCGCCGCGGAGCACGGGCCCCGGGGCGTGCGCGCGAACGCCATCGCCCCCGGAGTGGTCGAGACGCCGCTGACCGCCCAGATCAAGTCACACCCCGAGTGGTACGACGCCTACGCGCAGCGGAGCGCCCTCCGCCGCTGGGGGCAGCCGCGAGAGATCGCCGGCGCGGTCGTGTACCTGGCCTCGGACGCCTCGAGCTTCGTCACCGGGTCGTGCCTCTTCGTGGACGGCGGCTGGACCGCGATAGACGGCCGCTTCGACCCGCCCCTGTGAGCGAGCCGCTCATCGAGGTAAAGGGCGTCACCTTCGCGTACGCCCTGCCGGGCGGAGGCCGGACCATCGCGCTCTCCGACGTCTCCCTGGCCGTGCGAGAAGGCGAGTTCCTCGCGGTCATCGGCCACAACGGCTCCGGGAAGAGCACCCTCGCGAAGCTCTTCAACGGCCTCCTCATCCCCGGGCGCGGCGAGGTGACCGTGGCCGGCATGCCCACGCGCGACGCCTCGCTCCATCGCGCCATCCGCCAGATCGTCGGCGTCGTCTTCCAGGATCCCGAGGACCAGATCGTCGCGACGCTGGTCGAGGAGGACGTCGCGTTCGGCCCGGAGAACCTGGGCCTGCCACGTGAGGAGGTGCGCCGCCGAGTCGAGGCCTCGCTCGAGGCTGTCGAGGTCACGGAGCTGCGGCTGCGGCCCCCGCACCAGCTCTCCGGCGGCCAGAAGCAGCGCGTCGCCATCGCCGGCGTGCTCGCGATGCGCCCGCGCTGCATCGTGCTAGACGAATCGACCGCCATGCTCGACCCGGAGGGTCGGCGTGAGGTGCTCACGGTCGTCCACCGGCTCCATCAGGCGGGAACGACGATCGTTCAGGTCACGCACTTCATGTCGGAGGCGGCGCTCGCCCAGCGCATCGTCGTACTCGCCGAGGGCAGGATCGAGCTCGAGGGTCCGCCGCGCGAGGTGTTCGGGCAGCGGGAGCGTCTCAGAGAGCTCGACCTCGATGTCCCCGTCGTCACCTCCGTCGCGGAGCGTGGACGCGCCGCGGGCGTGCCGATGAGAGGCCTCCCGCTCACCATCGACGAGTTCGTCGCGGCACTGCCATAGTAGCTACGCCAGTACATCCGTCGCTCGTCGTCTTGCCGGAGCAAGCTCCGGCCCTCCTCCTCGCTAGGCTGTGAGCGAGCCGATCGTGCGGATCGAAGGTCTGTGGCACTGGTACCTACGGGGCACGCCGCTCCAGACCGTCGCGCTTCAGGGCACCGACCTCGAGATCAAGAGCGACGACCTCGCCGCGATCATGGGTCACACCGGCTCGGGCAAATCGACGGTCGTGCAGCACCTGAACGGGCTGCTGAGGCCGCACGGTGGCTCGGTGCACGTATTCGGTAACGATCTCTCGGACCCGAAGCTGGACGTGCGGCCTCTTCGGCGCCGGGTCGGTCTTGTCTTCCAGCAGCCCGAGATGCAGCTGTTCGACCCGACGGTGGGCGACGACATCGCGTTCGGACCGCGGCAGCACGGCTGCGGTCCCGAGGAGGTGCGCCGTCGCGTCCGCACGGCCATGGAGCACGTCGGTCTCGGCTTCGAAGACTTCAAGGACCGTTACACGTTCGGCCTCTCGGGCGGGGAGATGCGGCGCGTGGCGCTCGCGGGCGTGCTCGCGCTCGAGCCCGAGCTGCTGGTGCTGGACGAGCCGACGGCCGGCCTCGACCCGCGGGGCCGCCGGCAGCTGCTGGACTCGCTCCGCGCCGTCCACGCCGAGGGCGGCATGGCCCTCGTGATCGTCTCCCACGACATGGACGTCGTCGGCGAGATGGCGCGCCGCGTCTGGGTCCTGGCCGGCGGCCGCACCGTGATGCGCGGGGACGTGCGCGAGGTGTTCGCGCGCGTCGAGGAGCTGCGCGAGCTCGGACTGGGCATCCCACAGGTGAGCGAGCTGGCCTACGAGCTGAGGAGGGCCGGTCGCGACGTGCGTGCCGACGTGCTCACCGCGGACGAGCTGGCGGAGGCGCTATGGACGAGTTCGACTTCGCCCGCAGCGTGACCGTCGGGCAGTACGTGCCCGGAACGTCGATCGTGCACCGGCTCGACCCGCGGGCGAAGCTGGCCGGCTTCGTCATCGTGCTCGCGGCGATCATCACGTCGTCGTCGTATCTCGGGAACGTCGTGGGGCTCGCGGCCGCCATCGGCCTGGTGGTGCTGGCCGGCCTCCCTGTCGGGTACGTCCTCTCCGGTGTCAAGCCCATCATCCCGATCCTCGTCGTGTTCACGTTCTTCAACTTCCTGTTCCTCGGCAACTACGACCCGACCGGATCGCCGGTCCTCTGGCAGCAGCCGGTGGCGATCGGGCCCTACGAGTTCGCCTTCACGGTGACGGAGAACTCGATGAAGCAGACCGTCCAGGGCGTAGTGCGGATCATCGCGCTCATCGTGCTGACCAGCCTGCTCACGCTCACGACGACCATCACGGGCCTGGCGAAGGCCATCGAGGTGCTGCTCGCGCCCTTCCGGCGCGTCAAAGTGCCGGCGCACGAGGCGGCGATGGTCCTGGCGATCGCGTACCGCTTCGTACCGACGGTCGCGGATGAGCTCGAGCGTCTGATGAAGGCGCAGGCCTCGCGCGGTGCCGACTTCGGCCGCCCTGGACGCCTGAAGTTCATCAAGCGCGCGAAGCAGATGGTGCCCATCACCGTGCCGCTCTTCGTGGGCGCGTTCCGCCGGGCCGAGCGGCTGATCATGGCCATGGAGTCACGCTGCTACATCGGCGGCCACGGCCGCACGCCGATCACGCTCCCGCCCCTGGGCCGGCGGGACTGGGCCGCGCTGGCCTCGGCGAGCGTCTTCACGCTCGCGATGTGGAACGTCCCCTGGCCGCTCTGAGCGACCTCGTGCGCGGGCTGCGGGTCGGCCACTGGACCGACGAGGCCGGGCGCACCGGCTGCACCGTGCTCCTCTTCGACGGGCCGACGGTGGCGTCGGTGGACGTCCGCGGCGGCGCGCCCGGCTCCGTCGAGACGGCGCTCCTCGATCCGTGGCGTACGGCGCAGGGGGTGGACGCGATCCTACTGACGGGCGGCAGCGCCTTCGGTCTCGCCGCGGCTGACGGCGTCCGCCGGTGGCTCGAGGAGCGCGGTGTCGGCTTCGCCGTCGGCCCGGTCCGCGTGCCCCTGGTCGCGGGCGCGGTCGTGTTCGACCTGCTGGCGGG
>JBOGTE010000206.1:0-3655 GCA_050692015.1 Candidatus Limnocylindria bacterium
CGGCGAGCTCGTGCGCTGCGGCCTCGATGTCCGCGACGTAGCCGGCCCCCGCGCGCTGCGCCAGCGAGCGCGCCAGCCCCTCGCGGTCGGCCCGCTCCCGCGCGGAGCTGAAGGTCTCCGCGACGATCGCGACGTCGGCCTCCGCCAGGGCCGCCGCAAAGTCGTCGAGGAAGGCCCGCAGGCGGCTGGCCGTGTGCGGCTGGAAGCAGACGACGATGCGCCCCTCGGTCCGCGCGCGCATCGCGGCGATGTCGGTGCGGATCTCCGTCGGGTGGTGCGCGTAGCTATCGACGACAGTCACGCCGCCCGCTTCGCCCAGCGTCTCGAGGCGCCGCCCCGGCAGGTCAAGTGCGCGCAGACCGGCCGCGGCGTCCGCTGGCGCCACGCCCAGACGGTGCGCCGCGACGACGGCGGCCGCTGCGTTCCGGAGGTTGTGGATCCCCGGGACGCCGAGGGCCAGCGGGAAGGAGCGGCCCTCGATCCGCAGCTCCGCCTCGGACCCGGCGGCCGTCTCGCGCACGTCCGCGATGGCGACCTCGGCCAGCGGCGAGGTCCCGTAGGTGACGACGTCGGCCCGCCCGCGCAGCCGGTCGCGGGCGCGCCCGGCCAGGGCCAGGGCGCCGCTGTCGTCGGCGCAGGCAACGACCGTGCCGCCCGGGATCGTCCGGAGCGCGAACTCTACGAACGCCTCCGCGTAGTCGGCCGGCGTCGGGAAGTGGTCCACGTGGTCGTGCTCGACGTTCGTCACGACGGCGACCGCCGGCGAGAGGGCCAGGAAGGTCCGGTCGTACTCGTCGGCCTCGATCACCAGCTCCGGCCCGCTCCCCACGTGCGCGTTCGAGCCGAGCTCGCGCAGCTCGCCGCCGCAGATGAGCGAGGGGTCGCGCCGTCCGGCGCGCACCGCGGCCCAGGCCATGGCCGAGGTGGTCGTCTTGCCGTGCGTACCGGCGACGGCGACCACGATCCGGCCTCGCGCGATCTGGCGCCAGGCCTCGTGGCGCCGCCAGAGCGGGATGCCGGCGGCCTGGGCGGCGGCGACCTCGGGGTTCTCGTCCCCGTAGGCGCTCGACCGGACCACCACGTCCGCGCCGATCACGTTCTGCGGGTCGAAGCGCTCGTGGACGGTGATGCCGAGCGGACGCAGCGACTCGGCCAGCGGCCAGCGGCCGCTGTCGGAGCCGCTCACCTGGCCCTCGGACGCCAGGAGGCGGGCGACGGCAGACATCCCGGCGCCGCCGATCCCGATCACGTGGTACCTCATGCGCACTTCCCCAGCGACAAAAGCTCGCGGGCGATCGTCGCGGCCGCCTCGGGCTTGCCGGCCGCGCGCGCCGCGACCGCCATGCGCTCGAGCCGCGCCGGGTCGTCGAGCAGCCCGCGGACGACGGCCGCGAGCCGGTCGCCGTCCAGCACGCCCTCGTGGATCGTGGTCGCGGCCCCCGTCTCCTCCACGGCGCGCGCGTTGGCCGCCTGGTGCCCGCTGGCCGAGGCGCCGAAGGGGATCAGGACCAGCGGCTTGCCGAACGCCAGCGGCTCGCTGATCGAGGAGGACCCGGCGCGGCCGACCACCAGGTCCGCCGCGGCGAGCGCCGCGCCCATCTCGTCGTGCAGGTACCCGTGAGGGTGGTAGCGCGCGCCGAGCTCCTCCGGCAGCGCCTTCTTGCGGGCCTCGGCCCGCGCGATGTGGGCGGGACCGGTGTGGTGGACCACCGCGGCGCGCCGGAGGATCTGCGGGAGGGCGGCGGAGAGGACCTCGTTGATCCGCTCCGAGCCCTGGCTGCCGCCGGTCACGAGGACGACCGGGAACGCTGGGTCGAGGCCGAGGGCCAGGCTCCCCGTCTCCGGCGTCCAGCGCAGGAGCGAGCGCCGGATCGGATTGCCCGGGACGTGCGTCCGCTCGCGCGGCAGCCACGGCGCGGACGCCGCGAACGTCGCCCCGATGCGCTGGCAGAAGCCGGCCAGTAGACGGTTCACGCGCCCGGGGACCACGTCGCCCGTCCACAGGTAGACGGGCACGCGCAGGATCCGCGCGGCGATCACGACCGGCAGGGTCACCAGGCCGCCGCTGGTGCAGCACACGCGCGGCCGAAAGCGCGCGACCTGCACCAGCGCGTCGATGACGCTGGGGCCCAGCAGGAGCGCCCGCACCACGAGCGACAGGCGCGAGTCGGGGTCCCGCAGCGAGGGCATGGGGATGGCGTGGAAGGCGATGCCGGCGGCGTGGACGAGCTCAGCCTCGAGCCCGCGGCGACCGCCACAGAACAGGAGCGCCGCGCCCGGAGCCAGCTCGCGGAGCGCTTCCGCGACCGCGAGCAGCGGGCTCACGTGCCCGCCCGTCCCCCCGCCCGCGAGGAGCACGCGACAAACGAGGCGGGGGCTCCGCCCCCGCCGACCCCCGTCCGCCTCGGAGTCCTTGGGGGGATCGCGGGGGGCTTGCCCCCCGCGTAGCGGAGTTGCCAACGGATAGGAGTATGCCGACGGCGAAGAGGCCCACGCAGAGCGAGCTGCCACCGTAGGAGATGAACGGCAGGGTGATGCCGGTCATCGGGACCAGGCTCGCGACCACGGCCATGTTGAGCCACGCCTGGAACGCGAGCCAGACGGTGATCCCCGTGGCCAGGAGCGCGCCCTCGGCATCCGGCGCGCGCAGCGCGATGCGCGTGCCGCGGAACGCGAGCGCCAGGAACAGTAAGATCACCGTGAGGGTCCCGAAGAGACCGAGCTCGTTGCCGATCACCGCGAAGATCGAGTCCGTGTACGAGGCCGGCAGGAAGCCGAACTTCTCCTTGCCCGCGCCGAGGCCCTCGCCGAAGGGGCCGCCGAGCGCGAGCCCGTAGAGGGACTGGATCGTCTGGAAGCCGGCGCCACGCGGGTCGCTCCACGGGTCGAGGAAGGTGAGCACGCGCTGCAGCCGGTAGGGCTGCGCGATCGCCAGGGCGGCCGAGGCCACCACCGCCAGGAGTCCCAGGGCGCCGAACGCCACCAGGCGCGCGCCCGCGGCGAAGTAAACGCCGAGGCCGATCAGCACCAGGACGACGGCCGTGCCGAGGTCCGGCTCGGCCACCACGAGCCCCGCCACGAGCGCCACCAGGGCGGCGAAGCCGACCAGCACCGGCGGGCTACCCACCCGGTCACGCCGGCCGCCCAGCCAGAACGCCAGATAGAGGATCAGCGCGAGCTTGGCCAGCTCCGCGGGCTGGAGGCCCACGAACGGCGTGAGGCGCAGCCAGCGCGCCGCTCCGCCGGCGGTCGTGCCCACGCCGGGCACGAGGACGAGCGCCAGGAGGACGAGCACGAGGACCAGGAGCGGCAGGGCGGCGTGCCGGTAGTGCCGGTGGTCGATGCGCGCGGCGACGAGCATCCCGGCGAGCCCGATCGCGGCCCACACCGACTGCTGCACCAGGAAGTAGCTGGGGTCGTCGCGCGTGTCGAGCGCCCGGATGCCGCTGGCGCTGTACACCATCGCCAGGCCCATCGCGAGCAGGGCAAGCACGACGGCGAGCAGCGGGACGTCGTAGGTCGTCGTTCGCGGTAGCGCGATCCCCCTCACGCGCGCGCACCCACGGCGAACCCGCGCACGATCTCGCGGAAGCGGTCGCCGCGCTCCTGGTACGAAGAGAACTCGTCGATACCGGCCTCCCGGCCGGCGCCGGTG
>JBOGTE010000207.1:0-3596 GCA_050692015.1 Candidatus Limnocylindria bacterium
GATCAGCGTCGCCGATCTGTCTGCCTCGGTGTGGCTGTGGTACCGGGATGGCAACCGGTGGGCGGCGAAGAAGGTAATCACCATCCCCGCCGAGCCCGCTGAAGCCTCCCAGCTCCCACCCGCGCTTGAGCCCTTCGGCGCGGTTCCGCCGCTGGTGAGCGACATCGATCTGTCTGTCGACGACCGCTGGCTGTACGTGTCTTGCTGGGGGACCGGGGAGCTCAAGCAGTACGACGTAAGCGATCCGCATAACCCGAGAGAGGCGGGCTCGGTGCGCTTGGGCGGGATCGTCGGCCGAACTCCGCACCCGGCCGCCCCCGAGCTGCGACTCGCGGGCGCGCCTCAGATGGTGGAGGTAAGCCGGGACGGGCGGCGCGTGTACTTCACCAACTCGCTCTATGCGTCGTGGGACGACATCTTTTACCCGGATGGCGTAGGCGCTTGGATGGCCCGCATCGACGCGAATACCGAGACCGGGGGCATGACCGTCGACTCGCAGTTCTTCCCGCACGGCGACGACTTCCGAGGGCTGCGGGTACACCAGACCCGCCTCCAGGGCGGGGACGCGTCGAGCGACTCCTACTGCTTCGTCGAGTAGCTGAGCATCACCTCGCGCGACGGTCGGCATTGACGTTGCCGGCCGCGCTTCGCGCATCGCGCGTTGCCGACCCGCGCTTTGCTTTCGCGTGGATGCGGGCGTGTCCGCCATCGAGCCGCATGCGCTCGCTCGGGACGAATCGGGGCGATCTGAGTGGCGGGTCGGATCACGCCTGCTCCCGTAAGGGATTGCGGGAGCGGCACCGATGAGTTCCCCCCGAGCGACAGGTCTATATGGTGACCCCGGCGGAGCTACGGCCTCCGCCGAACGACGATTCGAGAGGAGAGGCTATGCCCGGACAGGTAGTCAGCGTCGAGATCCCGGCGGACGACACCGCCAAGGGACGCGAGTTCTGGGGCTCGCTCTTCGGGTGGGAGTTCGAGGCCTTCCCCGGCCCGTTCGAGTACCACACGACTCAGATCAGCGAGCAGACGGGCGGGGCGATCACCAACATGGAGCCCGGCAAGCGAGGGGCGCGCGTCTACTTCGACGTGGACGAGATCAACGCCGGCGCCGCGCGCGTGAAGGAGCTTGGCGGCGAGGCGGACGAGCCGCGCCCGGTGCCGGGCATGGGCTGGTTCGCGATCTGCAGGGACACCCAGGGGAACGAGTTCGGTCTCTGGCAGAACGACCCGTCCGCCCCGGCCCCGACCGCGTAGACCTCTGCGGCAGGCGGGCACCGGCGATGTCCGCCGCCGCCGGACTCCCGCTCTGAGCGATCCGACCGAGCGGCGGGAGCGCTCTCAGGCGCTGCCGCCCAATCCCTCGCGCGGCTACCGCTTCTGAGTCCGCAAACGAGCGCCAGAGGAGGCCTCGCCTGAGCCCCGTGCACGCCCGATCCTCGTCCGGAGCAGGCGTGCGCGCCGGCACGTTGCGCGCTTTCGCAACCACGCGGGAAGCAACACTCGCGTCATTGCTGGCGCTCGGGCCGGTGCCTCTTATCTCGGCGCTTCGCAGGGTCACGGTGGCGGTGTTGGCACGCGCGAGCCTCTTGCCGGCCGGCCTCCCGCTGCCGGCGGTCAGGACGATGCCTCGCCGACGAGGACGGCGAGGTCGCGGTGTGCCCAGGCGACGCGCGGCCGCAGGGCGGCTGCGTCGAGCCAGCGGAGCTGATCGGCCACGCTGCTCGGCTTGTCGTAGTCATCGTCGATCGGGGTCACGGCGTCGGAGGGATCCTCGGGAACCACGACGTCTCCGATCACGAGCCGTCCGCCCGGCGAGAGGACCGCCGCCACCCGCCGGAAGAGGCCCGCCTTGCCGGTGCCGTCGAGGTGGTGGATGGTGAGCGCCGAGAAGACGACGTCGAACGGACCGTCGGGTAACGCGTCCGTGAGGCGCCACGCACGCAGGTCGATACGATCGGCTGGCAGCGTCGATCGTGCGCGGTCGAGCATTTCGCCGCTCGCGTCAAGACCGACCAGGACGGCCGACGGATGGCGCGCGAGCACACGCCGTGCCGTCTCGCCGGTGCCCGTTCCGAGCTCCAGCACGCGCCTCGCGTCCACTCCGGCGGCGGCGGCCGTCTCGTCCTGGAGGCGCTCGTAGTCGGGCACCTCCTCGTGTATCAGCGCGAGATAGCTGTCCGGATCCCAGTGGTACTGGGCCATCACCGCAGAAGCTATCGCCCGTCGGCCCCACCTATTGCACATCGCCAAGAGGCCAACTCACCGACACGGCGCGCACCGGCGGCGCACTGCACCGAACCACCACACGCAGAGTGCTGCTATGCCAAGGGAAGGGAGCGTCTCCGCTGGGGCGTCACGGGCTGCCGCACGGGACGAGCAGCAGCGCTGCCGCTCGCCGCGCACCGCACTTCTCCTTCGTGCGAGTGGGGCCGTCGCCGATCTTCTCTGCCGCGGGGTGCCGCCCTCCGGACGGTCCTAGTGCTTCGCGGGAAGCGAGCGCGCGTACCCGACGCCGCGCGTGACCCATGGTGCGAGCTGCCGCTTGGTTCGCAGGCCTTCCGGATCGACTCGGAGCCAGCCTTGCATTTCGCGACCTCGCATCTCGAATGGTCGCGCATGCCGCTTCGCGAGAAGGGCGTCGGTGTCCTCGGGGTCGATGCGCACCATCAGGCCGCCCTGACCGCTGGCCGCGACGGACATGTTTCCGCCGACCAGAAAGGCCAGGCCACCGAACATCCGCTTCTCGGTGACATCGGGTTCGCCGGCGACCAGCTCGCGGATGCGATTGGCGAGGTCTTCGTCATACGCCATGGCGGCAACATGGTCGCCGAGGAAAAAGGGTGGCGCAAGAGCGACCGCTCCTGGATCGGACAACAGCGCTAGCGCTGATCTCCTCGGGCCGATTCCTTGGAGGTAGATCGACGTCGTGCCGAGGTTCGCGTGCCCCAGGTGCCGCTGGATGATGGTGAGCGGCACGCCCTCTCGCTCGTTCTCTAAGCTGACAACCCCTTGGACGTCCACCAGCCGTCCACGAGCTTGTCCTCTCCAGTCACCTCCAGTCCGCCCGATCCCGCACGGACGGTGACCTGAGCGGACCGGAGCGGACTGGAGCGGACAGTTGTCCTTCTCTCGTAATGAAGGGGTCCCCGGTTCGAGTCCGGGCGTCGGCTTTAGGCGCGTTTGCAGGGCCTTCTTCTGCCTTGGCAACGGTGGAGCGCGGCTTCCGGGTACGAAACGGCTACATCTTCTAACCGTTTCATGATTGATGAAGGGGTCGCTCGCTGCCCTGGTTTGTCGCCATTTGCAGGTAGTTCTCCGCGTGCTGGCCGACTCCCGTGTGCTCCTGCAGTGCCCGCAAGTGCCCGCGAGTGCCCGCACGTCCCTGGCGTGCTGCCGTGGCTATCCAGCCTTCGAGATAGAGCGAATCAGCGTCCCACCCTCGCGGGCCCTGCGAGCGTTCGCGCGCAGTCAAGTCCCAGGACGTGGTGTAACTCGTCGGCTTGATCGTGGGCGGCTCAGGCCGGGGTGAGCTCGCGTGTCTCCTCTCTGTCTTTGTCTTCTTCTCTTTGATCGAGGACCGCTTCCAGCGAGTG
>JBOGTE010000208.1:0-3582 GCA_050692015.1 Candidatus Limnocylindria bacterium
GGCGTTCAGCAACACGCGCCTCGGGAACGTGCACGCGATGGCCCTGCCCCTCGGCGGCTGGTGCCACGTCGCGCACGGGACGGCCGTCGCGGTGCTGCTGCCGCACGTGATGGAGTTCAACCGGAGCGCCGCTGCCGACAAGTTCGCGACGATCGCCTCCGCGATGGACGCGGGGAAGAACGGCGCCGCGGCGGTCCGGCGCACGCACGACCTCATCGGCGAGATCGGCATTCCCAAGCGGCTCTCGGACTGCGGCGTCACCCATGACAAGATCCCGCTCATGGCCAAGGACGCGATGCTGTCCGGGAATGTCTTGGTGAACCCGCGGAGCACGACCCACACGGACATAGAAGCCCTATACAACGCAGCCCTGTGAGGCGGCCGGCGAGGTCGAGGGGAGGCCCGATCCCGCGAGGGAGCGACGAGCCGTGGGCGCGCCCAACGTTCAGATCTTCAAGCAGGCGAGGAGCGACCGAGTACCAGGGACGGGCCGACCCGAGGCAACGTCGCCGGCCGCCGCTCTAGGGCAGTGCCGACCGCCATCTTCGACATGGACGGCGTCCTCTACCGGGGGAACCGGGTGCTCCCGTATGCGCGGGAGACGCTCGACCGGCTCCGCCGAGCCGGCTGGCAGGTGTTCTTCGCGACCAACAACTCCACCGCCACGCGCGCGCAGTACGTCGAGCGCCTGCGGTCGCTCGACCTGGGCGGGGACGAGGATCACGTCGTGACCAGCGCCTACGCGACCGCGCACTACCTGGAGCGGCTCGACCCGCGGCCGCGCGACATCCTGGTCTTCGGCGCGAACGGCCTCCGGAACGAGATCCGCGCGGTGGGTCTGCCGGTGCGCGACCCGGAGGACGTCCCCGGCATCGACCCTCCGCCGGAGGCCGCCGCCGACGGCATCGACCCGGCCGCGATGCGGCGCTACCTCGAGACGATCCCGCTGCCGGAACCGCCGGACACCGTGGTAGTGGGCCTCGACCTCCACCTCACGTACGCGAAGCTCGCGGAGGCGCAGCGCGCGGTGCTCGCGGGAGCCCGCTTCATCGCCTCGAACAAGGACCGCGCGTATCCGGTCGAGGGCCGCTTGCTCCCTGGCGCCGGCAGCATCGTGACCGCGATCGAGGTCGCGACCGGTCGCACGGCGCTCTGCATCGGGAAGCCCGAGCCCTTCCTCTTCGAGGAGGCCGTCCGGCGGGCCGGCCCCGGCGGCGGCCCGGTGGTCGTGGTGGGCGACTCGACCGACTACGACATCGTCGCCGCGCACCGGATCGGCGCCACCGGCATCCTGATCCTGACCGGCCTCACCGAGCCCGGCGCCGTCGAGCACGCCGCGGGCGAGGCCAAGCCCGACCAGGTGATCCACTCGCTGGAAGAGCTGTTCGACCTACCCGCGTTCGCCGACGCGTGAGCGAGGCTAGCCGGCCTCGCACCTGATCGAAGCTGGCGCCGGAGGTCACCCCGCCGGCCGCGGCGCCGCCTGCCTGCGTGCCGGACCGCCCGGATGGGCCTTCGTCCCGGCACGCCGCTTGCTCACAGAGCAGGCAATGTTCGAATTCGGCCTCGGGCTCATGGTGGGACTCGCACTCGGCCTCATCGTCATCGGCTTCCTGGCCATCGCGGCGTACCAGCGCGGCTACGCGGACGCGTTCGGGCGGCGCAAGGAGTGGCGCGCCGAGCTCGTGGCCCGCCAGGCCGCGGTGCGCATGCCCGCCGTGTCGGCCCGCAGGGCCAGCTAGCACCGACCCGCCCGCTCAGGCGGGCGCGAGCGCCTCCCGCCGCGCGATCCCGGCCAGCGCCCGGATGAACGGCGGCCGCGTATTCGGCATCTCCACCCGGTGGTAATCGAGCCCGGCCGCCTTCGCCTGTTCGGCCGCGGCGACGTCCAGGTCGTAGAGCACCTCGAGGTGGTCCGCCAGGAACTGCACGGGGACGACGAGGACCGCGCGGTGCCCGCCACGCGCGATCTCGGGGAAGACCTCCGTGAGGTCGGGTCGGAGCCACTCCTCCTGGGTGTGGCCGGCGCTCTGATAGGCCCACGTCCAGCCCTCGAGGCCGGCGCGCGCCGCCGCGAGGTCGGCGGTCTCGCGCAGCTCCGCGACGTACGCGGGCTCCGCGTCGAACACCCGCCGCGGCAGGCTGTGCGCGGTCAGGACGAAGTGCGCGTCAGGGCCGGACGCCCCGAGCGCCTCGCGCTTCTCACGGACCGCGGCGGCCAGCGCGTCGATGAACGCCGGCTCGCGGTGCCAGCCGCGCACCGTCAGAGCCGGCAGCCCTCCCGCGGCCTCCTCGAGAGCCCGCGCGTACCCGCCCATCAGGGCATCGGACCACTGGGGTGACATGACGATCCCGATGACACGCTCCGCCCCCGCGGAGCGGAGCGCGGTGACGGCCTGGCCGATGCCCGGCTCGGAGTAGCGCATCCCCGCGGCGACCCGCCAGGATCCCTCCGTGTTCAGCTCGCGCTCGAGCGCCTCGGCCTGGGCGGTCGTGATGCGCACCAGCGGCGACCCGCCGATCAGGTCGTACCGGCGCGCCATCTCGCGGACGAGCTCCTCGGTCGGCGTCTTGCCTCCGCGGACGCGCGAGAGGTAAGCTGGCAGGTCGTCGGCTCCTCGCGGGGCGCCGTAGGTCATGAGCAGGACGCCGGTCGTCCTGCTCTTCCCGCGCCTCGCCGGCGCGGGCGCTCCGCTGCTTATGGACTCGCTCGGACCGGCGAAGCCGGATCCTCGCTCGAACCTCTTCAAAGCGCGGCGGCGGCGATGGGCGCACGCGCGGTCTCGAGCTTCACCAGCTCGGCGAGCCGCGCGAGGGTGCCGGCGTCCGTCTCGGGCAGCACACCGTGGCCGAGGTTGAAGACGTGCCCGGGCCGGCCGCCGGCGCGGCGGAGCACGTCGAGCGCGTACCGCTCTGTCACCTCGAACGGCGCGAGGCAGGCGCCGGGATCGAGGTTGCCCTGTATCCCCCGGTCCGGCCCCACGCGCGTCCAGGCCTCATCGAGCGGGATGCGCCAATCGACGCTCACGACCTCGCAGGGCACCCTGGCCATGAGCGGGAGCAGCTCCGGGTTCCCGGTCCCGAAGTGGATCCGGGGCACCGCGGCCCCGAGCCCCTCGAAGATGCGCCGGGTGTGCGGGAGCACCGAGCGCTCGTAGTCGTCCGGGGCCAGCGCCCCGATCCAGGAGTCGAAGAGCTGGATCACCTGGGCGCCCGCCGCCACCTGCGCGCGCAGGTAGCGGACGAGCACCTCGACCAGGACGTCCATCAGGGCGGACCAGGTCTCCGGCTCTCCCAGGAGCATGGCCTTGGTCCGCGGAAGGTCGCGCGAGGGCCGCCCCTCGATGAGGTACGACGCGAGCGTGAACGGACCGCCGCCGAAGCCGATGAGCGCGACCTCGGGCGCGAGATCCCGCCGGAGCCCGCGGATCGTCTCGAAGAGGTACGGCGTCGCCTCCTCGGCCTCCACCACCCGCAGTCCCTGGACGTCGGCCGCGGTCCGGATGGGCCGCTCCACGATGGGGCCGACGTCGGGCTCGATGTGGAACGGCACGCCCATGCCGTCCAGGGGCAGCATGATGT
>JBOGTE010000209.1:0-3567 GCA_050692015.1 Candidatus Limnocylindria bacterium
CTCCAAGGTCGTGAGCGTCCCCGCGGCCGCGCGCGCCGCGCTGGTGCGGCTCGCCGAGGCGTGATGGGGCTACCGTTCGGCGGAGCCTTTAGCCTCCGCGGCTCTGGGCTGCGGTCTGTCAGTGCAGAGGAGGCACAACGCGCATTACGCGCCGTCTCGAGCGGAGCGCCACCGACAGGGTGATCGCCGGCGTCTGCGGCGGGCTCGCCGCGTATCTGCAGGTGGATGCCACGCTGGTCCGCGCCGTCTTCGTGATCGCGGGGATCTTCAGCGCCGGGCTGTTCATCCTCGGCTACGTCGCGCTGCTGTTCCTGATGCCGCTGCCGGGGCAGCGCGCGCCCATCGAGGACATCTGGCCCTCGGCCGGACCGCCGCCGCGCCCGGACGGTGAGTCCGGCGGCAGCGCCTCCGCTACGAGCGAGCCGGGCGTGGCACGTGCTCCCCTCGATCCGGCGGACGAGGCTCGCCGGCAGCGCTGGATCGGCTACTTGCTGCTCGGCCTGGGAGCGGTCTTCCTGCTCGGCTCGGTCGGCGGGATCCGCTTCGTGCGCTGGGAGATCGTCTTGTCGCTGGCCCTCATCGCGGTCGGGCTCTACTTCGTCGTCCGCCGCGGCCGGACGTGACCGCGACGGTGCCTAGAGGCTAGGCGGCGGCGTGGCCCGGCGGCGCCTCGGGCGGCAGCCGGCGCCAGAGGTACACGTTGAAGGCCAGGGCGGTCGCGAGCAACACGTTGGCCACCAGGCGGATGAGCTCGCCCTGGAACATGAAGTCGAACCAGGGCGGCGTCAGCAGGACCACATGGAGGCTGAGGTACGTCAGCGCCCAGAAGTGCGCCTCGACCCACTGCCGCCGGGTCCGGCCGGCGAGCCGTGAGCGCAGCAGGCCAATGCCGGCCACGGCCACGATCAGGTGCCCCAGCCCGGACCGGAACTGCATCTCGGTGCCGTCGGGAAAGACGTCGTGGAAGCGGATGAGGATCTCCGTCGCCAGGAGCATCGAACCGATGCCGAACCAGGCCAGCACGAGCGTCAGCTTGGGAGCGAGCCAGTCGAGCAGGCGGTCCGCCCCGCGGGCGACGCCGGGGGTCGCGGGCGCGCCCACCGCGGCGAACGCGGCGGTCAGGCCGACCCCGACCACCAGGCCGGTCGTCATGACCGTCGTGGAGCCGATGAAGAGGTGCGGGTGCGTGAGGATGTAGCCGAGCAGCGAGAGGACGTCGCCGAATCCCGGCGGCGATAGGACTGCCTGCACGAGTTCCCTTCCACCAGTCGCCTGCGCGCCGATCGCGCGTGCTCTGTGACCTGCTGTACAGAACGGGATGACCATGCCTCATCGAGCGGCGATCTGGAGGATCGCGCGAGTATCAGGTTGCCGCGGCCGTGCGTAGCCTCGCTGGCCCGGCCTTGCTAGCCTTAGTGGACTACGCAAGGGCTGTATGGAGTCCCATACATCCCGTCTTCGCCACGTTGCGTGAGCAAGCTCCCGCACGTGGCTCATAGGGGCTGTTAGCTCAGCTGGTTAGAGCGTTCGGTTCACATCCGAAAGGTCGCTGGTTCGAGTCCAGCACAGCCCACGGCTTGTCGCGCGGTCGGCGGGGGCCTCGGCTACCGCCTTCGGCCTCCGCTTCGCCGCGCACGCTCCGCTGCTTGTGGACTCGCTCGCGCCGGCGAAGCCGGACGCTCGCTCGATCGCTATTGAAGGAACCAGCTGACCCCGAAGCCGCTCGCCACGAGCAGCGCGAGCATCACCGCGGCCACGAGCCCCAGCCGCCGGACGTCGCGCATGACATAGGTGCGCTCGGCTGCGGCGGCGCGTTCGAGCACCGGTGAGGCCGCGTCGGTCGCGCGGACCGGGCCTGGGGCGGCCGAACGGGATCTCATCCGGGGCAGCGGGCGCTCCGCCTCGGTCCGCTCGGACCGCGGGACCGTATCGATGGGGCGGCGCGCACGCGCGCGCACGCGGTTCCTCTTCGGCACTGGGACGACCAGCATATCGGCTATGGTGCGCGCGGTGCCGCTGGACCAGCAGGCGCTCTCCGTCGCGGTCGTGCTTCTGGGCGCGGCGGTCGTCGCGCTCGGGGTCTGGGTGGCCGCGCTCGACCGGTCGGCCCGAGCGCTGCGTCGCCGACTTCGCGCGGTCTTCGCCGAGGCCGGTGAGAAGGGCCTCGACGAGATCCTGGACGGGCTCCTGCGCGACATGGACAGCACCGGCGCTCGCGTGGACGCCCTGGCCTCCCTGCAGCGCGACCTCGAGGCGGTCCTGCGCCGCGCGGTGCAGCGGGTCGGCGTGGTGCGGTTCAATCCCTTCCCCGACGCGGGCGGGGACCAGTCCTTCGCCATCGCGCTGCTCGACGCCGAGGGCACCGGCCTGGTGATCTCCAGCCTCCACAGCCGCAGCGACACGCGCGTCTTCGCCAAGGCCATAGCGAACGGGCGGTCGCGGCACGCCCTGTCGGCCGAGGAGCAGGACGCCATCGACCGCGCCTTCGCGCACTCCGACCGCAAGAGTTGAGCGCACGGGCGCACGCGCTGGCCATCGTGAACCCCGTCGCCGGACAGGGCGGGGGCGCGCGCGTCCTGCGCTACCTCGCGGCCGAGTTCGAGCGCGCAGGCATGCCGCTGGAGGTCGCGGTGACCCCGGGGCCCGGCGAGGCCGCGCGGCTCGCGGCCGGTGCCGTGGACGAGGGCTACCTCACCATCCTGGCGGTCGGCGGCGACGGCACGGCGAACGAGGTCGCCAACGGGATCATCGGATCGCGGGCCTCCCTGGCCCTCTACCCCGTCGGCGTCGGCAACGACCTCGCGCGCAGCCTCGGCTACCCGCGGGGCCGGCGGCTCCGGGACCTGGCGCGGTGGCTCGCGAGCGAGGCGGCGCCCCGGGCCATCGACGTGGGCGAGGTGAACGGACGCCTGTTCCTGAACGCGGCGGGCGTCGGGATCGACGGGCACGTCGCCGAGCGCGTGCGCGCGAGCGCGCGCATCGTCGGGGACCGCTTGGGCTACTTCGTCGGCTCTCTCGCGTCCATCGCGACGTATCGTCCCCAGCCGATGGAGGTGCGCATCGACGGTGAGACCCGGATGGGCCGCTTCCTCGCCGTCGTCGCCTCCAACGGCCGCCACTTCGGCGGGGGCATGCAGCCGGCGCCGCGCGCGCTGCTGGACGACGGCTGGCTGGACGTGACCGTCGCCGGCGAGGTCGGCCGGCTCGGCTCCATCGCCGCGCTGGCACGCCTCTACTCCGGCAGGCACGAGAACGGGACGACCATCGTGACGCGCAGAGCGCGCGAGGTGGAGATCGAGCTCGAGCGCGAGCTCCCGGTCCAGATCGACGGCGAGCCCTCGCGCGCGGAGCGCCTCTCGATCGGACTCCGTCCGCGGGCGCTCACGGTCCTGGCCGCCCCCCAGCCGGAGACCGGCGCACGTCCGGGGCCGGCGTGAACGGCCGCGGCGCGCCGAGGCCCAAGGACGCCCGCCGGGCCCTGCCGTCGGTCGATGCCGTCCTGCGCGAGGCCGGGCCCCTGGGCGTGCGGGAGCGCGAGCGGCTCGTGCGGGCCGTCCAGGACGAGCT
>JBOGTE010000210.1:0-3482 GCA_050692015.1 Candidatus Limnocylindria bacterium
TCGATGCCGACCATCGAGGCCACCATCTCGTCCAGCTCCCGGAGGCGGGGCAGGTCGTACTTCTTCTTGATCGCGGCGGGGTCGTCCGCGTACATCCGCGCGATGAGACCGCCGAGCGGGGTGATGCCGTTGCGCTCCCCAATGCCGAGGATGCTGGTGTCGATGTGGGTCGCGCCGCCCTCGAGGACCGAGTAGGAGTTCGCGATCGCGCAGCCGGTGTCGTTGTGGCCGTGGAACTCGATGTCGCAGGAGACCTGCCGCCGCAGCTCGTGGGCGAGGGCGTAGCACTGGCGGGGCGTGGCAATGCCCACGGTGTCGGCGATCCCGACGCGGTCCACGCCCATCGCGGCTACGGCCTGGTACACGCGCAGGAGGTCGCCCTCGGTCGAGCGGAAGGAGTCCTCGCTCGAGAAGCGGACCTCCTTGCCGTGGTCCTTGATGAAGGTGATGACCTCGCGGGCCTGGTCGATGATCTGGTCCACGCTCTTGCCATGCGAGAAGTCGCGCAGGAAGGACGACGTCCCGAACAGGACGTCGATGCCGTCCACGCACGTCTCGACGGCCACGCGCGCGTCGTCCATGTGACAGCGCACGTGTGTCAGGACCTTGGCCCGGAGCGGCAGGGCCGCGATGGTCTTGCAGTCGTCGAAGCTCTGCGGGCTGGCGACGGGCGAGGTCAGCTCGATGTACTCGACCCCGAACGCGTCAAGCGCCTCGGCGATCCGGATCTTCTCCGCCGTCGTGAAGTGGGCGCTGGAGAACTGCTCCCCCTCGCGCAGCGTCGAGTCGATGATCGCGAACCGCTCTACCGGCACGACGTCCCTCCTCTTCCCGGCCTCCAAGCCGCGTGGGGCAAAACAAAAGGCCGGCGCGTCAACGCACCAGCCCTCGGGATCCCGGAGGGACCCCAGAAGCTCTGATGCGGTCAGCGCTCCGGGGCGAGGTGCCCTCCTCGCCACGACAGTCCGTGCCCTTCCGGGCCACGTCCCAGGCAGGCGTCCCGAGCCTGACTCTGCCTTCGGCGATCGTCCCTTTCGCGCCGCTTCAGATGCGGGAAGCTCGTCCCTCTACGGCGGTACCGCTGACGACCGCGACCTCTAACCGCTTCGCGTATTCAGTTGCCAGCAGGATACGGTCCCTATAGTTCGCAGCGCAAGGCGTCGCGCGCCGTGACTCCACCGGACCACCCAGACGACCGGAGACGATCGCCGCTAAGGGGGCCTCGGGCAGCCATTGGACGATCCCCGACTACTCGTAGACCTGGGCGTGGCGCTGGCGGCCGCATTCATCGGTTCGTACGTCGCCACCCGTCTCCGGCAGTCGGTCGTCATCGGATATCTCGTCGCCGGGGTCGCGATCGGACCGTTCACGCCCGGATTCGTCGGAGACGTGGCTTCCGTGCGGGCGCTGGCCGACATCGGGGTCATCTTCCTGATGTTCGCCATAGGCCTGCAGCTCTCGCTCCCGGACCTGCTGCGCGTCGGTCGCATCGCACTGGTCGGGGGCGCGGTACAGGTCGCCGCGATGATCGGGATCGGGTACGCCGCGGGACTCCGGCTCGGGCTCGCGCCCGTCGAGGCTCTCTTCCTGGGCGCGGTGGTGTCGAACTCCTCCAGCACGGTCCTCAGCAAGATCCTCGGGGAGCGCGGCCAGCTCGGCGCACCGCACGGGCGCATCGGCCTGGCCTGGTCGTCGGTCCAGGACGTCAGCACGGTCGCGCTGGTGGTCGTGCTCTCCGCGGCAGCCGCGCCCAGCGAGGGGCTCTGGCTCGATCTCGGGATGGCAAGCCTCAAGGCGGTCGTCTTCCTCGGCGGCATGGCCCTGCTCGGAGCCCGGGTGCTGCCGTGGCTGTTCGGCCACGTCGCCGGCCTGCGGAGCCCCGAGGTCTTCGTCGGCATGGTCGCCGCCGTCGCCCTCGGGATGGCCTACCTCTCGTCGCTCTTCGGGCTGAGCGTCGCGCTCGGCGCATTCGTGGCCGGCATGGTCGTCGCGGAGTCGGACGTGTCGCACCAGGTCTTCGGGGAGGTCCGGCCGCTGCGCGACGTCTTCGCCGGACTGTTCTTCGTCGCCGTCGGCATGCTGTTCGACCCGCTGTTCATCCTCCGTGAGCCGATCCTCATCCTCGCCGTGACGCTCCTGATCGTCCTGGTCAAGGGACTCCTGACCGCCACGATCATGCGCCTCGCCGGATACGCCATCGGGACTTCGGTGCTCACCGGCGTGGCGCTGGCGCAGTCGGCCGAGTTCTCGTTCCTGCTCGCGCGCCTTGGTTCTCAACTGGGTGCGCTGTCGCCGGCCGCTTTCAGCGTCATGCTCTCCGGAGCGGTGGTGAGCATCATCCTCTCGCCGCTCCTGTTCCACCTCGCGTCGCCGCGCCTGCTGCGCAGGCTGGAGCGCGTACCCCTTGTCGGTGCGGGGCTCGCCGAGGCGGCCGGGGTGGAGGAGGTCGCGGCCCTACGGCGCCACATCGTGATCTGCGGCTTTGGGCGTGTCGCATCGGAGCTGGTCGATGCCCTGAAGAGGCGCGGATTCTCGTACGTCGTCATCGAGTACGACCCGGCGATCGTCCGCGACCTGCGAGCGCGAGGCGAGCCCACGATCTACGGGGACGCGTCGAACCCCGTCGTCCTCGAGCAGGCGCGGCTCGGGGAGGCGAGCCAGCTGGCGGTGCTGATGTCCGACGCGCGGGCGCAGGTCGCGACCACGAGGTACGCGAGCGGCGCCTACCCGCGGCTCCACATCACGGCCCGCGCGTACAACAGCGAGCAGGTCCAGCGGCTGCGCGACGCCGGCGCTTCGCAGGTGGTGCAGCCGGAGTTCGAGGCCGGGGTCGAGGTCATCCGCCACGTCTTCCAGCGGTACGGCGTCAGCGGCGCCGAGCTGACGACCCTCGCGGCAGGGCGCCGCGCGTCCTTCTACCGCGACGAGGGGACGGATCGACCCTAGGAGCTCGCTCTGAGGCGACGGCGGGATTTGAACCCGCGCATAGCAGTTTTGCAGACTGCCGCCTTAACCACTTGGCTACGTCGCCGGGAACACCATTGTACCGGCCGTGGCGCGCCGGATGCATCATTCCGGCGTCGTGACGACGCGAGCGACCGGTCAGTGATCCCCGTCGGTGACACCGCTCACCCGCGCGGCGGCATTCCGCTCGTCAACCTCGCGGTCATCACGGCGAACCTCGCGGTCTTCTTCCTGCTGCAGCTTCCCGACGACGCCTTCACGATGGCGTTCTCGTCCATCCCTCACGAGATCACGACGGGCGAGGACCTCGTCGGCCCGGTGCCGGTGCAGCTGCCGGACGGGACCACCGAGTCCCTCCCCCACGCGGACGGGCCCGAGCCCATCCAGTTGACGCTGCTCACCTCGATGTTCATGCACGGCGGGTTCGCCCATCTCTTCGGGAACCTGCTGTTCCTCTACGTGTTCGGCGACAACGTCGAGCGCGCCTTCGGGCCGCTGGTGTACGCCGCCTTCTACGT